>CAMNJZ010000164.1 GCA_946541955.1 uncultured Lachnospiraceae bacterium | reverse complement strand
ACGATGTTGATGATGGCTTTGGGATGATTGTCCAGGACAAAGTCTCTGGAGACCAGCTCCTCCCTGGAATAGGGAGACATGGAGTAAATGCCGGGCAGGTCTGTGATCAGGGTATCGCTCCGGCCCCGGATCTGGCCGTCCTTACGGTCTACGGTCACGCCGGGGAAATTTCCCACATGCTGGTTGGCCCCGGTCAGCTGGTTGAACAGGGTCGTTTTGCCGCTGTTCTGATTGCCTACCAGGGCGAAGGTCAGGATGGTCCCCGCAGGAAGCGGATTGCCGGTCCCCTTGGGATGGAAGCGGCCTTCCTCGCCAAGACCGGGGTGCTCCCTCTTTGCCCGTTTCTTTTTCTCCTTCTGGCCGCTGTCGGTTTTGTCCAGCATTTCTATGCTGATATTTTCTGCATCTGCCAGACGGATGGTCAGCTCATAGCCATGGATCCGCATCTCCATGGGATCTCCCAGCGGTGCAAGCTTGGTAACGGTCACCTCCGCACCGGGAATAACGCCCATATCCAGAAAGTGCTGACGGAGCGCCCCTTCTCCGCCGACTTCCAGGATCCGGGCAGACTGTCCGGGTTTTACTGTACTTAAATTCATTTGTCTTTGCTCCTGTTTTGGATTTTTCACACATTCATCCTGTATTCTACCAAAAAGCCAGTGGACTTCCCACTTTTTTTTCAGCCTGATGGGCAGTTGGGAAACCATGCGGGCGCCGCTTGACTCCCTGCCCGCACAAAAGAAAACCGCCGGCTGGGATCAGCCGGCGGCGCAGGATGTTTTTATACTTATAAGATGGAAAGGAGAAGCGCTGTCATGATTCTGACCAGGCCGCCTCTTTTTTCAGCCCTGTCTCCATAGAGGGCGTCACAGAATTCATACCGTTCTGCGCGCATCCATTCGGGCGTTCTGTATTCATTGCTCAGCTTTTCGTAATTGATTACTTCCTGGATTGACATTTTTACTACCTCCTTTATATGAAAGGCAGCCTCCGCTGCGAATCCCTTAACTATTTCTTTCCTTCTGTTTATATAGTATCACAATGGTATATGGATACCACGGGCCGGGAGTCTCAATATATTGCAGTTTTTTGTGCTGTAAGCACAATACAGTGGACAGGCTCCCATGCTTTCTGCTACAATAAAGCGGGACATAAATACAAAGCATTTCGGGGGGAATGTTATGGGCTTTACAATTGAGGATATGCTGATCGTCGGAGGAGACAGATACAAGATCGAGCTGAAGGCCGGAAAGAAGGGCTGGTCCAATTCCATCAGCTGGCTCTTAATGGTGGAGGACATGACGATCCTCCAGCACTTTTCCGGGAAGGAGCTGGCCGTCACCACAGGCCTGGGCTTCCAGACTGAAGAAACCCAGCTGGCCCTGGTCAAAAGTCTCCATGAAAGGAGCGCGGCGGGGCTTTTGGTCAATACCGGCTATTATGTAAAGGAGATGCCGCCCTCCGTCGTCTCCTTCTGCGATCAAAACGATCTTCCCCTTCTGATCGTGCCCTGGGAGGTCTATCTGGCCGATCTGATCAAGGACGTCAGTATCCGCATCTTCCTCCAGTCGGAGGCAGATGAGCAGATCAGCGCCGCCCTGATCCGGGCCCTGGAAAAGCCCGAGGAACGAAACCGCTATGAAGCGGACCTGCGGGCCATCTTTGATCTGGACGGAACTTTCCAGATCGCCCTGGTGACCACCGGCAGTCTGGACAGGATGGATACGGTGGAACGGCGCCGGCTTTCTTACAGGATGCAGATCCTTCTGGCAGGTCTGACCCATAACGGCCACTTCTTTTATTATGACGGCTTCTTTGTGATCGTCATGAACGCCCTGGCCGAATCCCACTGCCGGGAGATCCTGGGAGAGTTTTCCGACAGGATCCGAAAAAGGATGTATGACCTGCCTGTCTGCATCGGGGTAAGCGATCCTGTAACGGATATCCAGAATCTGCAGAAGGCCTACCGCAGAGCCAGGGCCGCGGCAGGCATGGCCCTGGCCCGCAAGACCAGTCCTGTTTATTTCGCTGAAATGGGCGTTTACCGTCTCCTCTACATGGTGGACGACAGGGAGCTTCTGGAGTCCTTCTGCTATGAGACCCTGGGCCCTGTCCTGGAATATGACGCCTCCCACGGCACCGAATATATGAAGACCCTGGAGACCTATCTGGCCTGCGAAGGCAGCATCAAGGCCGTCTCTGAAAGCCTTTATGTCCACCGCAATACCATCCTCTACCGCATTCAGGCCATAAAAAAGCTCCTGCCCATCTCCCTGGACGATCCCCAGAGCCATCTTACGCTCCGGATCGCCTCCATGCTGCAGTCGGTCCTGAGCGGCAGGGAAAATCTGCCCGAATAACAGACAGGGGCTGTGAAATAACAGCGTATGAAAAAAGGGGCTGTGAAAAAAGTGGATAAGTTTCCACATACAAACAGAGGGGTTCCCGCCACCTGGAGCATGAACTGCCCCGGTGATGGGAATCCCTCTGTTTTTAGCGAAAAACGGCTTATTTACTACATATTGTGGTC
>CAMNJZ010000163.1 GCA_946541955.1 uncultured Lachnospiraceae bacterium | reverse complement strand
CCTTTTCTGCTCCTTGACCAAAGCAGAGAAGGGGACTCATGTTTTAAAGGAATCTGCCGGTGATGCTTCCGGGGGATTTTTTGATCTCAGAAGGGCTGCCGCAGGCAACGACTCTGCCGCCTTCCTCTCCGCCGCCAGGGCCCATATCGATGATATAGTCTGCCCTGCGGATCACATCCAGATCATGCTCAATGACCACGACCGTTGCCCCATGGCCGATCAGCGTCTGGAACACCTCCATCAGGGTCATGACATCCAGAGGATGGAGGCCGATGGTGGGTTCATCAAAAACAAAGAGGGAATCGGACTGTCCTTTTCCCATTTCACTGGCCAGCTTCAGGCGCTGGGCCTCCCCGCCGGAAAGACTGGGCGTCTCTTCCCCCAGCGTCAGGTATCCCAGACCCAGGCTCTGCAGAACGGCAAGTCTGGGCGCCACGTTCTTCATGTCCTTACAAAAGGCCAGGGCTCTCTTTACATCCATATCCATCAGGTCAGGCAGGGATTTTTCCTCCCCTGCCTTATTGCTGTGTCTGACCTTCCAGGCCTCCTTTCCGTAGCGGGATCCCTTGCATTCCGGACAGGGGATCTCTACGTCCGGCAGGAACTGTACGTCCAGACTGATGGACCCGGTCCCGTCACAGACAGGGCAGCGCAGCTTTCCTGTATTATAGGAGAAATCGCCCGCCTTGTAGCCGTACTTTCTGGCAGCCTGGTTTCTGGCGTAGATCTTCCGAAGCTCATCATGGACGCCGGCATAGGTGGCTACGGTGGAACGGATATTGATGCCGATGGGGGAAGCATCGATCAGCTTCACATGCTTTATACCATCTGCCTCCAGGAGGGACACATGGGGCGGGAGCTTCTGTCCTGCAGTTGCTGCAAGGAGCCCCGGGACCAGGCTCTCCAGGACCATGGTGGTCTTGCCGGAGCCGGATACGCCGGTGACCACCGTCAGCTTTCCTTTGGGGACTTTGATATCAAGAGGCTTCACTGTATGAATGGGCGTCGTCTTCATATGAATAGAGCCCAGGGAAAACAGATCCCCGGCACTTTCTTCTTTCGCTGCCGGTTTCTCTTCCTTCAGGAAGGGACCGATTTTGGAGGAGGGATTTTGTTCCACCTCTTCGATCGTTCCACGGGCGATCACGAGGCCGCCGTCTGCGCCGGCGCCGGGGCCCATTTCGATCAGGTAGTCAGCCTCCTTGAGGATCTGTATATCATGGTCCACAAGCAGGACTGAATTGCCGTCGGCGACAAGGTCGTGCATGACGCCGGTAAGTCCCACGATGTTTGCGGGATGCAGGCCGATGGAAGGCTCGTCCAGCACATACAGGACTCCTGTCGTACGGTTTCTGACAGCCCTGGCCAGCTGCATTCGCTGTCTCTCTCCTGTGGAAAGAGTAGAGGCGGCCCTGTCCAGGGTAAGATAAGACAGGCCCAGATCCATCAGTCTTTTTGCGACCGTTTTATAGGAATCGCAGATACTCTTTGCCATGGGCTTCATTTCCTCCGGCATGGAGGAGGGCACGCGGGATACCCAGTCCAGCGATTCGGAAAGGGTCATGGTACAGGCCTCTGCGAGGCTGATGCCCATGATCTTCGGGGCTCTTGCCCTGTCGGAGAGTCTGGTTCCGCCGCAGTCAGGACATTCTGACAGGCGGAGGAATTTCTCCACCCGTTTCATGCCCTTTTCATCCTTGACCTTGGAAAGGGCATTTTCCACTGTATAGATGGCGTTGAAATAGGTGAAGTCCATTTCCCCTGCGGCGCCGCTTGTCCGGTTCTGATAAATCATATGCCGTTTGACGGCAGGACCATGGAAGACCAGGTCCCGCTCTTTGGGCGTCAGGTCCTTAAAGGGGACATGGGTCCTTACGCCCAGGTCTCTGGCAATATCCTTCATCAGGGACCACATGAGGGTCTGCCAGGGCAGGACGGCCCCCTCGTCAATGGACAGAGATTCATCCGGCACAAGGGTAGACTCATCCACCACATGAACGATTCCCGTTCCGTCACAGCGGGGACAGGCCCCCTGGCTGTTGAAGGCCAGCTCTTCTGCCCCAGGTCCATAGAACTGGGCATGGCAGACAGGGCAGACCAGCTCCTGCTCTGCTGCCACTGCCATGGAAGGCGGCAGGTAATGCCCATTGGGGCACCTGTGACTGCCAAGACGTGAAAACATAAGCCGCAGACTGTTGAGCAGCTCGGTCCCTGTACCGAAGGTGGAACGGATCCCCGGGATGGCGGGCCGCTGGTGCAGGGCCAGGGCAGCCGGTACATACAGGACCTCATCCACGTCTGCCTTGGCCGCCTGCGTCATTCTTCTCCTGGTATAGGTGGACAGAGACTCAAGATACCGTCTGGAGCCTTCTGCATATAATACGCCAAGAGCCAGGGAGGATTTGCCGGAACCGGAAACCCCGGCGACGCCAACGATTTTATGAAGGGGGATCTCCACGTCAATGTTCTTCAGATTATGGACCCTCGCACCCTTTATTTTGATTGCTTCTGGTATTTCTGTCTTCATTTTCCTTAAGTCATGTCTCTGCCGC
>CAMNJZ010000162.1 GCA_946541955.1 uncultured Lachnospiraceae bacterium | reverse complement strand
TCCATGCCCGCCTACAGAGAGCTGCTTAAGAACGGTGCCCTCTATGACATCGCAGGCGCAGGCGCCATCATCCGCGAGTGCTTCTGCGGTCCCTGCTTCGGCGCAGGCGACACGCCCGCCAACGGAGAGTTCTCCATCCGCCATACCACCAGAAACTTCCCCAACCGTGAAGGCTCCAAGCCCGGTGAAGGCCAGATGTCCGCAGTGGCTCTTATGGATGCCCGTTCCATCGCGGCCACCGCTGTCAACGGCGGAAAGCTTACCCCCGCTACGGATCTGGATGTGGAATACCAGACGCCCAAGTACTTCTTCGACAGCTCCGTCTACGAGAAGAGGATCTACAACGGCTACGGCAAGGCAGAGCCCGACTACGAGCTCAAGATGGGCCCCAACATTAAGGACTGGCCCGAGCAGCCCGCTCTGTCCGACGACCTTCTGGTCAAGGTGGCTTCCTATATCACAGACCCTGTGACCACCACCGACGAGCTGATCCCCTCCGGTGAGACCAGCTCCTACAGGTCCAATCCCCTGAGACTTGCCGAGTTCACCCTTTCCCGCAAGGATCCCGAGTATGTCGGCAGGGCCAAGGCCATCCACAGCCTGGAGGAAGACCGGGAAGCCGGAAAGGGCCTCTCTGACGAGGTGAAGGCAGTCTATGCGGCCCTGGACAAGGCAGGCGTTGCAAACGATCCTGACAACACCGTCATCGGCTCCACCATCTACGCCAACAAGCCCGGCGACGGCTCTGCCCGCGAGCAGGCCGCTTCCTGCCAGAGAGTCCTTGGCGCAGCGGCCAACATTGCCATGGAGTACGCCACCAAGCGCTACCGCTCCAACTGCATCAACTGGGGCATGGCTCCCCTTCTGACAAAGACCCCCGAAGTTCTGGAGCTGGGCGACTATGTATTCATTCCCGGCATCCGGAAGAACATCCTGGGCGCCGTCAACGACTTCGACGCCTATGTGGTCAAGGCAGACGGCACGGTCACTAAGTTCGCGGTTTCCACAGGCGACCTGACTCTCGATGAGAGACAGATCATCGCGGACGGCTGCCTGATCAACTACTACAGGAACAACTGATCCGGAAGGCAGGAAGGCCCCCGGTGAAGAGGAAAATGAAATGAAAGAGCGGCATGACCGGGTTTCCGGCCATGCCGCTCTTTCCTTACAGGCCGGCCCCTGAAGAGGACCTTTGCAGGCAGCAAAAAGGGTGTGAAGAAACGCGGTCATTTCTTCACACCCTTTTGATTTCCTTTTTATGGTCTCTATCCCGGACTTCTTAAGCCTGCTCGATGTAATCTTCGATGGAGGCAAAGCCTTCCTGCTCCTTGTCTGCAGGAGCCTGCTGTCTTTCGACGGCGCCGGGGATATTCCTCTTATCATTGATGCTGGGACCAAACAGGTTGCTGTAGATATTCTTCTTATCCATTTCTTTCCTCCTGGCAGGATCTGCCTCTATCTTTCAAAGTGTTTGTTCAGGTTTCCTCTATCTGCTATTTATTTTAGCAATGACCCTTCCTAAAGTGAAATAGGTTTCAGCTATGGGATCATTCTTTAAGGCTATGTCAGTATACAACCATACCTACATGTAAATATACCTGGATGGAGTTGAAATCTGGCAATGCAAAAAAGGAATGATGAGATTCTGACAGACAATTTTATTATTTTTCGTCCTGCCAATACAATGAATATAACAACAACAAGCCAAATCAAAGAAAGGGGCATTTTCAATGGGCGACTCACTCTCCATGGGCGGTGACAGCCACACCCCCCACGGCGGCGCTCTGCTGTGACCAAAAGGGTGCAGAAGATGGAGGAAGAGATGAGCGTCAGGATCCTGGACCGCAGCTCCTACTTCATGTACCGGGAGACCAAATCCATGTCCCGGGCTGTCAGACTCTTCATCCGGTTCGTGGAGGACTGGTACGCGAAAAAGGACGACAATTAAATACCCAGGCTGGCTTTCCGGGGCTTCGGCAGACCTGTGCCGGAGCCCTTTTCTGTGGAAAAGGGCGGCCGGAAGGGCCGGCTCCCTGCCCTGTGCAGGGCATTTCCTTCCCGGCGGACGGGCTGCGTTTTTCGGCATCTTACAGAGACGCTTTTTTGTTTATAATTTATAAGAAATAATTGGATTTATGCATCATTAAGTGTCATAATGTAAACATAATATCCTCAGGGATAAAAATTTAAAAAAGGGAGAATGAAAATGAAGAAAAAGACACCCATTACCAGACAGGATTTCTGGAAGGGTATCATCGCTGCAGTTCTTTCCCTGGTCATTCTGCTGGCATTGAATTTCACCAACAGCATGATCGCAGGACCTGAAAGCGATCCTTCCACCACCTCGACAGGCACTGCGGAGACGGCAGCGGCCCCGGTCCAGACCGAGACAGCCACCGCCGAAGGCGCTGAGGGAACCTATATCCCCGGCGAGTACACAGCCTCCGAGCAGGGCTTTGGCGGTCCTGTAGAGCTGACCATGACCGTTGGCGAAGCCGGCGGCATCGAAGCCGTCAAGCTGGTCGGCGATTCGGAGACCCCCGAAGTCGGCGGCGC
>CAMNJZ010000161.1 GCA_946541955.1 uncultured Lachnospiraceae bacterium | reverse complement strand
AGGGGCCCAGGAAGGCCAGGCGCCTGCCGGGACAGTGGAGGAAGGCGCAGAGACCGAAGAGACCCCGAAAGAGGAGGCCCTCCCCTACCTGGCGGCAGGGGAAAAGAAGGTAAAGGAGATCGGGAAGGTGGAGCTTTATATTTCGCCTCCCAAATGCGGCCATGCCCCGGAGGATCCGGAGGGAGAGTGCTATACCACGGGCGTGACCTTAAAGGAGGCCCACTGGGCCGCTTCCTGGAGCAATGATTCCTGCAGCCTTCAGACAGAGCCCTTTGTGGGAGGAGAAGTCTATACCGTCTGGTTCGTACTGGAAGCGGAGGAAGGCTATGTTTTTACGGATGAGACCATTGTCCCGCTTTATAAGGGAGAGGAGGACGGCACCATCGATGTGAGGCCCCTGCAGGCGGACAGCCATCGCCTGGCCTTTGCGGCGGAAATCGTCGCCGAGCATGACTTTGATTATGACAATGAGATCCGGGTGGAGGCCACCTGCATAAAGCCCGGCTATGTCATCGTCCACTGCCTGGGAGATCCCTCCCATGTCGATGAATATGATCTGGAGGATCCGGATGCCCATGCATGGGGCGACTGGATCGTCGAGACGGAGCCGGCCATGGACCATGAAGGGGAGCGGTACAGAACCTGCACCCTCTGCGGCAAAGAGGAAAGGGAGACCCTTCCCAGGGAGACCCTGCCCTATTCCGAGGTCTACGAGCCCAATACCTCCTGGTCCATGGCGGCCACCATCGCCTGGCGGTCGGACCAGAAGGCCCTGGAGGTGGCAGGCGCGGGGGAGCGGCCGGCCACGGTCTTTGTCTGGCTGGATAAGGACCTGAAGGTCTACGACAGGGACGGAAAGCTCCTTTCTGAAGACATTGGATCCTATGTGGCGGCAACATCTCCCACGGTGATCCCCGCCTTTTATATAAGGGATAGGGAAACGGCGGACGCCCTCAAGGCCTGGATCCCTGACAACGGCCTGCGGGACTGCTTTGTGGTCTCGGACCCTGCGGGCAGTGACCTGGTGAGGGATGTGGCGGACCTCGTCCATGTCCGCGGAATGCTGGATTATACGGAGGTCAAAAACCCCGACAGGAAGGCCCTTCTGGATATGGTCGCCTCCACCAACGGCGCCCATGGCAAGGTGATCCTTCTGTCCCAGGAAGCGGCCAGCCGGGAAAACGTCCGGCTCCTGCAGTCTCTGGCCTCCACCGTCTGGGTCAGATCGGATACGGATCTGCGGTCCCTGGTGACTCTCTATACAAGGGGCGTCAACGGCGTGGTGGTGGATGAGTTTGACATGGCCCTGGGGGCGGAAGAGCTCTTCCAGGATGAGAAGCCCTCTCTTCTTCGCATTCCCTTTATCATCGGACACAGGGGAGACCCCTCACAGTACGTGGAAAATACCCTGGATTCTGCAAAGGGGGCCTATCAGGGGGGCGCCGACTCGGTGGAAAATGACATTCATCTGAGTACGGACGGGAAGCTCTTTATCTACCATGACGATACCGGGGACCGCCTCATGATCCTGAAAGGGACGGTGGAAGAATACGCCGACCTGGAGAACTACAGCTACGCAGAACTCACGGAGTATCCTCTGGACTGGGATAGAATCCCCAAGGCAAATGAGGTCTCTGCCGACAGAAGCAGGCAGGGGACGCTCTATGGCCAGGAGGAGGAAAAGGAATATTACCTGCCGACCCTGGAGGACTATATCAAAGCCTTCAAGGGGAAGGACCTGATCCATGATACGGAGATCAAGAGCTATAATCCCGCCATTATTCCTGTCTATAAGGAGATGGTGGATGCCTATGACGCCTGGGACCAGTTCTTTACCATTACCTTCAACGGGGAGATCCTGGACGCCATCTACCGTGATTATCCGGAAATCTCCATCGGGGCCCTGGGCATGGCGTTCTTTACAGACGTCGAATATCCCATGCTCGGGACCGTGGTCGAAGAAAAGGGCATGGCGGAGGCCCTTAAGCAGCTCTTTGGGGTAGTGGACCGGTGGAACGCCACCTGTAATCCCGTTGCAGACCTGATGACGGACGACGTCCTACAGGCCATCCGCCACAGGGGGCTGACCGTCTGGCCCTGGACCTACACGGAAAAGACCTATTTTACCAGGGATTATCTGCGGGCCGTGACCGGTCTTACGACGGATTTTCCCTGGTACGCCTCCGATCTGCTGGTGGAGATCCCCTCCGCCGATCTGACCGCCGCTTCCGAAAGTGCGGTCAAAAAGCCCGTCGGGATCACCCAGTCCGGGGAGGAGAAGCCTCTGCAGAAGGCAGAGCTCGTAAAGCTCCAGGATCTGGAGGACGGAAGCCAGCTGATGATCTGGCGCTGTCAGACAAGCCTGACCCTGGACGGGGAAAACTGCGGCGACTACTATGTCTATTCTGAGCCCTTTGTCCTGCGGCTTCGGAAGGAGGAGGCCGCCTCCGGGGACAAGGAGACCGGCGGAAATACGCAGAAAAAGGAGACCACTTCTGCCGTCAAAACAGGCGATGAGACAGGCGCTCCTGTCCTGGTCCTGCTTTTCCTCTTCTCCTTCCTTGGCATGGCCTGCTGCAGAGCCTTTT
>CAMNJZ010000160.1 GCA_946541955.1 uncultured Lachnospiraceae bacterium | reverse complement strand
AAATGGTCAGACTTTATGACGGCGGCGTTTACCTTGTAAACGGAAAAGAAATCGTTCCTGAAGCTGAGGCAGCCAGAGTGGAACAGATGACAGGAAAGGCAGTGGCCCCTGCAGAAGCCAAAAAGGGCACCATCGCCTATTCCATCATGAAGGCTCACAACACGGCGGAGTCCATGGACAACCTGCGGATCCGCTTCGATGCCATGACATCCCACGACATCACCTTCGTAGGCATCATTCAGACAGCCAGAGCTTCCGGCATGGAAAAATTCCCCCTGCCCTATGTTCTGACCAACTGCCACAACTCCCTCTGCGCCGTCGGCGGCACCATCAATGAGGATGATCACATGTTTGGCCTGTCTGCTGCAAAGAAGTACGGCGGCATCTATGTTCCCCCTCACATCGGCGTCATCCACCAGTACATGCGTGAGACCATGGCCGGCTGCGGAAAGATGATCCTTGGATCCGACTCCCACACCCGTTACGGCGCCCTGGGCACCATGGCCATCGGCGAAGGCGGCGGCGAGCTGGGCAAGCAGCTCCTGCAGGATACCTATGACGTGGCCTATCCCGGCGTTGTGGCTGTCTATCTGGACGGTCAGCCCGCTCCTTATGTTGGTCCCCAGGACATTGCCCTGGCCATCATCGGTGCGGTCTTTAAAAAGGGCTATGTCAAGAATAAGGTCATGGAGTTCGTAGGTCCCGGCATCACTTCCATGACGACCGACTACCGCAACGGCATCGATGTTATGACCACAGAGACCACCTGCCTGTCCTCCATCTGGAGAACCGATGAGGATACGCAGAAGTATCTGACAAGCCACGGCAGGCCCCAGGACTACAGAAAGCTGGATCCCGCTGAGGTAGCCTATTATGACGGCTGCGTCTATGTAGACCTGTCCTCTGTGAAGCCCATGATCGCCCTGCCCTTCCATCCCTCCAATACCTATGAGATCGATGAACTGAACGCCAACCTGGAGGATATCCTCCATACCGTAGAAGTGGAAGCGGCCCGCATCGCAGACGGAAGAGCAAACTTCACCCTTCTTGATAAGATCAAAGACGGAAAGCTCCAGGTCCAGCAGGGCATCATCGCAGGCTGCGCCGGCGGCAACTATACCAACGTTGTGGAAGCTGCCAACATGCTTCGCGGCAGAAGCTGCGGATACGGCGAGTTCTCCCTGGATGTTTATCCTTCCTCTCAGCCGGTCTTTATCGACCTGGCCAGAAAGGGCTATATCGCAGACCTGATGACTGCAGGCGCCATTGTCAAGACAGCTTTCTGCGGTCCCTGCTTCGGTGCCGGCGATACCCCCATGCACAATGGTCTGTCCATCCGTCATACCACCAGGAACTTCCCCAACAGAGAAGGCTCCAAGCCCGGCAACGGCCAGATGGCGGCAGCAGCCCTTATGGACGCCCGGTCCATCGCAGCCACCGCAGCCAACGGCGGCCTCCTTACCTCCGCGGCAGAGTACGACGTCTGGGGCAATGTGCCTGAGCACGATTATGACGATACAGTTTACAGGGCCCGCGTTTACCAGGGCTTCGGCAAGGCACAGCCGGAGGTTTCCCTCTTTGACGGCCCCAACATCAAGCCCTGGCCTGAACTGGAGCCTCTGGCCGACAACATCCTCCTCAAGGTCTGCTCCAAGATCCTGGATGAAGTCACGACCACAGACGAGCTGATCCCCTCCGGTGAGACCAGCTCCTACAGATCCAATCCTCTGGGCCTGGCTGAATTCACCCTTTCCAGAAGAGATCCCGAATACGTAGGCCGGTCCAAGGCCGTGGACCAGACGGAAAGAGTCCGCGTATCCGGCGGCGATGCTGCGCAGAAGGATTCTGCCCTGAAGGATGTCTACGCCGTGATCCCCACCATTCCGGGCTCCGAGAATGTGCAGGTGGGCGAGATCGAGATCGGCTCCATGGTTTATGCCAACAAGCCCGGCGACGGTTCTGCCCGCGAGCAGGCGGCTTCCTGCCAGAGAGTGATCGGCGGCCTTGCCAACATCACCAAGGAGTACGCCACCAAGCGCTATCGTTCCAACGTCATGAACTGGGGCATGATCCCCTTCCACTTAAAGGGCGAACCCGACGATTTTGAAGTAGGCGATTTCATCTATGTGCCTGGCATCAGAAAGGCCCTGGACGGCGATCTGTCCGACATCAAGGCCTATGTCATCAAGAATGGCCAGGCAAAGGAGATCGGACTCTATATCATGGATATGACAGAGAACGAGAGAGAGATCGTCAAGGCAGGCTGCCTGATCAACTTCAACCGGAACAAGAGGAAAAAATAACTTTGCAAAGCCCGGCTGACTCTTACAGGAGTCAAGGCTGACTGTATATGACTTCCGTTTCATTGCGGACGAAGAGAGGACTGCATTCCGGGGCAGTCCTTTTTTCGTTGGCCTGCTTTCCTGCTGCACGGCATCCCGGGGCAGCGGAAGGATCTTTCAGAAAAGAGAGGGGAAGTATGCCATAAGGTTATGATGCAAATCACAAATGTTATGTGCATATACGATTCCGGGGGACAGAGTTTTCATGAAGATCTGATCGCAGTGTAAAAGACTGCGGTCAGGTCTTTTTTTGTTTGAGAAAGCCGGCAGGCGACAGCGGACCTTTGGAG
>CAMNJZ010000159.1 GCA_946541955.1 uncultured Lachnospiraceae bacterium | reverse complement strand
ATGCTGGCAGGTTTTGTAGGCGGCTATCTGACCCTGTTCCTGGAGAAGGCCTGTGACAAGCTTCCCGCCGCTCTGGAAGGCGTCAAGCCCGTCCTGATCTATCCTCTGGTAGGCATCTTCGGAATCAGCCTTGTCATGTTTGCGGTCAACCCCATCATGGCAGCCATCAATACAGGCATTGCCAGCCTGCTTTCCGGTATGGGCACATCCAACCTGGTCCTTCTGGGCGCAGTGGTCGGCGGCATGATGTCCGTAGACTTCGGCGGCCCCATCAACAAGGCATCTTATGCATTCGGTATCGCCATGCTTTCCGAAGGCACTGAGGCCGGCCAGATGGTCATGGCAGCGATCATGGTCGGCGGTATGGTCCCTCCCATCATCGTGGCTCTGTCTACTACCTTCTTCAAGAACCGCTGGTCTGAAGCTGACCGCAAAGCCGGTGTTGTCAACTACATCATGGGCCTGTCCTTCATCTCCGAAGGCGCGATCCCTTATGCAGCAGCCGATCCCGGCCGCGTCATTCCTTCCTGCGTAGTCGGTTCCGCAGTCGCAGGCGGTCTGAGCTGCCTCTTCCACTGCACATCCCCCGCTCCTCACGGCGGCGCCTGGGTCATTGCGGTCATCGGCAACCCTGTCATGTATCTGGTAGCCCTGGTCGTCGGCTCCGTCGTCGGATGCCTGATCCTGTCCATGCTGAAAAAGCCCCTCTCTCCCGAAGAGTCCGGCCTGCAGTAAGACCGCAGGCAGTTCCCTGAAAAGCCAGGCTTTGCAAAAAGACAGATTTCGTTAAAAAAGCTTAAAGGAAGCGGCCCCAAAGGCAGTGGAAAAGGGACTGCCCGGTGTACTATAATAGATAAAGAGCTGCGCCCGCGGAGGCATGAACGCCCCGCGGGCGCATTTTTTGAAAAGAGCAGGCATAGGGAGGACAGAGAGTGATTACCGAAGAACGCTGGGCAATTATACTGGAGCTGCTGGACAGGAAACATACGGTGACAGTGGCAGAGCTGGAGGCTGCCGTAGGGGCTTCCGCATCCACCATCCGCAGGGATCTGGCCCAGCTCTCGGTCCTTGGCAAGCTCCGCAAGGTACACGGCGGGGCGGCGGCCCTGGAAGGAAATTACAGCGTCCGCGAGCTCACCATGGAGGAAAAGACCGAGCTCAACATGCGGGAAAAGGAGCTGATCGGAAAATACGCCGTCTCTCTGGTCCGGCCCGAAGACTTTGTCTATATCGATGCCGGGACCACCACCGGAATGCTGGTGGAGTATCTGGATGAAAAAAAGGCGGTCTATGTGACCAACTCCGTCATGCATGCCAGAAAGCTGGCCCACAAGGGCTGCCGGGTCTTTATGACGGGCGGAGAGCTCAAGGCCTCCACCGAAGCCCTGGTGGGCTCCATGGCCGTGGAGAACCTGCGGCGCTATCATTTCACCAAGGCCTTTCTGGGGACCAATGCCGTCTCCCTCTCGGCCGGCTTTACCACCCCCGATCCTTCGGAAGCCATGGTCAAGAAGGCGGCCATCGAGCAGGCCAGGCAGAAGTACGTCCTGTGCGACTACTCCAAGTTCGACCAGGTATCCCCCGTCACCTTCGCAGCCTTTTCCTCCGCCTCCGTGATCACGGACAGGCTCCGAAACCGTGAATACGCCCGCCAGGGCAGCGTGATCGAAGCAGAAGAAAACGCCTGATCAGCCCCCTGCGGCCCCGGGCCGGCGTATCTCCTGCCCCTTCCCTAATGTGAAAGACCGGAAACAGCACTGCCTGTTCCCGGTCTTTTTGAATGGACGGATCAGCAGTCCGCCATGGTCTTTCCTTCTCCGACCAGTCCCTGGAAGTCCTCCGTGAACTGCTCGATGGCCGCGTCGATGGCGGCATTCTTTACAAGGCTGTCGATGACATCCGGCGCCACGGTCACTGCCTTCACGCCATACTTTGTCAGCTCCAGGACCTGCTGGCTGTTCTTGAAGCTGGCCGCCAGAAGGCCGCTGTCCAGACCGTTTGCCGTGATCGCATCGTGGATGTCCTTTGCGACCTGTACGCCGTCAAAGCCCATGTTGTCAATGCGGTTCACATAGGGAGCCACATACTCCGCGCCGCACTTGGCAGCCAGAAAGCCCTGCATGGGCGTATAGATGGCAGTGCCGATAAAGCGGATCCCCTCTTTCCTCAGCTGCTTCATGGCCTTGAAGCCTTCCGGGACACAGGGGATCTTGACCAGGGTGGTCCTGCCCAGGACCTCCACGATGCGGCGGGCTTCTTCGACCATGCCCTCTGCCTTTGTACTGGTGGCCTGCACGAACAGCTCTCCGTCCTCCCCGATGATGGAGCGGATCTCCTTCAGGACCTCATAGGGATCCCTGCCGGATTTGGCCAGGATCGAGGGGTTGGTGGAAACGCCGTCGACCGGATAATACTCATAAATGCGGCGGATCTTTTCTACATTTGCATCATCAATACAGAATTTCATTATTTACGTCCTCCCTGTATGTATAAAACTTGTTGTATGTATAAAAACTTGCTGTTTCCACCTTACAAGGTCTGTTCCGTTCTTCCGATGATATCATCCTGTGTTGCCTTGCTCAGAACATTGAAAAACGCGCTGTATCCGGCCACGCGGACGATCAGATCCTTATGCTTTTCCGG
>CAMNJZ010000158.1 GCA_946541955.1 uncultured Lachnospiraceae bacterium | reverse complement strand
CTTGCAGAAGCCATCATAAATCCGGAACGTCTGAAAGCACTTGTTCCCGGGGAAGCCCTGGTTCTCAAAAAACTATCATAAATCAGCGCAGGATATTCGTGATTCATTCGTGCATAAAAAATGCCCCCTGTATAAACGGCCAGTTTATACAGGGGGTATTTGGGCTCTGGAGGGGCGGCGTTAAAAATCATCCCTTTTCCCCAAACAAAAGCTCTGCGATTCCGCTTAACACACTTCTGGCTGTCTCACTGCCGGTACCAAAACCGGATCTGAAGACATAATCCATGTCATCATAGAAAACAGACAAAAGCTGCCTGGAAAACTCTTTCTTAAGAGCTTCTTCACTGAGATCCTCATCTTCTCTTCTTTCCTTGAATTCCTCATAGACGTCAAAAAGGTATTCATGCCATTTGGGTCCAAGCAGATCTGCGCTGTACTCTTTGTCGAATTCATTAAGCTTTATACAGATATCCTGAGGAATATCCATGAAATAATACTTGGTCAGGCTCTGGGTTTCTTCATGGAAGCTTTTTAACTCACCGATCTTTTGATCAGTCAGTGCATCTATATCTGAAAAGTATTGCTCATACAGACGCATATACCTGTTATAGATACCGCGGAGAATAGTTGCTAATTCTTCTTTCTTTGCAGTTTCTTCATGCAGGATTTTTTCGATTCTTTCTGTACTTAACTCAATCATACTTCCCTCCTGAAACAAGATGAGCGGTTATTTTATTTTCCCCTGCCATCGCTTGAAAGTCAACCTCTGTATTTCTCCGGCAGCTTAAAGATATACACAGAGTCTTAAGAATGGATTTCCAAAAAGGTCTGGCAGAACGACATGAACGCGTTCTGCCAGACCTTTTTTAAGATTTCATTTATGGGAAGTTTTTGGGGGCTACTGGCATGATAATGGGTACTCATGCCAGCAGCCCCATAAATAGCTGACGATTGGTTAGCTGCATAAACAATCTCTCCCTCTTCTGTTCTGCCAGGGTTTTGTCTTTTTGTTGAACAGGCAGAGGCCAATTATTTCACCCCGCCTGCTTCTTCTTTATATCTCCTTTAAAAATCCGGCAGATCCAGTTCCGGACGGCTTCTGCAGATCTCCTACCATATGGCCAGGACTTTTTTCAGCCTCCTGTCAATGTCGATCCGGGTCTCACGGCATTCCCTTTTATGCTCTTTGCCAGCCCGGAACATAAAGGAGACCAAAAGCGATGAACCTACCGGCATCATCATCTTCAGCATGGATTCAGGAAAGGCAAAGTGGGTTCCATGTTCATAGAGCCAGCTTTCAAAGCTGCAGTCATGCGGGAGCTTTCTCAGGCGGTTTTCCATCCTGCGGATGTACCTGCAGGTATCCCAGAGCACATCGTCCTCCGCACCGATAAAAATGAGCTTCCCGTGGATCTTCTCCACCTTGATCCGCTCCTCCTCCTGGATCGGGTGTCTCTTTTCGGACTCGTCAAACATTTTCCGTGAAGCGACCTTATTGCCGCCCGCTTTTGCTTCTTCCTGAATCTTCTGCCAGTATTCCGGATGCCGGTAGGCATAGGGCAGATAGGGAAGCGGCCGGTCCTGCCATGTCACAGTGGATTCCATGTCACCGGGGCGCTCGGTCATGCCGTCTTTGCCGTCGCGATAAAACCCCTCCATTACAAAGTCCGGCGGGGAAATGGCGATTGTCAGCGAGAATTCGGGATAATAGGATGCTGCCAGGAGCGCCATCATCCCGGTAGTAGATGCTCCGATGACGCCAAACTTTTCGCATCCCTGCGCTTTCATAAATGCGATTGCTTTTCCGAACCGCTCCAGAGGATAGTTGTGATGGCCATAATCCTTTTTGTCCGCTGACATGGCCATTGTGTGAATGCCCTGACGGTTCAGCCACTTCGCCCCGGTCCTGGCCATATAATCCTCAGAGCTGTCGCCCAGCATAAGAATGATTCCCTTCCTGCTTGTCGAAGGTGCCGGATACCACGCACCGTTAAAACCATCAGAATCAACTCTGAATACTTGCTTTCTCATAAAAGTCCCCCATTCAGACCATGTGTATGTTACAAGGAACCAGTATCCAAACGCAGCGGTTTGGGCTTCAATGTTTTTTCATCACGGCCACAGCGCAGGGGATGCGCCCATCGGCCAGTGAGACTTTAACGTCAGGGTAGCCGGCATCCAGGAAAAACTGTCTGTAGCTTTCCATGGTAAACTGCCGTTTGAAATCCGCCCCGGCTTTTCCGACAGCACCGGCAAAACCGCTGGTCTTTCCTCTGGCGTCTTTATTCATGTAGGTCGGGATGATCAGTATCCCTCCGTCTTTGCAGACCCGGTTCAGCTCCCCCAGGGCCGTCAAGGGATTATCCAAAAGATGAATCACATTGCCTGCCACGACCTTGTCAAAGCTGCCGTCCGGGTATTGCAGTGCCGTAATATCCGCCTTTGCAAAGGCAGCATTTCGAAAGGAGGCGCAGTTCTTCTTCGCTTTCTTAAGCATTTGCTCTGAGAAATCCGTTGCTGTAAGACGTCTGCATCTTGGAGCGATTACAGCACTCAGAAGTCCTGTGCCGCAGGCACATTCCAGCACAAGGTCTTCCGGTCCGATCAGATCTGAAACGATTTCCTTCAGCTTCTCATGTGTCTTTCTGTTAATGATATTCACAAAGACGTCATAGACGCCGGCCACTCT
>CAMNJZ010000157.1 GCA_946541955.1 uncultured Lachnospiraceae bacterium | reverse complement strand
GACCTGGCAGCAAAAGGAAAGGAAACTGACATGCATAACAACCGGGAAGCCGACACAATTATGAAAGAGCTCTGTGCGGACAGACATGTCCAGCAGATGAAGCAGTATATCCAGCATGGCAGGATCACGACCTTTGAGCACTGCAGCAGGGTCGCAGAGCTCAGCTGCAGGATCAACCGAAGGCTCCATCTGCATGCGGATATACCGACTCTGGTCAAGGGCGCCATGCTTCATGATTTCTACCTCTATGACTGGCACAATCCGGATGGAGGGGAGCATGACTGGCATGGCTATATCCATGCGGAAAGGGCCAGAAAAAACGCCGTCAGGTATTTTAATGCGGATGAGAAGGTCCAGCATGTGATCTACAGCCATATGTGGCCCCTGAATCTGACCCGGGTCCCCAGAAGCCGGGAGGCCTGGATCGTATGCCTGGCGGATAAATATATTTCCATCCGGGAGACGCTTTTGGAAAGATGAATTCTTAAAAAAGAATAATGAAAAAGAAAATGCATATTTTCGCAATTTATGAAATAATAAACCCGTTGTTATTATAGATGATACATCTGGCCATTAAGGATTCTGAGAAGGAAACAGTACTTTATGAAGAGACCGGAGATCAATTATTGGGCCCTGGGCGGTGCCATACTGATTTTCCTGATTATTCTCTATTCTTACCTGCCTGCTTCCCTGGAGGCAGAAGCCCAGGAGGAAGCATATGCAGAGGAGGAAGCGCCTGCGCCGGAAAAAGGACCGGCGGAGGTAATCTACTGCTGGGGAGATTCCATGACAGCAGGATCAGGAAGCAATGGAGACGCCTTCCCGGATGCCCTGGAAAGACTGACAGGGCTGCCCTGCATCAACATGGGCATACCCGGCGATACCAGTCAGGAGATCCTTGAACGCTGCCTTGCCGAGGGAAAGCAGGAAAACGCCGTGCTGGTCATCACAATGGGGGACAACGGCGGCTGGCTCAACATCGACGATCTGATCGGCCAGTACTATCAGATGATCGAGGCGGCCGGCACAGACCGCTATATTATCTGTTCTTCCACGGACGATCCGGATGATTTCGACCAGATCTGGGGCTACCTGACGATCCCCATCGGCCTTTCCAGTACCTGGTATGAAGCAAGGTATGAAAAGACCTTCGGAGACCATCTCTTTATCGGAAGAAAATACCTGATCCGCAACGGACTGGCCATCAACGGGATCCGGGAGACAGAGGAAGACAGACTCCGGGCCTTTAAGGGCAATATTTCTCTGCAGCTGCGAAATCCCGAGGAGGACAATACTCATCTGAATGAAGCCGGCTACAGGGCAGTGGCCCACGGCATCTTTGAAAAGGGAAGAGAGCTGGGCTACTGGTAAAAAACTTCATAGACAGAAAGATTCGCATTGCATATGCGCCGCCTGACCTGGGCGGCGTTTTTTTATGTGATAAAGCAGTCAGAAATCTGCCGCGAGCTGCCGGCATGGCGCAGAATAAAGGCCCGGGCAGGCCTTTTTTTATGCCGGCGGGAAATGATCTCCTTTCCGCCCGGCAGAGGAAGAGAAAACGCACCGCGGCAGCTGCCGCGGTGCGTTCATTAAAGTTCGTTTTTTGTGCCGGGAAGGATATTATTTACCGGCAGGTCTTTCCTGGGGCCAGGTGCTGGAGGGCCAGGACTCTCCGCCGGCAAGGGCCTCGTAGGTCTCGATCACTACGACCGTTTCCTCGGTGACATGCTGCATCACGTATTTCATGTACTCTTCGGGGATGGCCACGCAGCCGGCGGTAAAGGGCCTTGCGGGGCCGAAGCAGTGCAGGAAGAGTCCGGATCCCAGACCGGGGACACATTCCTCGTTATAGCTGATGTTCAGGCAGTACTGATAGTGGTAGGGGTAGTCCATGATGTGCTCCGAGACATCCTCGCTGACGTCCACATCGGGATACTCTTTGGTATTTATCAGTTCATTATAGTGGCCGCCGTCGTTCCAGTCTCCCGACCAGTAGTAATCATCATCCACCTTGACATAGGGGATGGCGCAGCCGGGGTCGTCCGCTATACCGAAGGCCTTGTTGAAATGGTAGACGCCCTGGGGGGTCTTGCCGTCGCCTTCCTTGGTCTTGCCGATCCCGCTTCTGCCCAGAACGCCGGGGGTGGTCATGACCATGTGCCAGGAGCCGTCGTCTTTCTTTTCATGCAGGGAAACCCAGCAGCCGACAGATTCCTGTCCGTAAGCCGCCACAATAAGGACCTGACCTGCGTCCTGAACGGCCTCCAGATTCCCTACCCATTCGGGAGAATCCACGTCAATCCCGGGATAGCCGCTTTCGGCTTCCGGTGCGGTTTCCTGCGGGGCTTCCTGCTTCTGGGGCTGTCCGCCGCATCCGCTCAGGGAAATGAGAAGGATCAGCCCTGCCAGGGCAGCTGCAATCATTTTTTTCATACTCATATACTCCTTGATCTGCCGCGGGACATACTTCCCGCCTTTTTAATAAAGTATACAGCGGAAGCAGGATTGCGTCAATTTAAGAGGAAAATATCGCTTCCAAACATGTTCCCCTGAAGTGAAAAGGTTATTTCCACTCTGGATAGGGTGAAGTGGATTTACAGCATCGTGTCGGAAAGGGCCCTGCGGGAGATCTACCTCAGGGGCTTTGAAATTGCAGTTAAAAAGGTCAGCCCCCATGCCCTGATGACCTCCTACAACCTGGTCAACGGAATTCATACCTCCGAGAGAAAGGATCTGACGGAGGATG
>CAMNJZ010000156.1 GCA_946541955.1 uncultured Lachnospiraceae bacterium | reverse complement strand
TTTTTTTTGCATTGTGATAATTCAAGTGGATTTCAGATCGCCGGACAGGCGTGCCCGCGGGTGGGACGCACCGGGCGATGCATGATATGCAGACAAAAAGCTGCCTGCATAAAGAATGATTAAGAAATGAGTTGCTTTTTGACAGTCTGCTTTTTGATCGCCCTCCTTCACGATACAGATTATCCTGATCCTGTCACACCCCTATTGTAGGGCAGAAAAGGCTGCGTTTCAACGAGGCCGATTCCCGAAATTTTCCGGAAGGACTTTAGCCTCCAAGTCTACTACTATTTTCCCCGTTTCTGTGTTATATTTAGGTATCAGAATTTCAAATCTCAGGAAAGGAGGCCCGCCATATCATGAAGATCGAAAAAATCAATGACAATCAGATCCGCTGCATTCTGACCAGTGAAGATCTGGAGCAGCGCCAGATCCGGCTCAGTGAACTGGCCTACGGCTCGGACAAGGCCAAGGCCCTCTTTCAGGACATGATGCGCCAGGCTGCCTATCAGTTCGGTTTCCAGGCCGAGAACACCCCGCTGATGATCGAGGCCATTCCCCTTTCCTCCGACTCCATCGTCCTGGTCGTGACCAAGGTCGAGAATCCGGAGGAACTCGACACCCGCTTTTCCAGCTTCGGCCCTTCCATACAGAATTCCCTCAGTCAGGCCTCCAGGATCGACGGAAACGTCTCTCCCTTTGAGCAGCTCCTGGATTCCCTGCGGAAATCCCTTCCGGCAAAGCCCGGCGCCCAGGGCCCCGGTGCAGAAGCCGGCGGTGCTTCCGGAAAAAGTGCCGACGCCATGGCCGCCCTGCGCCGCTATCTTTTCACCCACAGGCTCTTTTCCTTTGACGCCCTGCGGGATCTGGTCCAGGCAGCCTCCATGACGGCCTCCCTCTACCAGGGACAAAGCGCCCTTTATCAGGCTTCCGGCGAGGGAAGATATTACCTCTTCCTGACCATGGAGGACATGGATGCCGTCAAATCCATGCAGCATGTTCTGGCCGTTATCTCGGAATACGGCCGCTGCGAGCCCATCTCCTACGCCAGAGAACAGCATCTGAAGGAGCACTGCCTTGTCGTCTGTTCTGAAAACGCCCTGGAGCGGCTTTCCGCCCTCTGACACAGCAGTTTTTAACCGGGACCGCCCCTGCGCGGTCCCTTTTTCTTTGCACATCCCCGAACCAGAACATACATTCTTTATTTTGGTCCAAAATTTGGGCATTTTTGACAATAGTTAGCCAAGACTAATCTAAAAATTCAGTAATAATAATGGATTTTAGGAAGTACAATCCGAAAATTGCGTTGCATTTTAAGAATGGCAATGCTAACATTAAAACAGGCTAAAAAGCTGTGTATTTTTATGTCTGTTATCTTTGCATAGGAGGAAAACATAATGGCAAGAAAAATGCTGACCATGGATGGCAACGAAGCCGCTGCACACGCTTCTTACGCGTATACAGAAGTCGCTACCATCTATCCCATCACACCTTCATCTGTCATGCCTGAGCATGTCGATGAATGGGCAACTGCCGGCAGAAAGAACATCTTCGGCACAACTGTCCAGGTTACTGAAATGCAGTCCGAAGCTGGTGCTGCAGGTGCAACCCACGGCGCAATCGCTGCAGGTGCAATGACATCCACATTCACCGCTTCTCAGGGCCTCCTTCTTATGATCCCCAACCTTTACAAGGTTGCCGGTGAAGGTCTTCCGGCTGTTTTCAACGTTTCCGCACGTTGTATCGCAACACATGCACTGAACATCTTCGGTGACCACTCCGACGTATATGCAGCCCGTCAGACAGGCTGCGCAATGCTTTGCGAATCTTCCGTACAGGAAGTTATGGACCTGACTCCCGTTGCTTACTGTGCAGCAGTCAAGGGCAAACTGCCTTTCATCAACTTCTTCGACGGTTTCCGTACCTCTCACGAGATCCAGAAGATCGAGACATGGGATTATGAGGATCTGAAGGACCTCATCGATCTGGATGCTGTCCAGGCTTTCCGTGATGGCTGTCTGAACCCCACACATCCCCGTCAGATGGGCTCCGCCCAGAACCCTGATCTGTTCTTCCAGACCAGAGAAGCCTGCAACCCCGTTTACGATGCAATGCCCGCTATCGTCCAGGAATACATGGACAAGGTCAATGCAAAGATCGGTACAGACTATAAGCTCTTCAACTATCACGGCGCTCCCGATGCAGAGCAGATCATCATCGCCATGGGTTCCGTCAACGAGACAATCGAAGAGACCGTTGATTACCTCAATGGCCTTGGCCGCAAGGTCGGTCTCGTAAAGGTCCGCCTCTACAGACCTTTCTGCGAGCAGGCTCTGATCGATGCGATCCCTGATACCGTTAAGAAGATCTCCGTTCTCGACAGAACCAAGGAGCCCGGCTCCATCGGCGAACCTCTTGAACTG
This sequence comes from uncultured Lachnospiraceae bacterium, assembly GCA_946541955.1. Lineage (GTDB taxonomy): Bacteria > Bacillota > Clostridia > Lachnospirales > Lachnospiraceae > CAG-791. Next base: position 370 of record CAMNJZ010000156.1, on the reverse strand, counting down.
GATGTCATCAAGGCTCTCAAGGGCACCAAGTTCGATTCCGTACCGGTTTACGGCGGACGTTATGGCCTTGGTTCCAAGGATACCACTCCTGCACAGATCATCGCTGTTTTCGACAACGAGACCAAGAAGAGATTCACCATCGGCATCACGGATGACGTGACTGGCCTGTCTCTTGAAACCGGCAAGGAAATCGTTACCACACCCGAAGGAACCATCTGCTGTAAGTTCTGGGGTCTGGGCGCAGACGGTACCGTCGGTGCCAACAAGAACTCCATCAAGATCATCGGCGACAACACCGATATGTATGCACAGGCATACTTTGATTATGACTCCAAGAAGTCCGGCGGCGTTACCATGTCTCACCTGAGAT
>CAMNJZ010000155.1 GCA_946541955.1 uncultured Lachnospiraceae bacterium | reverse complement strand
TCATTTTACAAAATGAGAGTTCTGTCAAAGCATCTTTCGGTCATAAAGCCTGTCAGAAAAAAACAGAGTAAAAATCAAGTCCTGAGAGAGGTTTTTCGCTCTTGAGGTCTTTGCATTACAAGGATACAATAAAAACAGAGAATCCAATATAGACTGAAAAGCCCAAGCCAGACCGGCCGGAAAGGACCTTATGAGTAAAATACCCTTTTTGCTTCGCATGACAAAGACAGCGAAAAATCTGCAGGCTTACATGAGTTTTACATTCAGTGAAGTACAGCATACAACGCTGAATCCGGATGGCCCCGGCGTGATCCGGATCCATCTGATCCCCCCGAAAGCCGAACCGGATACCTTAAATCCCAGTATTGCCATCATTAACGGCACAGACATCCTGCCGGTTAATTTTATCTGGGCAGTGATCCTGGCTGAACTGATCCGGGAGACCAACCGCTACAACGGAAAAGAGATCAGTGAAACAGACATTCAGAGCATTCTGGAAAAAACGGCCGAAAATGTCAAAACGATCATTCCGGTCTATCCCAAATCCCGCCTGAGGGAGGATATCCAGACCATTTATACCACGATCCGGCAGATCGCTTACCGGGAAGAAGTGACAACAGATGTGAATTATATGTCCATCGGAGACTATGCGCCTTTTATGAAAGCCCCCCACCGGATGGATCTGATGGTATCTGCCATGACCAGAAAGGGTGTATGGCACTGCAACCAGAAGTGTGTCCACTGCTATGCTGCCGGCCAGCAGCTTTCCGATGAAGAGGAGCTTTCCACCCAGGAGTGGAAAAAAGTCCTGGATATCTGCCGGGCCATCGGGATCCCTCAGGTGACCTTCACAGGCGGAGAACCCACGATGCGGGAGGATCTCTGCGACCTGATCAGCTACGCCAGGTGGTTCATCTCCCGTCTCAACACCAATGGAATCAATCTGACGCCCGAATACTGCAAAAAGCTCCGGGAAGCGGAGCTGGACAGCGTACAGATCACCTTCTATTCCAGTGTTCCTGAGATCCATAACCGTCTGGTGGGAGCCGAACGCTTTTATGATACCCTGAACGGCATTCAGAACGCCATCGAGCAGGGGCTGTCCGTCAGCATCAATACGCCCCTTTGCACGCTGAATCAGGACTATGAAAAAACACTGGGCTTCCTCCACAGTCTGGGCGTCATCTATGTGACCTGCTCCGGACTGATCACGACAGGAAACGCAGCAGGCCCCGAATCTGAATCCCTGCAGCTTTCGGAAAAGGACCTGGAGGAGATTCTGAGAAAAGCGGTCTCCTTCTGCAAATCCCACGGGATGGAAATTGCCTTTACCTCTCCCGGATGGCTGGAGGATCAGATTTTTGAGGAGCTGGACATCCCTTCTCCCTCCTGCGGCGCCTGCCTGTCCAATATGGCCATTACGCCGGCCGGCAATGTGGTGCCCTGCCAGAGCTGGCTGGATGAAAAGCCCCTGGGCAGCATCCTGACGGATTCCTGGGAGGGAATCTGGAACAGCGAGACCTGTAAGGAGCACCGGGATTATTCCGCCATGCTGACCGGAGAATGCCCCCTGAGGAGGTATTGCTGATGAGTAAGAATGATAAGAGACAAACAATCGGTAAGCATCTTCTTGTCCTGCTGATCGTCATTTCCATAACTCTGACCCTGGTCCTGCCCTTTATTATGGATGTCAGGGCGGCCGGTCCCACCGATGAGATCCAGCATTTCATCATTACGGTAGATGTGATGGAAGATGCTTCCCTGCAGATGAACTATCACATTGACTGGACTGTCCTGGATGATGTGGAATATGGTCCCCTGGAATGGGTGGATATAGGCGTTCCCAACAGCAATCATTCCGATATCAAGGGACTTTCCGATACGGTCAGCCGTATTGAGGATCATGGGTCCTCCCTGCATATCTATCTGGACCGCAACTATTATCAGGGAGAGACCGTCAGCTTTGAGTTCTCCTTTGTCCAGGATCATATGTACCAGATCGACCGGTTCGTGGAAGGAGAAACCGTTTTCTTCTTTACGCCGGCCTGGTTCGACGGCATTGAGATCAAGGATCTGACTATTCGCTGGAATGCGGACAAGGCAGGGGCCTGGCAGCCTGAGTGTATCCAGGATCATGATTATCTTGTCTTTTCTTCTTCCATGGGTGCCGGAGAAAAATACTCCATCACCGTTGCCTATCCCAATGATGCGTTCGGGTTTGTGCCGGAAAGGCAGATGGGGGAAGGAGACGATGACGGCGGTACTGAAGGAAATACAGACAGTGAGATCGATATCTACATGGTCCTGGGCTTTTTGGTCTTCATCGCTCTTTTCGGCGTTCTCCCGATCATGTTCCTGGTCCGGTTCATACGCTGGATTGCGGAGGGTCTGGGCTTCGGCTCTTCTACGACGACGATGAAAAAGAAGATCGTAAGGACCAAGATCGAGTATTACGAGAACTGCCCCAGCTGCGGCGCCGCCCGGGAAGAGGGAAAGGATAAATGCGCCTACTGCGGCCGCAGCATGATCAAAAGCAAGGAGATCGTGGAGGAAAAGGATCTGGAACAGCCCGCCCAGTACAGAAGGACAGGTACCTACCGTTACGGGAGCCATCCCAATACCTACATTCATGTAAATGTCATCAATGTACCGGTTTCCAACAGCCGCAGCTCCCGCGGCCCCAGGTCTTCGGGTTCCTCCAGGCCCCGTTCTTCCTGTGCCTCCTCCTGCGCTTCTGCCTGCGCTTCTTCCTGTGCCTGCGCTTCCTCCTGCGCCTGTGCCTGCGCCTGCGCCTCCTCCGGCCGGGCCGGCTGTTCTGTCAAAGACTTTTTCAAGGACAGCATCCACCG
>CAMNJZ010000154.1 GCA_946541955.1 uncultured Lachnospiraceae bacterium | reverse complement strand
CCTCATTTGTAAATGTAGTCCCGTTGATCTGGTTCATTGTTATGCTGCTGTCAAAAGCGGGGCTGAGCATCCGTTTGAACTGTCCGTATCCATCGACATCACATGTAAAGCCTGTACCGGACAGTGCCTTGTTCAGAGCCTTCTCGTCATGCCAGTCTACTCCTGCCAGGGAAGCTCCTTCCACGCTCTGGATATCTTCGATGTGGAAATAGGCTTCATCAGATCCGTGGACCAGATAGCCGCGCAGGGTGGCGGGATGAACTTCGATCTCATCTCTTCTTGCAGGAGCCCTGTTTCCATATTCCTCTCCGCAGATCACCAGAAGCTCTCCTGCCTTTGTATCCAGAGAAGGGAGCGAAACCCGATCATTTCCGGTGCCAAGGATGCTCTGAGAGAGAAGCCAGTCCCCCAGGTAGTCTTTGGAATACATCATTTCCAGCTCTTTCCCATCACGGAGCACAAACACTCCGTTCAGGGACCCGGCCTGAGAAACGTCGTAAACATTTCCATAGAAAGGCACGTTTCCGTAAAAGTCATTTTTGTCACCATAGCTGTAATCGTGCCAGTTTCCGCTTGTCCGGTCTGCGGACCTGCCGGACGAGTTTCGTGAAGAAGGGTCATTGGGATTGATCCCCTGGCTTCCCCGGTCATACTCGTCAGGACTTGTAAATACAGTTACAGTCTGCGCATACACGTCTGCCGGTAAGAAGCCTGTGAGCATACCCGCTGCTATAACTGCAGCAGCCAGTCTATAGAGATTCTTCCGGATCTTAAAAATAATAGTTTTCATGTTTTTTGTCCTTTCCTAATAATAATTGCCGATTTGCGCCGATGTCCTATGTGACTGCTCTCTTTATCTTGTATAATATGACTATAGCAAACGGAACCTGCAGGTTTGTTGATCCGGACTGCTTCTGCAAAAAAAATCAAAAAAAATAATTTTAACAAGGCCTGTATTCACCACAGGAGGATCTGATGGATTCCGGAAAAGAAAAACTGTTTGATGAAATGGTCGGGCGTCTTGCGATAGATGTTTCTGAAGGAAAGATGCTGGATGACTGTATGGAGCTAGACGCAAAGATCATACGAAATGTGCCGCTGCGCTTCCGGCTGATCGCTCAGGCCTTTGTGATGCATGATTCCCTGGAGCGCCTGAATCAGAACCTCGCTTCCAGGGGTCTGGCGGAACTGTATCCGAGAAGCCAGTGGGAGGCCGGCCTGATTTTTGCCTTCCGAAATGGCTGGTCCTATACCAGGTGGAGACAGATGAGCCGTGAATATGCTGCCTTCATGGCCGGGGCCGCTCTGGACAGGGGGGATTTTCCAGGGTCGTCTGTCACCTGTGCAGACCTGAGGAAGTATCTGGCAGACAATTCCGATGAAGAGGGCGGAAGGCTCTATACACGCCATCTCACACAGCGGCTCGAAAAAGAAATCTTCTCTGTGGAGCCGGACGAAAAAGCCTTTCGGGAGTTTATGCGGGCCAACGTACAGTCTTTTACCCGGGTCCGGGAAAAGGCCCGCTACTACCTCTGCAAATACCTCTACTATTATCTTACGACACGAATCGACCGTTATATCCTTGCCCTGCAAAAGGGAAATGCGGGGGAGGAAGTCATGGAAAACCTGTCTGTCTTTCGGGGGATCTCTGTCCTGAAAAGGAAAAAGCACAGCCCCGCACAGGCCAGGGAGATCCTTGAGAATGCAGTCCTCTCACTGGGGGAGATCTTCGATTCCTTCAATTACTTTTACTTCGGCTACGCGACCCTGGACTGGATGGCGGTTCTGATCGAAGCCTGTGACAGTCCCGAGGATCTTACTGAGCGTCAAAAAAAAGCTGTCCTCAGGTCAGCCCGCCGCTTTGCGCCCGCGCTCGCCACCGCTTCAGACAGGGAATCCCTTGAAAGGATCTGGCAGCTCGAAGATGAGAAGGAAGCGGAACTGGACAGGGTATACTCGCTGGATTCAAAAACCAGAGGATACCAGAGAGGACGGGGAGGAGAAAATACTCTCAGAAAATATCTGCAGGGACAGCTGGATCCTGACCGCACTACCCTTATCAGCTTTCTTCTCTTTTTTGGCAGTGAAGCAGACATTCCCGAAGGACAGCAGATCACAAAGGACAGGCTGTCATCCATTCTGAAGGAATGCGGATTTGCCCCCTTAAGAGATCAGGAGGAATTTGACAGGTTCGTGGTCGGTTTTCTTCAGAGCAGAAAATCCGCAGAATATCTGATGGAACAGGTGCTGGCCTGCGCACAGGAAGAGAAAAATTTCTTTCTCTACAAGACCTGGCTGAATTCGGACAGCGCATATGAATGGATGACCAGACTGCTGAAGTAGGAAGAGCAGGGCAGGAGTGTTGAAAAATGTCGGCAGATATTGAGTATTCCCTGAAAAGCGGACAGATCCTCGGCGATAAGTATGTGATAAAGGAGTGCCTCGGCGCAGGAGGCTTCGGCATCACCTATCTGGCAGAAAATCTGAATATCGGGACTAAATATGCGATCAAGGAGCTTTTCCCGAAACATATGGTCCGCCGCGGGGAAGACGGGGTATCAGTTCTGCCGCTGTACCCGGGGCAGGATGAGTGGAAGAAACAGCTGCAGAGTTTTTTTCAGGAAGCAAAAATCCTGGGAGAGTTCACGGAGGAGGCTGCAATCGTCAGGGTCCACGATTATTTCAAGGCCAACGGAACTGCCTATATGGTTATGGATTATCTGGACGGCAGCACTCTGCTTGAGATCCAAAAGGCAAAGGGCCCCCAGAAGGCAGAGGATATAGTCCGTAAGATGATTCCAGTGGCGAAATCCCTTTCACGCCTCCACGCCTCCGGCCTTATTCATCGGGATATCAGCCCTGAAAATC
>CAMNJZ010000153.1 GCA_946541955.1 uncultured Lachnospiraceae bacterium | reverse complement strand
TTGTGGATGATTGTGCCAAAATATAGACGTTTTAACGAATGCCCAACAAAAAAGGCCATGCATGGCATGGCCTTTTTATCATACTTATATGGATTCATCTAAATTGGAGCAAGACAGCTGCGTAAGTTCACCTAATTCATAGAAGGCGTTTGGACCGCTCACACCCTGTCCAGATAATCAAAGAAGAAGCACTTGAGTTCTTTGGCAAGCTCCGCGCGGATCTCGTCCTCTCTTCCGGTCTTGATCAGCTTCAGGAAGTAGGTGTTTGTAATCATGGAACCGCTGATGCTGCCCAGAACCTCCGCATGCATCTTCCTGTCGTCGTCGACCGGCATACACATCAGGAGTGCTGCACGGATACCCTTGAAATAGGGATCTTTAAAATTGCCGTCGCCTCTGGGCGTGCAACTGATAAAGACGGGCTCCCTGACCGCACCGGACCTGCAGTGTAAGAGCGCAATTCCCAGCTCCGGGAAGATTTGCGAGTTGAGGCGCTCTCTGGCCTCAATCCCATCACGCAAGGCGGCGGCTGCATGCAGACTGTCTGTCACCTGCATGGTCATAAACTGCAGCAGTTCGCGGAAACGGATCGTTTCCGATGTCTCCATTCTCTTGTAGCGGCGGATGATGCTCTTGATCTCGCGGATCAGGAAATAGGCTTCGTCCAGACGCCTGTTGAAGGGCGTCTCCGTTGTGTCTCTGCGGATATGGGAATAGTCCTCGAGTTTATATTCAATCTTATTGAGATCCTTGGGCGGAATCAGGGGACTCACCTGCAGGTAATCAACCGGCAGCTGGTCCAGATTCATGGTGGAGACAAAGAAATCGGTGCCGGTGATCACATATTTGTTGATCTCTCCCTTGCCATAGGCCTTCAGAATTGCCTTATCTCCCAGCTTATCCTTGAGTCTTGTCATCATCAGTCTGGCCACGCCAAATCCGCTGGCGCAGACGATGCCGATATTGACCTTTCTGGTGTACTGTTTATTTTCTTTGACGCGCTCCTGTGCGGCGCCAAAGTGCATGGCGAGGAAACCGACTTCCTCTTCATTGACTTCGTATCCGGTCTCCTCTGTGATCACATGCGCCGCACGGCGGCAGGCTTCAAAGATCTCCGCATACTCCTCTTTGATGTCCTCCAGAATGGGGTTGTGGATTCTGAGTCCCGTGGAGAGCCGGACTAGAACCGGCCGCAGATGCACGAGCAGACCACGCAGGAACTCTTCATCTTCCTTGAGCTCATTGGCGATGTCCTTATTGTAGACATCGATCATGCGGTCGATCATGGGCAGCAGCCGGTCATCACCAAGATCAGACGGGAATTCCTGTTCCTCTCCCGTGTAAGCCATCTTGGCGCCACGGATGTGGAGGAGAACATAGGACAGTTCCCCTCTGGGAATCAGGATTTCAAATTCCTTTTCCATGGCCTCCAGAATCCTGACCGCCAGATCGTAATCATCCCAGAATTCCAGATCTCCCATCTCCGGCGGAACACTCTTGAGCGCCGCGCCTTGCTGCAATCTCTCTATAACAATCGATATATGGATGACCAATCCTGCATAAGCACTGTCCGCCAGCTGCAGAATCTTGGGCTCATTGAGGCCTCTCAGTACCTTGTCCACCCTGCGGACCGTATCGCCTTCCAGCAGGGAATAGATTCCGCTGTCAGCCGCGTCCAGAAGCGCCTCCGCGAAGATTTCTCCGGTGATATCGCCGCTGCTGTAGGCATCCGACTGTCCGGCCGTCTCCTCGATAAAGCGGCGCATGGCCTCTCTGTAATCGCGCTCGTCCCCTTCCAGGATCACGCCGTATCCCGGACGTTTGACAATTCCCAGGCGGCTCTCCTCCAGCCAGGGGCAGAGGGCGTCCATATCGCTTCCTGCTGTCGCCTCACTGACGCCCAACAGCTGACTATAGTAAAAGAGTTTGTGGGGCGTCCTGTCTCTGAGCAGCTCAAACAAGAGCCTTCGGCGGCGTCCCTCGCGATCTGCCGCATCCGGATACTGCTGATCGCCCAAATCCTCTCTGAGCTTCTCAATGTTCTCAGGACTTCCTTGGATCTCGACGCCTATACCCTTGTGATTCGTCAATTTCAGCCCATATCGCTTAATGCACAGTTCGAGGTACTCGAACTCTCTCTGCACAGTTCTCTTGCTGACCCCGATGTCATCTGCGATCTCCTGCTTATTTACCGGCCCCTTGCTGTCTAGCATTATTCTCAGGATCTGTTGAATCCTGGGTGTAAACTCCATACTGTCCCCCTATTCAAGTGATGTTTCATTCTGCTCTACAAAAAAATAATATCAAGTAACAACATTCAATAGAAGTAAAACAAAACACAGAATTGTCACTTTGAAGTCGGACATCTGTCGCTTTACTGGCTCATATCATCTGGCGGTCATCCTGCAAGCCCGAATCATCGGAGCCTCCAAATCGCAGCAGGCGATACGGGGTATAAGAAAAGGCCGCACACGACTCAATCGTTCGTACACAGCCCTTCTGCCAAAATTTATTAAAATTTAATGATTTACCTATACTTTACATGATAAGCTCATTTAATTCAACTAACTATTAAACAAAATCTTGTAAAAATTCTTCGCCTAAGCACAAATTATGCACAACATGCTATAATATAGCACCAGACGCTATGACCTAGGTCCAGACGCATGGCGAATGATCGCAATGCGCAGCGAGCGCCGCGCACCGCTCGCCCATGAAGGCAATTCGATGAAAAAGGAGCATACCCATGTTTTATAAAGCAGCCATCTTTGATATGGACGGCACCATTCTCGATACATCCGATGACCTGACCTCCGCCATCAATTACGCCATGAAGATGCATGGCCACAGGCACGATTTTATGAATGCGGACGGCCG
>CAMNJZ010000152.1 GCA_946541955.1 uncultured Lachnospiraceae bacterium | reverse complement strand
CTGCCCCTGCTGCGGCTTTTTGAGCGCTAGGAAGGAAAAGGCGCCGGAGCAGGGATCCGGAAAGCAGTTTTCACAAAACCGTTCCTGTATGTGCGGACTGTTGTGAGGGGAGCCTTGGCATATTAAAATAAGAGTAAGGCGTTTGACTGTCATTTTTTAAAGGAGGGCGTTATGAAAAAGAGTATTTTCTGGGGAAGTATGGTACTGATCACAGCGCTTCTGGCAGGCTGTCAGGGGAACAGTTCCCAGGCAGAAGCGGGAAGACCTGCCAGGGAAGAAGCCGCAGCACAGGAGGCGGAAGAGGCCGCGGAGGAACAGGCTCCCGAAGAGAAGGCTGAACCGGTGGATCCCGAGAGCCTGGCCGCGGAACTGGAGGGGGAAAGGATCGCAGACCTTTCCGGTGATTTCGATCATGACGATCTGGCAGACCTGGCCGTCTGCACCAGGGGCGGGGACGGCACCGTCACGCTCTGGCTTCTGTCCGGTGACGGCAGAACAGTAAAGATTTCCGAAAGCGGGCGGGAAATGGCGGAGCTGGGGATTTCCCCCACGGCTGCAGGGAATCACCTGATCTTCAACACATATAATTCGGCGGGCAGCAGCACGGCTTTCGAGATCTGGGAGCTGGGCTTCGAGGAGCCCGTCCTGATGGCGGAAGGCAGCGGAAACGCCTACAGTGAAGAAGGAAAGCTCCGGGTGGTGGTGGAAGATTATGACGGGATGTTTATGCAGGACGCGGGCCTGGCCGTTCATACATGGAAGAACGCCTATCTTGGCTTTGAAGACATGGACTACGTGGAGTACGGGGCCGTTCAGCTGTCGGAGGAAGAGTTCCTGGCACTGGGAAATGCCGGCCGGATCAGGGACATACTGAAAAATGAGGAAAAGGAGTGGGGGGCGGACTCCACGTCCTTTGCCTATTTTTACAGGGCCAATAACTTAGTGGAGATCCAGACCTTCTCGCAGATGGAAAGCGGAGACAGGTACTTCCGCATCACCACCCTGCCCTGCGAAGAAGACAGCCTGGACCTGGAAAAGAGAGCCACGGGGGACGGACTTGTCAGGGAGTCCTATACGTCCCTTCCCAAGGAGTATCCGGCCAGGGGAGCCGCAGGCGGGGATGTCAGCAGGGAGAGGCTGGAAGGGAGCTTTTACGCCCGTCTGATGGAGCAGGGACAGGTATTTCCCGAAAGCTCCGAAAAAAAGCTGACCTGGGAGGATCTGGAAAAGCTTTCCCATGATCCCGTGGAAGAAAAGGACAAGCTCTTTCGCCTGGCGGTCAATGAGATCTATGCAAGGCACGGCTATATCTTCAGCAAGGTCAAATGGTTCTCCGATTTCTATAAGCAGTTCGACTGGTATAAGCCTTCCGTATCCGATGCTTCCGCGGTGGACACAAAGCTGACCTCAGCGGAAAAGGAAAATCTGAAGCTTCTTACGGATATGGAATCCGGAAGCCGCTGGAATCCGGCAGACGGGGCCGCGCTCAGGGAAGAGCAGAGAGAGAACCTTCTGGATCTGATGACAGGGACCCAGAGAAAAGAGCGCCTGACAGGGTCCGACGGCTATAACGACTACGATCTGACCTATGAGGTCCCCTTTATCAGGATGGACTCCTACGATGCCAGGGCTTACAATGCCATGCTGCGCAGGGAGATCTATCCCTATATTGACGATGCGAAGGCAGCGCTGGATCAGGGGTATTCGCCCTGGCTCTACGGCGTGGACTACAAAGCCTACGTCTGGAAGAATACACTGACGGTCCTTACCTGGTTCCGGGGAGACTGGGGCATCAATATCTATTATCCCATCACGCTGGATCTGGATACAGGGAAAAAGCTGAGCAATGAAGAAACAGGGGCCCTGTACGGAATGGATCCTCAGCAAATGAAGACAGCTGTCAGAGAGGCTATGCAGGCATATTATGAGAATGCCTTCTCGGGTGCCAGAGAAAACGCGGAAAGCTTTTACAGGAGCCAGCTGGAGAAGACGGTCGCGTCCTCCAATACGGACAAGGCCATCCTTTATCCCACAGCCGACGGGACTCCTTACCTGGTCTGCACCATCTACAGTCTGGCCGGCGCGGATTCCTACGATTACTGCATACCCCTGCAGTAACAGAGGAAGACGACGGCAGCGGCTTTATAGGCGGCAGAAAAACTTGGAAAACTTTTGGGCATATATTCTGTCATATCAGTAATTTACACTGTACATGGGAAAAGAGCCTGCCGTGAGAGCAGGCAGAAAAAAGGACCCATGGAGGTGTAAGATGGCATTTGGAAGACGCAGTCATGAGACAGGCCAAGGCGCTTAGCGGAATAATCAATTGCATTGCCCCACAATGTATCGGATATGACTTCTTCCCATAACTCTCTGCTCTGATGTGATCCGGATATAATAGTTTTCGTGGTGGATACAAAAGTACGCCCGCATTCCTTGCAGCGGTACTCCTGCTTTCCACACTTGTGTCCATTCTTAACGATATGTGCATTACTACAATACGGGCAGGCGGGTCTGCCGGCTTCGGCCTGAGCAGCCTTATAGGATTCTGCCTGTTCAAGAAGTCTGCTGACAGCAGCTTCCGGAAGCTTTTCAATTAACTATGTCAGTTTAATGCGGAGATTCTGGCCCATAACGATCATCCTTTCTGTTGATAATCGTATGGTACCAGGGAGATTGTCCGTTAAAACGGACTATCACCCCATTTCCTGACTAACACCTTTATTATTGAAGATATGGTGCGTAGCGCTTGGCAAAGTCCGGACTGCAGCGGATGGTCAGGGAGATCCCTTCCGGCTCATAGGAGGGGTCTCCTTTCAGCATGCCCCGGGTCCGAAGCTCCTGGACCAGGCCTGTCTGGGCGTAGGGCAGAAGGAGGG
>CAMNJZ010000151.1 GCA_946541955.1 uncultured Lachnospiraceae bacterium | reverse complement strand
CCGGTCCTTTTTGGGATCCCGGTACAGGAAAGGTCTGCCTTCCTGCTTATTATAAGCCACAATACAAAGGCAGGTAAAGAAAAAGCCGGGGTCTCAGGGGACCTCGGCTTATGAAATCATTTTTGTTTTAAGGGTGTCCAAGGCCCTGGGATGCCCCGGTACAAATATCAGTCGATTACAGAAGTCTTCATCCACCGGCCGCTTCTGAAACGGATCTGGCTGATGATGGCTCTGACGCCCCAGTCCATGAACATGCCGATCCATACGGAGAGGATGCCCAGATGCAGGACCCGGATCATGAAGATGGCGCCGGCCACGCGGCAGAGCCACATGGTCAGGGAGGACATGGTCATGGTGAACTTCACGTCTCCTGCTGCCCGGAAGCCATAAGCCGGAATAAAGCTTCCGACCCAGAGCAGGGGCTTAACAATGGTAATGATCAGGACCATCTGCAGGCAGAGGGCTGCGGCGTCCTCCTCCATGCCGGCGATCCGGACCACGGGCCCGGAGATCAGATAGGTGAAAATACAGGAGGACAGGACCACGATCTCCGCCCAGACTGTGAGCTTTTTGATATAGTAGATGGCCTGGTCTTTATGACCTGCTCCGATGCACTGTCCCACGACGGTCATCATGCCAAGGCCTACGCCGACGCCTGCGATGCCGTTCACGTTCTCCATGATGGCGGTCATGGCCTGGGCAGCGATGGCGGTGGTGCCCAGGGTGGAAACGCTGGACTGGATTGCCAGCTTGCCGAACTGGAACATGCCGTTCTCAATGCCGGCAGGAATGCTCAGCCACATGACGCTGCGGATCATATCCGGTTCGGGACGGACTGCCAGATAATTGCGGACCACGATGGTCTGTTTATTCCTGTGCAGGCATCCCAGGATCCAGAAGGCACCGATCATTCGGGAGACCAGGGTGGAAATGGCAGCGCCGGCGACGCCCATGGGGAAGACAAAGATCAGAAGGGCATTGCCTGCTATGTTCATGAGATTGGTGATTATGCTGATCTTCATGGACAGACTGCTGTTGCGGCAGGCCCTGTAGATCCCGGATCCGCCCTGGAAGAGAGCGAAAAAGGGATAGGAAAGGACCGTAATGGCAAAGTAGGTCAGGGATGCTTCCATAACGTCATCCGGGACCTGGCCGAAGATCAGATGCAGGAGGGGCCTGCGAAATGCCAGGCAGACGCCGGCAATGGTTCCGGAAAGGACCAGGGTGATCAAAAGGAGCTGTTTGGCCGCCCGGGTACTCTTCTCAACACTTCCCTGCCCCAGGTACTGTGAGCAGATGACGGTGCCGCCGGCGGCCAGGGCCGCAAAAAGCTGGACCATCAGGGTATTGATGGAATCGGTAAGAGAAACGGCGGAGATAGCCGTGCTTCCCAGGTTGGAGATCATCATGGTATCCGCCATGCCCATGAGGGCATTGAGGAACTGCTCCACAATGACAGGGATCAGAAGGGTCAGCAGGGCTCTGTCCGAAAACAGATAGGCTTCCTGGGACCTGGTTTTCTCTTTGGAGGCGCGGGTTAAAAAGGCAGGCAGGCCAGGGGCCTTTGCCAGAGGGGAATGAAGGGGATGTATGGAATGGGTACCGGGCAGTGACATAGGGAAATGATTCATCTTCCTTCTAAAATAACGACTTTTTTTCTTCTTTACGGCCGCTATTTTACCCCTTTGGAGCACAAATGCAAGGGCAGAACCGGTTTCTATTTCAGTACAATTTTCCATATAGCCCTCCAGATCCCAAGTGGCAAAAGGCCCCTGCAAAGGAAAGGAAGCTGCAGGTCCAGCGGATCCTCCTTTCCTATGTGGCAGGCGGCATCGACGCTCTGAAAGAACGAGAAAAAGAAGGTCCTGTCCCTTGGGGAGATATCTCCCAAAAGGACAGGACCTTCTGCAGACAGGGTCCGGAATGAAAGGCTTTCTTTATTCCGGATCTTTTTCTTTTATACGTCTGAACCATCCTGCCAGAATGGCGCCGGAAATATTATGCCATACCGAAAAAACAGCGCCCGGGACGGTGGCCATGGCCAGATTCGGAAAAGCGGATCCGGCAAGGGTGACGGCAAGTCCGGAATTCTGCATTCCGATCTCAATGGCGACTGCCTTTCTTCTGGGCAGATTCATCTTAAAGAGGACGCCGATCAGATAGCCGCACAGATATCCCAGCAGATTATGAAGGATCACCACCACAAAAATGATGGCTCCGGTGGACAGGATCTTCTCACTGTTATGGGATACCACCGATGCGACAATGAGGCAGATCGCGGTCACGGATACCGTAGGAAGGGCGTAGAGGAATCGCTGGGTGAACTCTCCAAACAGTCTGTTGATCACAAGTCCCAGTCCGATGGGAACGATCACGACCTGTATGATGGACAGGAACATTGCCACAGCATTCACACTGACCGTGGTTCTCAGGAACAGATAGGTCAGAAGGGGCGTAAGGAAAGGGGCCAGCAGGGTATTGATACTGGTCATTCCTACAGACATGGCTGTATCGCCCTGGGACAAAAAGGTGATGACATTGCTCGATGTTCCGCCGGGGCAGGTCCCCACAAGTATGACGCCCACCAGCAGGGCATCGTCCAGGCCAAATGCCTTCCCCAGAAGAAAGGCCAGCAGGGGCATGATCACAAACTGCGCGGTGCATCCTATGAGGACATCTCTGGGATTTTTAATAAGTACGGAAAAATCAGACAGTTTCATCGTAAGGCCCATTCCGAACATTACGATCATCAGAAGATAGTTGATCCATTTTGTCTGGACCCAGAGGCAGGTCCCCGGCAGGAACAGGGCCAGTGCTGCAATGACCAGTACGATCCAGGCCATATACCTGCTGATAAAATCACTCAATTTACGCATTTCTTTC
>CAMNJZ010000150.1 GCA_946541955.1 uncultured Lachnospiraceae bacterium | reverse complement strand
AAATTACAAAGACGAAAGCCAAAAAGTCTGCTATAATACCCATGTTGTGCATTTGAGCCCCTAAGCGGCTCACATGCATTTCTCAGAGAGTGTGAGCGCCGTATGAAAAAGCATCAAATAAATATGAGAGGAGACTTTTAAAAATGGCATCCAATAATGATAAGAGATATGATGGGATGACGGCCAGCAAGGCCAAGCGGGAACGCGCCAGAGACGAGAGAGAAGCCAAAAAGAGGGGCGAGAGACGGACCAGAGCGATTCTGATCGCCATTCCTGTCATCATCATTGCCCTGATCGCAGGCTACTATGGAAGACAGGCCTATATTGAAGCCAACAAGACCGTGGCTTCCACCGACTTCAGCGGCATGCTGAACGAAGACGGCACCGTTCAGAACGTGGACGTAAGCCAGTATGTAAAGACCTTTGACGTGAACGCCGTCAAGATCGCAGCTGCCGACGTGGAATATACCGACGAAGAGATGGAAGAGGACATCCAGACCGAGCTGGAGGAACACAAGACCCTTTCGACCGATGCAGCCCTGACCGTTGCAGACGGAGACGAAGTGGACATCAACTATGTCGGCACCATGGACGGCGAGGAATTTGAAGGCGGCAGCGCTGAGAATTACAGCCTGACCATCGGCTCCGGCTCCTTCATTGATGATTTTGAAGAGCAGCTGATCGGCACCCATCCCGGAGACCAGGTGACGGTGGATGTTACCTTCCCGGATCCCTATGAGAACAATCCTGATTACGCAGGCAAGGACGCTTCCTTTGCCGTGACCGTGAACGGCATCTACCAGGTGAGCGAGCTGACCGATGACTTCGTGAAGGAAAATCTGTCCGAGCAGGGCTATGGCGAGACAGTCGAGGAGTACAAGCAGTATCTGAAGGATACCAACTATGAATCCAAGCTTTCCACTGCCATCAACACCTATATCACCGACAATACCTCCGCTTCTTCCTATCCGGCAGAATACATCAAGCACCTCAAGGCCCTGCAGATGACGCTGGATGAACAGGAATATAACTACATGGCCCAGCTCTATTCCGCTTACGGCATGTCCTTCAACTATTCCAGCGTTATGGAATACAAGGAAGCTTCCACCACCGAGGAATATGAGAAGGTCCTGCAGACAGCGGCTGAAGAGGCCTGCAAGAAGGTCATGGTCTACCAGGACCTGGCAGCCCAGGCCGGCATCACCGTCAGCCAGGAGGATTATGACGCCTTTATTACCGAGAATTCCATTCCCGACGAGGAAGTGGAAAACTACGGCAAGCCCTATATCATTCAGCGCTACATCCTGCCTGAGAAGGTTGAGAAATATATCGCTGAGCATGTCACAGTAGAATAAGAGACCGCCCTGCGGGCGTTCCGCATACGCTGCCCCCAGGCAGGCCATAGTCATATGGATCCTGCCTGGGGGCGTTTCTATGCCCAAAAACGGACTGGTCTTTTGATTTCCTATTATTTCGTTTGCCGAGTCATAAGAATCCGACAGAAAAAGGAAAAGAAATGGAGGTATTATTAAAAGGACAGCACGGCCCGTCAGAGCCGGCAGGAAGGGGGAGTTATGAAACGTCACAGCAGCATCCGGACTTTCGCAGTTTTACTTCTTGTATTTGTCATGACCTTCTCGGTCCCCCTGCCTGCCAGGGCCGGCGTCAGCGCCCTTTCACCGGCAGAGCCGGTCAGCGGCAGGACTCTGAAGGTCCTCTTTATCGGCAACAGCTTCAGCGTGGATACCACCAGGTATATAAGAGACATCGTAGGGCAGACCGGCTATAAGATCAGCATCGGGGACGCCTGGATCGGGGGTGCCAGACTGGGAGACCATGCGGCCAACGCAAAGTCCAACGCCAAAAAGTATACCTATCTCGAAAATACAAAGGGGTCCTGGGTCACCAGAAGGTATAATGGCAGTATGACCTGGAGGCTGTCCTGGATCCTGAGCCGGAAAAAGTGGGACGTGATTATTCTCCAGTCCTATTCCACCGATATTGGAAAGCCCTCCTCCTTCTATCCGGACGGTGACAGCTCCAAAACCAGCCATCTGGAATATCTGGCAAAGTGGTGCAAAAAGAAGTGCCCGGGGGCAGCCATCGGCTACAACATGACCTGGGCCTGCCCTTCCGGCTCCAATGCCGACGGCTACGCCTACTATGGCGGCCAGATGAAAATGATGAAGGCTGCCTGGAAAACGACAAAGACTCTGCTGGAGGAAGCCGAGGAGGAAGAGGAGCCGGCGCCCCCTGAGAGTGAAGAATTATTTGAAGACCTGGAAGACAGCGGCGGCGTCGTGAAGACACGGCCGGACGGGGGGACGGGTGTGGAGTTTGTGATCCCGACAGGGACCGCCATCCAGAACGCCAGGTCCTCCTACTTTGGAGACAGTCTGAACAGAGACAACAAGCATCTCACCTACGGCCTGGGCCGCTTTATTGCCTCCATGACGGCGGCAGCCTCTTTGGGCTATCCCATCGAGAAGGTCAGCGAAATGAAGCTGTCCGATCCCGCAAGCACCCTGCACCTGCCGGTGATCCAGGCCAGCGCGGGGGATGCGGTTGCAGAGCCCTTTGCCCTTACCCAGGAAGCTGAGGAAGTGCCCATCCTGGGGAATGTGGAAATCAGCGTGACCAGCCAGAAGAGAAGGATCACTGTAAAGTGGGACAAGGTGGATGGAGCCATGTCCTACCGGGTCCGCTATAAGCTGCCGGGCATGAAATCCTATAAAGCGGTGAACGTGGGAGCCGGCACCACATCTTTTACCTTTAACGGGAAAAAGGGGACCAACCGGGTCCGCGTCTACGCCAGGGGAGACGACCGCATCAAACGGAGCGAAACAGCCTATGAGAAGATAAAGCTTCCCTGATCTGCTGGGGGTTCTGCAAAATTCTTTTTGGCAAA
>CAMNJZ010000149.1 GCA_946541955.1 uncultured Lachnospiraceae bacterium | reverse complement strand
CCTTCTTCCGGCATTTCAGGCATTTCTCCTCCTTCACCGCTCTGGCCGGAGGATTCCGTTACGATCTCGATGGCCTCTCCCTGGGAGGCGGTGCCTGCTTCATAGGCCTTTCCGTCCACATAGAGGGTATAGCCGTTCAGGTCGATGGCGTCCGCGTCGCAGGTCAGGGAGGTGACATAGGAATCTCCTGTCAGGGTCCAGGTGCTGCCGCTTTCAATCTCCACATAGACGCTGCCGGCGGCTCCGTCCGTATTCACGGCGCCGGTGAAGCTGCTCTGGTCCTTCAGATACAGGTTGAGGACAGAGACCTCGTCCACGATCATATCGCCCTGAATGGTCTGGGCCGATGCGGTCAGATTGACCTTGCCGCCGTTTTCGCCTTCTGTTCCCCAGCCGGCCGCCTGGGCCCTGAGGAATACGCCCTCCTGGTCCTCGTTGGTGATCTCGGCCCCGGTCAGGCTGATCTCGCAGGCCGTATTGTTGACAAAGAAGATGTCTCCCTTCTTATTGACAAGGCTGCCGCCTGTCATGGCGAAGGAGGAGGTGCCGGTATCCGCATCGCCGGACATGGACTGGTAGATCATGACGGCCTGATAGGTATCGGACTTGTCCGAATTCTTGGTATTGTTGTCTGCTGTCAGGGTCACGTTGTTCAGGGTGACGGAATTCTTGCCTTCCACCACAACGCCCTGGGAAGCGGTGGATTCCATGACCGCGTCACTCACCGTGATGTCTGCTGTGGAATAAATGACGGGAGACCCCTTGCCGGAGGTCTTATAGGAGCCGCCTGTGACTGTCACAGTGCCGCCGCCCCTGTCGGACCGGATGGCTGCGGAGGAATTGCCGCTGGTCTCAATGGTCAGGTTGGAGGCGTTCATGGTCCCGCCGCCTGTGGTCATGAGGCCCCCGGAGCAGTTGCCCGAGGTGGTGATCACGGAATCGGAAATGTTGACGGTGGTCCCTTCCCCGTAGGAGAAGACCGCATTGGCGTGGGTCCCGTCTGTTGTGATCTCGGCGTCTGTGATGGTCAGGGATGCGCCCTCTGTGGCAAAGATGGCTGCGTTCTCACCATAGAAATCTGCTTCGTCGCCGTCGGCTTCGCCGGTCTTGGTCACCTGGATCTGACTGTAGGAGGCTTCTGTCCCGGACACCTCAATGGCGTGCTCTCCGTCTGCATCGTTCGTATATTCTCCGCCGGTCTCTGTCTGAACGGCTTCGGCAGAAGCCGTTTTTTCTTCTGTCTGGGCTTCTGCGCTGCTATCCGCAGTGCTATCTGCACTGCTTTCTGCAGTGGTCTCTGCAGCGGTTCCCGCAGAGCCGCAGCCTGTCAGGGATGCGGATGCCAGCAGGGCGCTGAGCATCACAGCTGTCATAATCTTCTGAAATCTCTTTTTGTCTCTCATCGCTACTTCCTTTCCGCCGCCCTGGGACGGCTTTCCATGCATCAGGGTCTTTGTTTTTGCCCTGTTGTTTTCTGTTCTGATACGGAGTATAGAGGAGAAACCTTTGATGAAACTTAGAAGATGAAAAATGCCAAAAAAATCTTCAGCCTATTTTCAGGATATGGGTGCAGCATGCAAATTCCGCAAGCCCCATCTTGTCAAGGACGGCCAGGGCCAGGTCCTTGTCCTCCTTCTCCATCCCCAGCATGATTTCCTCCAGGCAGGAATCCGTAAAGAGCTGATGATTCACATCCTGCATGACCATGTAGCAGAGTCCGATCAGTTTTCTTCCCTTATATACCTTCTTCCCGTCGGATACCTTTCCCTGAAAGCCCTTCATGAGGCCGCACAGAAATCGGAAAAGCCAAACGGGACAGAAACTGAACAGACCGGATAGTAAATGGACCGGAAAATAAACAGACCGGAAAGCAACGCTTTCCGGTCCGCACTATTATTTCTGTTTCCGCCCTCTAAGGGGTCCTCTCAGGTTTCCTCCCAGGGGCCCCGTCAGGCGTCCCAGTTGGTCAGAAAAAGGCCGTTGGAATCTGTGAATTTGCCGCAGGCGATCATGATGATATCCACCAGGGTGCCGATCCCGCACAGGCCCCCTGTAAAGATATAGAGGATGCCGGTGCCGATCTTGCCGCAGTAGAAGCGGTGAATGCCCAAGCCTCCCAGAAAGATGGCAAGGAGAAGGGCCACCAGCCTGCTCTTGGGGCTGACATAGGCCAGCTCGGCTCTGTAGCTTCTCTGGGGCAGGTCATAGTAGCCGTCCCTGCGGGGGTCCTGTCTGGGAGGGATCTCCCACCTGTCAGGCTCCGGAGCGCTTTCCCCGGCAAAGCCGCCGCGTTTTCTTTCATAGCGGATCTTCTGCAGGACCTCTCCCTCGGGGATGATCCTGGATTCACAGTAGGCGCAGTACCACTCGGTCTCTGCAGGGTCCAGTTCGATCTGTGCGCCGCAGTAAGGGCAGTTGTAATCAATATATTCCATAAAAGATACCCAAATCCTTTCCGGCATGCCTTGCCTGTCATGTCTTATGGTGAAGTATAGCATAAACCGGGCCGTCTGCAGAACATACTTCGTTTATTTCCTTCCGGCGCCTTTTGACCAGGGCCTATCATGGTCAAATCTGACAAAGTTCACAAACGCCGGTGAGAAAATTTGAAAAAAACTGTATTTTTTACTAAAAGGCAAGTAAAATAGAGGGTAAGTAAACTTGGGATACTGATCGCGCAAGGCGATCGAGAAAGGAGACATATTTATGGCAACCCCTCATATCGGAGCAGAAAAAGGTCAGATCGCAGATGTCGTCATTATGCCCGGAGATCCCCTCCGCGCCAAAATGATCGCAGAAGAATGGATGGACAGCGCTGAGCTTGTCAATTCCGTCCGTGCAGCCTACGCCTACACCTGTACCTACAGAGGCAAAAAGGTGACCGTCATGGCCAGCGGCATGGGCATGCCCTCCATCGGCATTTATTCCTATGAGC
>CAMNJZ010000148.1 GCA_946541955.1 uncultured Lachnospiraceae bacterium | reverse complement strand
CTCGGAGCCCTCAACCTGTTTGACTGCCTCTACGATATCAAGACTGTCACCATGACGATTTTCCAGCCCAGGCTCTCCAATATTTCCATCTGGTCTCTGACAGCAGAGGAATTGTACAAGTGGGCGGAAGAAGAGCTGAAACCGAAAGCCGCGATGGCGGACAAGGGAGAAGGCGAGTACACGCCAGGATCCTGGTGCCGTTTCTGCAAGGCAAGGAACCAGTGCCGGGCAAGGGCAGAGTCATTTTTGGAGCTGGCAAAGATGGAATTTCAGCCTCCGGCCCTTCTCTCGGATGAGGAAATCGCAGAGGTCATGCAGCAGGCAGGCGAGCTGTCCAGATGGGCGAGTGACGTCATGGCCTATGCTGAGGCGATGGCGATCAACGAAGGAAAGCACTTCGATGGCTACAAGCTTGTCGAAGGACGCTCAAACAGACGGTTCACTGACACGGCTGCGGTTGAGAAGGCTGCCAGGGATGCTGGCTACACTGACATCTACAATAGATCCCTGATCACACTGACTGCTTTTGAGAAACTGATGGGCAAGGAAGATTTCAACGCGCTTCTTGGCAAATATGTCGAAAAGCCCAAAGGGAAACTGACGCTCGTTCCGGTGAGCGACAAGAGACCGGAAGTCACTATTTCCAACGTCGAAGACGAGTTTACCGATTAAAGAAAGGAATATATATCATGGCGAAACTGATTAATGGTACCAGAGTTGTAACAAATGAAGTCCGTGCGTCCTACGCACATGTGGCGGAGCCGGTCTCTGTGAACGGGAGCGATCCGAAATACTCCATGTCGGTCATCATTCCGAAGGATGATAAGGAGACCCTGAATCTCATCAACAAGGCAATTGATCAGGCGATCACAGACGGCATCCCGAAGTTTGGAGGCAAGCGTCCGAACAAGGGCGCACTCAAGCTCCCGCTCAGAGATGGCGATGTGGAGCGCGATGACGATGCGTACAAAGATGCCTTCTTTATCAACTGCAACAACAAGACGGCGCCCCAGGTTGTGGATGCATCCCGTCACCTGGTTGACCCTGGCACCATCTACTCCGGCTGCTACTGCAAAGTCAGCATTCAGTTCTATGCATTCTCTGTGAACGGGAACCGCGGTATCGCTGCAGCACTTGGCAATATCCAGTTCATTCGCGACGGCGAGAGCCTGGGCGGTGCGCACATCACTGCTGCAGATGACTTTGGCGAGGCAGAGGACGATGATTTCCTGAGCTGAGGATATCAGCAGTATATCCAACTTAATTACTACGGTGGGGCCGGAGGCATTGTCTTCGGCTTCCACTTTCCATCAACCACTTATTATAAGAAAGGTGATCCGAAATGAAACAGATCAATATTGACATTGAAACATACAGCAACACAGATCTTACGAAGGCGGGCGTCTATAAGTACACGGACGATCCTTCGTTTTCTGTGTTGCTGTTTGGCTATTCTGTAGACCTTGGCCCTGTGCGCTGCATTGAGTGCGCAAAGGGAGAGGATATTCCAGAGGAGATCGTCTCCGCCCTCAAGGATCCGTCTGTCCTCAAGTACGCATTCAACGCCTCATTTGAGAGGACGTGCCTTAGTACTTACCTGGGTATCAATCTTTCACCGGTTTCCTGGCGCTGCACAATGGTCGCGTCTTTGTACTTGGGGCTTCCGGGCTCTCTTGCAGCGGTCGGTGCCGTCCTGGGGTTGGAAAAGCAGAAACTTACCGAAGGGAAGGAACTTATCAAATATTTCTCCATGCCCTGTAAGCCGACAAAGTCAAACGGGCATAGGACCCGGAACCTTCCAGAGCATGATCCTGAGAAATGGGACGCCTTTGTCCGTTACAACATCCGCGACGTCGAAACCGAGATGGGAATCGCCAAAAAGGTAGGCCGTTTCCCTGTCCCGGATTATGTATGGGAACAGTATGTCCTCGATCAGAGAATCAACGATACAGGTGTTGCCATTGATATGACTCTTGCGCAGCAGGCAATCAGGTGTGATGAGGAGTGTAGGGCACGTTACCTTGCCAGGGCACAGGAGCTGACCGGCCTTGAGAACCCGAACAGTCCCATTCAGTTGAAAGAGTGGCTGGAGAGCCAGGGTGTCACTATGGAGTCGCTGGCAAAAAAAGAAGTAAAGGAACTTCTCGCTACATCAGATGGAGAGGTAAAAGAAGTCCTGCAGCTGCGCCAGCTCCTTTCTAAATCCTCAGTGAAAAAATACACGGCAATGGAGGTCTGCTGCTGCAGGGACGGCCGGGCACACGGACTATTGCAATTCTATGGGGCCAACAGGACAGGCAGGTGGGCAGGCCGACTCATACAAGTACAAAACCTTCCTCAGAATCACATAAAGGATTTGGAAGTAGCAAGGAGCCTGATCCGTAACGGCTGTTTTGAAGCGGCAGAGCTTCTCTATGATTCTGTACCTGATCTTTTGTCACAGCTTATCCGAACAGCCTTTGTGCCGAAGGAAGGTTGTAAATTCATTGTCGCAGATTTCTCCGCGGTTGAGGCCAGGGCGCTTTCCTGGTTGGCCGGAGAGAAATGGCGGATGGATGTCTTCGCCCATAATGGCGACATTTACTGTGAATCCGCATCTCAGATGTTTGGCGTACCTGTTGTGAAACACGGGATAAATGGTGAGCTCAGACAAAAAGGTAAGATTGCGGAACTGGCCCTTGGTTACGGCGGCAGTGTCGGTGCGATGGTTGCTATGGGTGCCCTTGAGAAGGGCCTTACGGAAGACGAGCTCAAACCGATCGTTGATTCCTGGAGACAGGCCAATCCGAAAATCGTACAGCTCTGGTGGGAGGTAGATAAGGCTGTTATGACCGCAATGAAGGAAAAGAAACCGACCAGGGTGAAGTGCTTTACTTTCCATTATGAGTCTGGGTTCCTCATTGCGACCCTTCCCTCTGGCCGGCAGCTGTTCTATGCAAAGCCCAGGATCATGCGAAACGAGTACGACCGGGACAGCCTGACCTATGAAGG
>CAMNJZ010000147.1 GCA_946541955.1 uncultured Lachnospiraceae bacterium | reverse complement strand
CGGTCGCTGACCAGGAAGTAGTCGATGCGCCAGCCGGAATTGTTGACCTTGCTGGTCCTGACCCTCTGGGCCCACCAGGAGTAGGCGCCGGGGATATTGCCGTGGACCTGGCGGAAGGTGTCGACAAAGCCCCGGGAGAGAAGCTGGGTAAAGCCCGCTCTTTCCTCATCGGTAAAGCCTGCGGACATATGGTTGGAGGCAGGATTTGCCAGATCGATCTCTTCATGGGCCACGTTGTAGTCGCCGCAGGCGATGACAGGTTTGGTCTGATCCAGGTCTGAGAGATAGTCGGCGTATTTCCTGTCCCAGATCTGCCGCTCGCCCAGGCGGCGCAGGCCGTCTCCGGCGTTGGGCGTATAGACCAGGTTGAAGTAGAAATCCGGCAGCTCCAGGGTGATCATGCGGCCTTCCTGGTCCATGGGCTCCGGGGCCCCGATCTGGGGGTAGCATGCCGTGATAGCCAGGCCCTTTTTATAGAGGGCCATGGTCCCGGCATAGCCCTTCCTGGCCGGCTCTCTGGAGCTGACCCAGACGGCCTCATAGCCGGGAAAGAGCCTGTCCAGGGCTGCCTGCTGCTTTGCGTTCATGCCAGCTGCAGGCAGCTTTGTCTCCTGTATGGCAATGATATCTGCGTCCTCAGCGGCGATGGTGCGAAGGACGTCTCTTGTGAGCTGGGCCCTTGGACTGTCGGAAGTCAGGGCAGCGTTCAGGGAATCGATGTTCCAGGAAATAAATTTCATAAAGGTCTCCTTTTGGCCTGTCCGGTGGATGGCTTTATTGTATCACAGGAGCTCTCCGGACCGGGCTTTTTCTTTGTGGAAGAGAATGGAAAGGACCACGCTGACCAGCAGAAGGAACTGGTAGGTCAGGTAGGGGATGATCTTCACACTGGAAATGTTGGCAATGCTGGCGGCGATCAGGAGCTGGGCCCCGTAGGGAATGATGCCCTGGGCTATGCAGGAGCAGGTATCCAGAAGGGATGCGGTTTCCTTGGGATCAATGCCGTATTCCTCGGAGATCTGCTTGGCGATGGGGGCCGCCATGACGATGGCCACCGTATTGTTGGCGGTGGCGATGTCCATCAGGAAGGTCAGGAGGGAAATGCCTGCAAGGCCGCCCCGAAGGCCTGAAAAATGGCTCCGGATGAAGCCCAGAATGGCGGCAAAGCCGCCGTTCTCCCGGATGAGGGCGCCGATGGAGGCCACCAGGATGGTGACGATCATGGTCTCGAACATGCCCGAGCACCCGTTGCCCATGGAGGTCAGCGCTGATATGTAGGTCAGGGAGCCGGTCATAAAGCCGGCGATCAGAAAGAGCCCAATGCCGACGCCGATGACAATAAATACGTTGATGCCGATGATGGCCAGGACCAGGACGACAAAGTAGGGCAGCGCCTGGAGGAGGTTGTAGTCATAGCTGTCCAGGGATACGGCCCTGCCCCGCAGGGCGTAAAGGACCAGAATGGCCAGGGTCACGAGGGCCGCAGGAAGGGCGATCTTTATATTGGTGCGGAACTTGTCCTTCATCTGGACGCCCTGGGTGTTGGTGGCTGCGATGGTGGTATCGGATATGAAGGAGAGGTTGTCTCCGAACATGGCGCCGCCCACCACCGTGCCGGTGCACATGGCCAGGGAGAAGCCGCCGTCCTTTGCCACGGCTGCGGCGATGGGGACCAGGACCGTGATGGTGCCGACGCTGGTGCCCATGGACATGGAGATCAGGCAGGCGATCAGGAAAAGACCCGGAATGGCAAAGCCGCCCGGCAGGATGCTGAGCAGGAGACCGGCTGTGGAGCCTGCGCCGCCGGCTTCCTTTGCGATGCCGCCGAAGGCGCCGGCCATCAGGAAGATGAAGAGCATGATGGTGATGTTGTCGTCCCCGATGCCCTGGGAGCAGATATGGATCTTTTCCTCAAAGGGGCGTTCGCCGTTCTGGACCAGGGCCACGGCCAGAGAGATGCTGAAGGCCAGTACAACAGACATGATATAAAATCCCATCTGTCCCTCGATGGGATGAATGTATTCAAAGTAGATGCCGTTGCCGAGATAAAGGAGCAGGAAAATGATGATGGGCAGCAGGGCTCTGCCGCTGGGCTTTTCTGAATTCAATGTTCAAAACCTCCTGAGTTTGTAATAAAAAAGCAAGCTTTAGTATAGCACAAAAGAGAATAGGCTTAAACAGAGCAAAAAATTACGGCAGAAATTATTTTGTAAACGAAAATTTTGTGCTATGCTTATACGGTTGGTCTTTGGCCGGCATACTATCATAATGGAAAGACAGGATTAACAACATGGAACAGGAAAGAAGCAGTTTCTCAGGAAAACTCGGATATGTCCTCTCCGCGGCGGGCGCCTCGGTGGGACTGGGCAACATCTGGAGATTCCCTTATCTGGCAGCAAAATACGGCGGTGGAATTTTCCTTCTGGTATATGTCATTCTGGCCCTTACCTTCGGTTATACCATGATCATTGCGGAAACAGCCATCGGCAGATCCACCAGAAAGAGCCCTGTCAGCGCCTTCGGCCAGTTCGGCAAAGGCCTTCTGGAACGGGGCGGCGGCTGGATCAACGCCATTATTCCCATTCTGATCTGCCCCTATTACTCCACCATCGGCGGCTGGGTCATCAAATATTTTGTGGAATATCTCAAGGGCAATACCGCAGCGGTAGCCCAGGAGGGCTACTTTACCGCCTTTATTACCGAGGGCTATGAAGCGGAGATCTGGTTCATCGTCTTCATCGTAACGGACCTGATCATCATTTATCTGGGCGTTGAGAACGGAATCGAACGCGTTTCCAGGATCATGATGCCCATCCTCCTGGTCCTGGCCCTGGTCATTGCAGGCTATTCCATGTCCCTGCCGGGCGCGATGGAGGGCGTGAAATATTTCCTGGTCCCCAATTTCTCCAATTTCTCTCTGATGACAGTGGTATCCGCCATGGGGCAGATGTTCTACTCTCTGTCCATTGCCATGGGTATTCTGGTCACCTTCGGCTCCT
>CAMNJZ010000146.1 GCA_946541955.1 uncultured Lachnospiraceae bacterium | reverse complement strand
AAGTATGGAACGTCGTATTCTCCCAGTTCAACAACGACGGACACGGCAACTACACCGATCTGGTCCAGAAGAATATCGATACAGGCATGGGCCTGGAGCGTCTGGCAGTGGCGGTCCAGGACGTGGATTCCATCTTTGACGTAGATACCATCCGTGCCCTTCGCGATGAGATCTGCCGCATGGCAGGAAAGGAATACGGCGTGGATTATGATACCGATGTTTCCATCCGTATCGTGACTGACCATATCCGTTCCGCCACCTTTATGATCTCCGACGGTATCATGCCCACCAATGAAGGCAGAGGCTATGTCCTGCGCCGGATCATCCGCCGAGCCATCCGCCACGGCAGAAAGCTGGGCATCCAGGGCTCCTTTATGGAAGAGCTGGCCAAGGCTGTGATCGAAGGCTCCAAGGGAGGCTATCCCGAGCTGGAGACCAAGCGGACCTTTATCCTCCGGAACATTGCCGGGGAAGAAGAGAAATTTGACAAGACCATCGACCAGGGCCTTACCATCCTGGCAGGTCTGATCGACCAGATGAAGGAAGAGGGCAGGACCGTTCTGGACGGCCCCAACGCCTTCCGTCTCTATGACACCTATGGCTTCCCCATCGAATCCACCCAGGAGGAGCTGGAGGAAAAGGGTCTTTCCGTGGATCTGGAAGGCTTCTACAAGGCCCAGAAGGAGCATCGTGAAAAGGCCAAGGGCTCCTGGCACAAGACCAGCATGAGCGGCGCGGAAGCGACGGTCTATGATGAGATGGATGCTTCTGTCAATTCCTGCTTCGAAGGCTATGACAGACTGGAGGAAGAAGCAAAGATCACCTACATGACTGCTGACGGCGAGATCTGCGAAGCCCTGACAGACGGCCAGGAGGGCTCCATCATTACCGATGTGACGCCTTTCTACGGAACCATGGGCGGCCAGGTCGGCGACATCGGCTGCATCGTATCCCCCGAGGGCGAGTTTACCGTAAGAGAGACCCAGCATGTGGCCGGCTCCAAGATCGCCCATATCGGTACAGTCACAAAGGGTATGTTCCGGACCGGCGACAGCGTGACCATGAAGGTCGATGCGGAAAACCGCATGAAGACCTGCCGCAACCATTCCGCGACCCATCTGCTCCAGAAGGCCCTTCGGGACGTTCTGGGCGATCACGTCGAGCAGAAGGGCTCCTATCAGGATGCTGACAGGACCAGGTTCGACTTCAGCCATTTCCAGGCCATGACCTCCGAGGAGATCAAAGCGGTCGAAAAGGCTGTCAATGACAGGATCGCAGCGGCAGCGCCCGTTGAGACTAAGGTCATGAGCATTGAGGAAGCCAGAAAGTCCGGCGCCATGGCTCTGTTTGGCGAAAAGTACGGGGAAGAAGTCCGCGTTGTTTCCATGACAGATTCCATTGAGCTCTGCGGCGGCACCCATGTAAAGAACACCAGCCAGATCGGTCAGTTCAAGATCGTTTCCGAAAACGGTGTGGCAGCAGGCGTTAGAAGAATTGAAGCCATCACCGGCACCAACGTAACAGCCTACTATCAGAAGATGGAAGAGGAAGTGAATGCGGCAGCAGCCCTCCTCAAGGCTTCCCCCGCTACCCTGGCAGACCATATCAGAAAGCTGCAGGAAGAGCTCAAGGCTGTCAGAAGCGAAAATGAATCTCTGAAGAGCAAGGAAGCACAGGGCGCTCTGGGCGACGTCATGAACAAGGTCATGGAGATCTCCGGCGTCAAGTTCCTGGCAGCGGCTGTGAAGGACGTTGACATGAACGAGCTCCGCAACCTGGGCGACCAGCTCAAGGAGAAGATCGGCAGCGGCGTCATCCTTCTGATCTCCGACAAGGACGGCAAGGTATCCATGATGACCATGGCCACCGAGGATGCGGTCAAGAAGGGCGCCCATGCAGGCAATCTGATCAAAGCCATCGCCAAAGAGGTCGGCGGAGGCGGCGGCGGCCGTCCCAATATGGCCCAGGCAGGCGGCAAGAATCCCGCCGGCATCGCTGCTGCCCTTGAAAAGGCTAAGGAAGCCCTGGCAGGGCAGATCAAATGATCAGGCGGGCCATAAAGCGGGATATCCCTGAGCTTGCAAGACTGCTCTATCAGGTCAATAACGTACACGCCAAAGGGCGGCCGGACCTCTTTAAGATGGACCGGAGAAAGTATACGGACGAGGAACTGGAGGTCATCCTTGCGGATGACCACAGACCTGTCTTTGTATTGACAGAGGACGATCAGAAGGTCAGAGGCTACGCCTTCTGCCTCTGGGAGGTCTACGAGGGCGACCACAACATGGTGGACCGGAAGACCCTTTATATCGACGATATCTGCGTCGATGAGGCCTGCAGGAAAGAGCATGTGGGAGAAAGCCTCTACCGCCATGTCCTTGCCTATGCAAAGGAAGAGGGCTTCTACAATGTGACCCTCAACGTCTGGTCCTGCAATCCCGGGGCAGCCCGTTTCTATGAAAAAATGGGCCTGGTCCCCTACAAGACCGGCATGGAGGTCATCCTCTGAAAAGCTTCCGGAAAAGCCTCCGGGCTGCATTTCGGATAATTTTCTGGTTGACGTACGCCCGAAGTATGCTATAATTCAGTATGTGTGTTTTTGAAACATATATAAATTATTAACCCAAATCAGTTCAAAACCTGAAGGGACTGAAGGGAGGGTAGTGTAAGTGTCTAGCGTAATTGTAAAAGAGAACGAAACTCTGGACAGCGCTCTTCGCCGCTTCAAGAGAAGCTGCGCCAAGGCCGGCATCCAGCAGGAAATTCGTAAAAGAGAGCATTATGAAAAGCCTAGCGTAAAGCGTAAGAAAAAATCTGAAGCTGCTAGAAAGCGCAAATATAACTAATCAGTTATGAAATGCCAAGAATCCCCTGGTCTTCCGGGGGATTCTTTTTTTGCGCGATAAAGCCGCCAGGCGGCCGCCGTGCTTGCACGAGCGGACATTTGGCGGCGAACGGACATCGAACAGCGAAGCTGTGAGATGCCCGGATCATAAATCCAGCGGACAC
>CAMNJZ010000145.1 GCA_946541955.1 uncultured Lachnospiraceae bacterium | reverse complement strand
GATGATAGAGCGGAATACTGGTGAGAACCCTGTATGATGTGACCTCCCTGTTGTGAATCCCTGGCAGCACTGCTAGCTGCCAGGGAATTTTTATGCTTATGAGATACAAAGAGACAGACCCATTCTATCTGACCGAGAAGTGGCGGGCCTTCGCCGCCAAGATCAGACGCAGAGATAAATACCAGTGCCAGATCTGCAAAAGGTATGGCAAGTATGTGGAAGGGACCATCGTCCACCACATAAAGCCCAGGGAGGAATATCCGGAGCTTGCGTATGATCCGGAGAACTGTGCCACCTTGTGCGAGGCTTGCCATAACAAGATGCACCCGGAGAAGGGGAGGAAGGCATTGAGGCAGAGGAGAAGATACAGACGATATGACTGAGGAATACAAGAGCGGATCGCCGAAGAAGACAGGATGGTATGACTGTATGTACGACGGTGAACCCATCAAGCTGAAGAGTTACTTCTGCACAAGAAAAGGAATGTGGCAGTGGATCAGCAAGGACGGATACATCCTTACGAGCGGAGTCACATGGCTTGCTCCCTGCGAGCCGCTCGACTGACTAAAAACGGGATAGCCGAGTTGCGCCGGCGCAATTATCCCCCCCGCGCGCGATAAATGAATAGCGTTCAGCCCCACTGGCGAGGGTTCCTCTTTCCAACTGCGCGGGGAAATTTCCAAAAAGGGGGAAATCATGAGAAAGGCCGATTGGAAGAAAAAGATCATCGCCCAGACGCAGGGCGTTGGCACATATCGAAAAGAGTTCCTGCCGGCCATTGATGCCCTGGCAGGGCTCCTGGAGCAGCGGGACCGCACCCATGCGGAATTCACTGCCTCCGGGGGCAAGAGCGTGATCGAATACACGAACAAGAACGGGTCAACCAACAAGATAAAGAACCCGCTTCTGACCCAGTGGGTGGAGCTGAACCAGGCTTCTCTGGCGTACTGGAGAGACCTGGGGCTGACGCCTTCGGGACTGCGGAAGATCGATGAGAATCTTCTGAAACCGCAAAAGGCCAAGTCGGCGCTGGCCGAGGCACTGAAGGATCTTGGCAGCTAAAGACTATAGCCAAATTGCACTACAGTACGCAAAGGACGTTTGCTCCGGCAAGGAGGTGGCCGGCAAAGAGGTGGTACTTGGCTGTGCCAGATACCTGTCTGACATGCAGCGGGATGATCTGGAGCTGCACACAAAGGAACCGAATTTCGTCATAGGCATCATCGAAAGGCTGATGGTCCACAAGCAGGGCGAGGATCTGGAAGGCCATTCGCTGGTCAATAAGCCGGTGCTCCTGCAGCCGTGGCAGATCTTCATCGTCTACAACCTGGTCGGCTTCTACTGGAAGGGGACGCAGGAAAGACGGTACAAGGAGGCTTTCATTTTCGTCCCACGAAAGAATGGCAAGACAATGTTCATCGCCTGCCTTGCCTTCGCTCTGGCCCTTCTGGAGAGAAAGGTCGGTGCCACCCTCTACATCGTGGCGGCATCCCTCAAACAGGCCACGCAGGCCTT
This sequence comes from uncultured Lachnospiraceae bacterium, assembly GCA_946541955.1. Taxonomy (GTDB): domain Bacteria; phylum Bacillota; class Clostridia; order Lachnospirales; family Lachnospiraceae; genus CAG-791. Next base: position 1,604 of record CAMNJZ010000145.1, on the reverse strand, counting down.
TGAGGACATCATGTACACCATCCGATACCACAAGATGGTCGAGGACTTCCGGATCCGGAACAACAACGCAGAGCACTCCATCACGGCCCAGTTCTACGATGATGACGGCAACCCTTCCGGATCCATCCATATCGAGGCCCTGGCGGCCAACCCGGACAGCCAGGACTCCTTCAACTGCAACATAGCCATTGCCGACGAGATCCACGCCTTCAAAAAGCCGGCCCAGTATAACCGCTTCAAGGAGGCCATGAAGGCCTATCAGAATAAGCTGATGATCGGCATCACAACGGCCGGCGATGACATGAACTCCTTCGGCTACAGACGAATGGAATATGCCATCAAGGTCGTTTCCGGGGCCGTCAAGGATGATACCCTCTTCGCCTTCGTCTCCAGAGCAGACCAGGATGAAAAGGGCAACGTGGACTATACGGACCGTGAACAGCACCGGAAGGCGAATCCTTCCTACGGCGTGACCATCCGGCCCGATGACATATACATGGATTCCCTTCAGGCCCAGAACGATCCGCAGCAGAGGAAGGATTTCCTCTCAAGGTCGCTGAACATCTACACGGCGGCCATGCTGGCATATTTCGATATTCAGGAATTCCGCTTATCAGACCGCAAATATCAGTGGTCGCTCACGTATCTGGCCAAGCTCCCCATCGACTGGTATGGCGGTGCGGACCTGTCCAGGATGCACGACCTGACGGCAGCGGCTCTGTACGGGAATTACAACGGAATCGACATCTGCGTGACCCATGCCTTCTTCCCCAGGACAGCGGCCCTGAAGAAGGCAGAGGAGGATGACATTCCGCTTTTCGGATGGGAAGAGGATGGCTGGCTGACCATGTGCAACAACCCCACGGTCAGCTATGACGACGTCGTTAACTGGTTCAAGACCATGCGGAACCTGGGTTATAAGATCCGCCAGATCGGACAGGACCGCAAGTTTGCCGGAGAATTCTGCGACAAGATGAAGGCGGCCCACTTCAACATTGTGGACCAGCCCCAGTACACATTTGAGAAATCAAGAGGCTTCCGCCGCATCGAGAAGATGGTGAAGGACGGGGCCTTTTACTATCTGCATTCTGACGCATTTGAATACTGCGTCATGAATGTCAGAGCGATAGAGAAAACCGATGACATGATAGCCTACGAGAAGGTCCGTCCTGAGCACAGGATGGACCTTTTTGACGCCTCTGTATTCGCAGCGGTCCGCTATCTGGAGTCCCTCACAGCGAAAGAGGAAGCGAGAAGGTGGTGGGGAGATAAAGCATGAGCAGAAAGAGAAGAAACAAAAGATCAGAGCCGGCATCCAAGCCGGCGGTCGGATTCCTGACCACACAGACGGCCTATGATATCCTGTGCAGCTCCCAGTACACCAAGCTGTCAAACAACCCGGAGATAATCACAGGATGCCTGCGGATCGCGGAGCTGGTGGCCTCCATGACCATCAAGCTCATGGCGAACACGGACAAGGGTGACAAGCGGATCATCAACGAGCTGTCCAGGAAGATAGACATAGAGCCGGCAAAGCATTTGACCAGAAAGAAGTGGATGACGGCCATCGTCATGAACATGCTCCTGTATGGCAAAGGCAATTC
>CAMNJZ010000144.1 GCA_946541955.1 uncultured Lachnospiraceae bacterium | reverse complement strand
CGCACAAAAAGCTCCGGCCGTGTGGCCGGAGCTTTTCTATAGGGGAGGGGTATATGATTAACGAATTAAACGATACATTCTTTTAAAATATATGTAAACAGCGCCAGGCTGTAATCGTTTCATGTCAGGCGTTTTTGTTTTGTTCCTCCTGACAATTGTTACTATACAGCATTCAGATTTTTTCCTCCCGCCAGATTCCATTATAAAAGTGGCCGAATCTTGCAAAGTCTATTTTTTTTGGCCCCGGATCCTGCCAAGGGCAAGATCGATCTCATAGCGGGAGATGTTGAGGGTCTTCTGGATGGAGGCATAGGTCATGCTGCAGCTGCGCATTTCCCCCAGGATCTGCCTTTTGCGGTCGGGCGTCAGGTAGTGGAAGTGTTCTTCCTCCTCCGGGGAGCAGATCCTCCGGAGGATAGGGGTGAGGTCTTCCCCGGAGGGCGCGGGTCTGGCGGGACATTCCATGTAGAAATCTGCGCAGGGGCCCATAAGGAGGGCCCGCCAGGTCTGGGGGTCCGCTGCGGCAAAGAGGGCAGCGGCGCAGACGGGAGAAGGTTTTCCCATAAAGACGCCGGCCCCGGACCAGGGATAGGAAAAGGGATCCTCCGAGAGGCCCCTTCTGACGGGGTCCCTGCAGATAAAGACAAGGCAGCTGAGGGGATCATCAGGCACTTCTTCCCGGAAGCCGATCCGGAAAAGGGATCCCCTGGTCTGATATTTTCTTCGGTAGGAAAGGCTGTAGCGTTTTTTGATCTGATAAATGAATGGGTCGGGAGCGCCGGGGCAGCGCAGGAGAAGATGGATATGGTCCGGCATCAGGCAGTAGCTGTAAAGGCAAAGGTCCCCGGACCGTACGGTTTCCGACAGGATCTGAAGAAAGGTCTGATGGTCTTCTTCGTCCAAAAAGAGGGCAGGCTCGGAGGCGGTCTGAAGCAGGATATGGGAGATAGGGGCGTTCAAGAGAGATTCCTTTCTGAAGGGAAGGAAGAGGGGAGGGAAAGACCGGATTTATTTAACCTATTTTATAACACAGGGAAAGAAATTTGGGAAGGCTGCAACAAAGGGGCCCAGCCAAGACTCTTATTAGATGAGAGGATAAACAGGGCCGATTTTTTTCGATTTACCGGCTTTTTGTTTTTCATAAATATCTTAATATTGTATAATTATAGGGGCAGGTAAAAAAATATGCGTGAATATATGTCCAAACATAAGAAAATCATTTTCATCCTTGCGGCAGCGGCGCTGATCCTGATCGGCTTTTTCATCTGGCAGGTCCGATCTCAGGAGAAAGCCCAGAGTGCCGTGACGACCTTGAACGCGGAAGATCTGCCGGAGGATTTTCTGGATAATCTGGAAAGCGTAAAGCCGGAAATCGACGGCTTTCATTTTGATGAAGAAACGGGGGAGGAAGCATCTCCCGGGGCAGAGGAAAAACCTCTTTTCATTGGATCATGACGGCGTTCCGGGCCTGTGGGGAAGACACCTCGCGGAGGGACCCTTAATGATAGATGCAGTCAACAGATGTATAAATTAGGAGGATGACATGAAAAAACGTAAGGCAGCTCTGCTTCTGGCCGGCGTTATGGGACTGTCTGCAGTTCTGATGGCCGGATGCGGCGCAGGAGGAACGACGCAGACAGCGGAACCCGCCGCGGAAGAGACCGCGGAGGCAGAAACCCAGGAAACTGCCCAGGAAGAGCAGACAGAGGAGACCGCCGAGGCCGGCGAAGCCATTGAAGGGGAAAAGCAGGTCCTGAAGATGGAATTTACCCCGCCCACAGGTTCCTTTAAGCTGGAAAGCCACTATGAAGACCCTTCCCAGCTTTCTGAGGAAGAGAAGGCAGACACCGACAGAGCCATGCGCGCCTATACCGGCCCTTCCGGAGAATCCCTTCTTGTCAACAATGCAAAGTCTTTCTATTACTATGATCAGATGACCCCTGAGCAGCAGACTCTTTATGACGCCATGCAGATGACGGCCATGGATCCCGAGTCCGATCAGAACATCGTCACGGCCTTCACCAAGACAGATCCCTATTCTGAGGCCTTCTCCAATGACTATCTGGTCGCATACTTCGGCATGCTCTATGATCATCCGGAGTTCTTCTGGCTCTACAATGACATTGAAGCATCCATCGGCTGCTATCTCTACGGCCAGAACGGCGATACCTACAACCTGGTATTCAGACTGGATGACGTCTTTGAAGACTATCAGACCCAGATGAAGGCCTTCAACGAAGCGGCGGAGAGCTTCCTGGCCCAGATCGATACCAGCGGCTCCGAAGCTGAGACCGTCAAGCAGATCCATGACCTTCTGATCTCCAAGTGCGCTTATAACACAGCTGTTATGGAAAAGGGCGATTATGCGAACCTGGCCCACACTGCCTACGGTGCGCTGGTAGCCGACAACGACGGCAACCCCAACCTTCCTGTCTGCGACGGATATTCCCAGGCCTTCTGCTATCTGTGCCAGCAGTGCGGCATTGAAGCGACCACCATCGGCGGCGCTGCAGGATCCGATGAGGCCAGCGCCGGCGGCCACGCCTGGAGCGTAGTCAAGATCGACGGCGTATGGTATGAAGTCGATACCACATGGGATGATACCCTGGATGACTGGATCGCTTCCGTTGAGACCATCAAGGATTCCGATCCCTACTCCTACGGCTACTATATGGAAGCCCTTACCGACATCAGCTATGCTGAAGTCATGACCCACTACCTGATGGAGGTCTCCACAGAGCAGATCCGCAACTACGAGCCTACACCGGAGACAGTCTATACCACCAAGGACAATCTCTATGACATCCAGCTGGTCGGCCCCAGTGTCCATATGCGCGCCTATGACGTACAGGGCATGGAAGCGGAAGCGGAGCTCATGAAGCTTGCGCCGGAAGCGGTAGGAACCATCCACTGATTGGGCAAATCATCGGGAGGAGAGAGATATTTGCAAGATTTGACCAGTGATCTAATCGAATCTGGCAGGACGAAAGGAACGGCATGCTGTATAGTAACAATTGTCAGGAGGAACAAAACAAAAAACGCCTGACTTGAAACGATTACAGCCTGGCGCTGTTTACATATATTTTAAAAGAATGTATCGTTTAATTCGTTAATCATATACCCCTCCCCTATGCGAAGCTCCGGCAGAAAGCCGGAGCTT
>CAMNJZ010000143.1 GCA_946541955.1 uncultured Lachnospiraceae bacterium | reverse complement strand
ATCCCCTTCGAGACCTTCCTGGGCTTCAAGGGCGACAAGGAGCCGGATATCGACCTGAACTTCTCGGGCGAATACCAGGCCAAGGCCCATAAGTATACGGAGGTCATTTTCGGCCACGGCCAGACCTTCAAGGCGGGGACCATCTCCACGGTGGCTGAAAAGACAGCCTTTGGCTATGTCAAGAAATACTTTGAGAACCACGGCGTGCAGAAGCGGGTCAGTGAGATCGAGCGTCTGCTCAAGGGCTGTACCGGCATCCGCCGGTCCACGGGCCAGCACCCGGGCGGCATCGTTGTCCTGCCCCTGGGGGAGGACATCAACTCCTTCACCCCTGTGCAGCGGCCCGCCAACGATATGTCCACGGACATCACCACGACCCACTTTGATTACCACTCCATTGACCACAACCTGCTCAAGCTGGACATCCTGGGACACGATGATCCCACCATGGTCCGTATGCTGCAGGATCTGACGGGGATCGATCCCCTGACCATCCCCCTGGATGATCCCGACGTCATGAGCCTCTTTTCCTCCACCAAGGCCCTGGGCATTACCACGGAGGAGAACGGGGGCATCGACGTAGGGTCCCTTGGCATTCCGGAATTTGGAACCAAGTTCGTTATGGGCATGCTGGATGACACCAGGCCGACCACCATGTCGGAGCTGGTCCGCATCTCGGGCCTGTCCCATGGCACGGACGTATGGCTGGGCAACGCCCAGACCCTGATCCAGGAGGGCAAGGCGGTCCTTTCCACCTGTATCTGCACCCGTGACGATATCATGTCCTATCTGATCGGCAAGGGGGTGGAAAAATCCATGGCCTTCAAGACCATGGAATCCGTCCGTAAGGGCAAGGGCCTCAAGCCCGAAATGAAGGAGGCCATGCTGGAGGCCGGCGTACCGGACTGGTACATCGAATCCTGCCTCAAGATCAAGTACATGTTCCCCAGAGCCCATGCGGCAGCCTATGTCATGATGGCCCTGCGGATCGCCTACTGTAAGGTCCATGAGCCCCTGGCCTACTATGCGGCCTATTTCAGTATCCGTCTGGATACCTTCAACTATGAGCTCATGTGCCAGGGAAAGGAAAAGCTTCTGGCCACCCTGGCCGAGCTCCAGGCCCTGGAGAAGCCTGCGCCCAAGGACCTGGCCATGATCGACGACATGATCCTGGTCCGGGAGTTCTACGCCAGAGGCTTTTCCTTCACCCCCATCGATATTTTCCAGGCCGGTTCCAGGAACTGTAAGATCGTGGACGGCAAGATCATGCCCTGCCTGACCAGCATCGACGGCATGGGCGAGAAGGCTGCGGACGCTGTGGTGGAAGCGGCCAAGGATGGTCCCTTCCTGTCCAGGGAGGACTTCTACAACCGGACCAAGGTCCCCAGGACCGTGGTGGAGAAGATGCATGAAATGGGACTTCTGGGCGATCTGCCCGAGACCAGCCAGATTTCCATCTTTGACCTGGATTTCTGATCCGGAAAGAAAGGTGTAATTTATGAAGGAACAGTTTGCAAGGACCCGGCTGATGTTTGGCGGGGAGGCCATGGACAGGCTGGCCGCTTCCAGAGTGGCAGTGTTCGGCATCGGCGGCGTGGGCGGCTATGTGGTGGAAGCCCTGGCCAGAAGCGGCGTCGGCGCCCTGGACCTTGTCGATTCGGACAAGGTGGCCCTGTCCAACTTAAACCGGCAGATCATAGCGACCCTGGATACGGTGGGCCGCTATAAGACCGAGGTCATGAGGGAGAGGATCCTTTCCATCAATCCGGACTGCCGGGTCAGGGTCCATACCTGCTTTTACCTGCCGGAGACCAGGGACCGCTTCGACTTCTCTGCCTATGACTATGTGGTGGATGCGGTGGATACGGTCACGGCCAAGATCGACCTGGTCCTCAGGGCCGGGGAAGCCGGCACGCCCATCATTTCCTCCATGGGAACGGGCAACAAGATCAATCCCGCCCTTTTTGAAGTGGCGGATATCTATCAGACCTCCGTGGACCCTCTGGCCAGGGTCATGCGGCGGGAGCTGAAAAAGCGGGGGGTCCCGGGGCTCAAGGTGGTCTATTCCAAAGAAGAGCCCAGAAAGGCCAAAGATCCCCGGGAGCTGGAGACGGTGAGGAGCCAGGAAGCACCAAAGAGGCGCTCCATCCCCGCCTCCAACGCCTTTACCCCTTCCTCGGCGGGCCTCCTCATCGCTTCGGAGGTGATCCGGGACCTGACAGGCATCGGATAAGAAAAAAGATTCGGCAAAGGAAGACAGTTTTCAGACAGGAGGTACAGACATGACATTTGACAGCTGGAAGTGGACAAGGGAACCTGAGGAATACAGGGTGCAGCCGGGGCGGATCGAAATCACAACCCTCCCTCATACGGATCTCTGGCAGCGCACCTATTATCATTTCCGTAACGACAATGCCCCGGTCCTGCAGATGGAAACGGAGGAGAAATTCTTTTCCTTTATTGTAAAAACGGATTTCACAAAGAGCCATCACCGCTTCGACCAGTGCGGGATCGTCATGTATCTGGACAGCGAGAACTGGATCAAGGGCTCCGTGGAATATGAGAACGAATCCTTCCAGCATCTGGGCTCTGTCGTGACCAACCACGGCTATTCCGACTGGGCGACCACCGCCATTCCCGCCAGCGTGAAGACCATGTGGTACCGGTTCAGCCGCAGGGAGGATGACTACTGCATCGAATGCTCCCAGGACGGAGAGCATTTCTCCCAGATGCGGGTCTGCCATATGTGGGAGGGAGCGGGAAAGATCCGCTTTGGCGTCTACGCCTGCAGTCCGGAGGACTCCAGCTTTACGGCCGTCTTTACGGACATGGAGCTGACCGAATGCGCCTGGAAAGCCCACGACGGCCAGCAGCCGGATGAACTTTAAAAAGCAGAGGGAAAAGGGAAAGCATGGGATTTTTCGACCGATTCAGAAAAAACAAAAGGAAGGATGACAGGCTCCAGTGCCTGCCCCGCTATCTCTATGAGGATACGGAAATCGAAGAGCTGGACCGCTTTATCGCAGACCGGTTCGGGGATTACAAAAATGTGTTCCATGAGATCGCATCCCCCGATATCCATCTGGACGTATGCATCCTGGAGCCCACAGAAGAAGAGCCCTGCTACCGGCTCGTCACCATGGGAGCCGGTGCCTATCAGATGCAGGTCCCTGAAAAATGGCAGGACTATCAGATCGACCGGGCCGAATATGTGATCCG
>CAMNJZ010000142.1 GCA_946541955.1 uncultured Lachnospiraceae bacterium | reverse complement strand
AAACAATTCCATGACCGAAGAAGCCTTTCTGAAAAGCTATGACCCTTCTCTTTACGAAAGGCCCTCCATTACCGTGGACGTTCTGGTCTTTACCACCCATAAGACCACCCTGCAGGTCCTTCTGGTCCGGCGGGATGAGATGCCTTTTCGGGGAAAATGGGCCCTGCCGGGCACCTTTATCCATATGGAGGAGACCGCCGAGCAGGCGGCCGCCCGGGCCCTTATGGCCAAGACCGGGGCGGAGCGGATCTTCCTGGAGCAGCTCTATACCTTTTCATCCCTGGACCGGGATCCCCGGATGCGGGTCATCTCCATCGCCTACCTGGCCATGGTGCCAAGGCTCCGGCTTTCCTTCCAGGAAGGAGAGGAGAAGGGGCAGGCCCTGCTTTTTGATGTGGTCAGGGGCGGAAAGGAGGGCATCCTTCTGCAGGCAGGGGACCTTTCCCTGAAGCTGGCCGACCTGGCCTTTGATCATGGAAGGATCCTGGAGACAGCCCTGGACCGGATGGCGGGCAAGATCGAGTATTCGGATATCGGCTACGAATTTCTGGAAGACAAGAACCGCTTTACCCTGTCGGAGCTTCGCTGCATCTACGATGCCGTGACCGGGAAGACCTACGATATCGGCAATTTCCGCCGCTTTATCAAAAACCGCTATATCATTCCCGGAAAGATCCTCAACAACCATGAGGAGTGGAAGGAAAACGAAAAGAGAAAGGTGGGCCGGCCCGGCGTGACCTACCGTTATACCGGCGTGAACCGGAGCCTTCCCCGGTCAGAATGACCAGGGCTTTATACAAGGCGCCTGATCCTGGCAGAGATTCCATTCCATGTCTGCAGACATGTCTGCTGACATATCTTATGACATACCTTTTGACATGTCTTCTGACATGTCTTCTGACATGTCTGTATACCTTCTGATCCCGGCAGCATGCTGCAGGGACCGGAAGGTATATTTTTTTTGCAAAAATAATTTTAGTCATATGGACTATTAAACGGGGCTGGCTATAATTATAGTCAGAAAGACAAAAAAGACAGCCGGATGGACCGGCGGAAAGGAAGGAAAAAATGGGACACGGAAACTGGAGAGAAAATGATTTCAGAGAGTATTCGAAAAGAGCCGGCAGAAGAGTCAGAAGGGACGGCACGATCGACCTTTCCGGCTACAGGAATGTCAGGGAAATGTACCAGGAAATGGGCCTGGCGAAGGAACTGGATCCCAGAAACGTCCTGCGGGAGTGCTGCGAGACGGTGGAGCACCCCAATACCTTCCCGGTCATCCTGGCCCTGGACGTCACAGGCTCCATGGGAAGGGCCGCCATGGAGGTGGCCGGAAAGCTGGGCGAAGTCATGAAGGAGGTCCTGGGCTTTGGCAAGGACATCGAATTCATGATCATGGGCATCGGAGACCTGGATTATGACCGGGCCCCGATCCAGATCAGCCAGTTCGAGTCGGACATCCGGATCGCAGCCCAGCTGGATAAGATCTACTTCGAAGGCGGGGGCGGCGGCAACCGCTGGGAGTCCTATACAGGAGCCTGGTACATGGCTGCAAGGCATACGGCGCTGGACTGCTGGAAGCGGGGCAAAAGGGGACTTCTCATCACCATGGGCGATGAGCCCCTGAACCCGGTGCTGCCGGGAAGGATCCTGGCGGACATCACGGGCGACCCCCTCCAGGAGGATGTCAGGACAGACGAGCTCTACCGGGAGGTCCTGCAGAAATACGCCGTATATCACATCAATGTGGAGCACGGCCACAGCGAGACCTTCCGCAGGGCGGCCATGGAGGCCTGGGGCAGAGTCCTGGACCGCCGCCATCTGACAGAGTGCACGGTAAACAGCATTTCTCAGGCCATCGTCCGGATCATTCTGGATGAGCTGGAGGAAAAGACAGAGCCTGCAAGGCCCCTTCTGCCAGGCCGCCTGGAGGAAGCAGAGAAGGAGCGGAGCAAAGATGCGGGAAAGAGCCATTACGGATTTGGCGGAATCCTCAGAAGGAGCAGGCCCCGCTGGTGAGAGGGGCCCCTCCCTCCCGAGAGCATGCGGCAGGAGGAGAAAGGAGGAGAAGATGAAGCGCTACAATATCAAGGCTGTGATCGGGGCGGGCGCCGGCGACGAGGGCAAGGGGAATCTGAGCGGCTATTTCTGCAAGGCGCCCGGGAGGACTTTGGGGGTTCTCACCAACGGCGGCCCCCAGAGGGGTCATACAGCGGTCCATGCAGGCAAAAGACATGTGTTTTCCCACTTCTCCGCCGGAACCTTCCGGGGCGCAGAGACCTACTTCGCGCCAGGCTTCATGGTCAATCCCATGCAGCTGGTCCGGGAATATGACGCGCTGGCCGCCATGGGAGCAAGGCCTGTATTCCATATCGACAGAGACTGCCGCTTCACGACGCCCTATGACATGCTGCTCAACCAGAAGAGCCATGAGGCGGAGGGGACCCACCATACCTGCGGCATGGGGATCTGGGAGACCTGGGTCCGCTATGCCGGAGAAGGCGCCCTGACCATCGGAGCCTACCTGGCCCTGACCGAAGGGAAAAAATACCGGTATCTGGATCAGATCCGGGCCAGGGCCCTGATCCGCCTGGCGGAGATGGGAAGCCCCCGGCAGATGCAGGGAGTCCTGGCCCTGGCGGGGGATGAAAATCTCCTGGTCCACTATATGGAGGACCTGGAGACCATGAAGGCCCTGTCGGCAGAAGGAGGGCTCTGCAGCCCCGCCATTATGCTGGGTTATGACAACCTCGTTTTTGAGAACGGCCAGGGCCTCATGCTGGACTGGTCGGACGATGAGGAAATGGCGGCCTTCACCACCCCCTCCAGGACCGGGATCCGGGAGACGGCGGCCCTGATCGACAGGGTCTTTACCGGCCAGAAGGTGGAGGTCTGCTACGTGACCAGGTCCTACCAGACCCGGCATGGCGACGGCCCCATGGACGGGGAGTGCCACCGCCTGGCCCTGGGAAGCCGGGTCAGAGAGGGGACCAACGCCGAAAATCCCTTCCAGGGGCGCTTCCGCTTCGGCCGTCTGGAGGTGGAAAGACTGCATGAAAGGATCCGGAAGGACTTTCTGGACTGCGGAAGCCTCAACAGCTACAGCAAATCCATCGCCGTGACCCATCTGGACCAGGCCCCCATGAGCGGGGAGCTGGAGGCGGAGACCCTCTGCTATGGGCAGCGCTACCTGGTGGACCGGCCGGATTTTGGAGATAACAGCCTGCATTTTTAAGAAACCAAATGGAAAAAGAGCATCCTGGGGATAT
>CAMNJZ010000141.1 GCA_946541955.1 uncultured Lachnospiraceae bacterium | reverse complement strand
TCTTCCAGGGCCATGTCGCACTTGTTGTAGACATAGACCAGGGGGATATGGCCGGCCCCGATCTCCTGCAGGGTCCTGGCCGTGACTTCGATCTGGCTATCACAGTCGGGATCGGAAAAGTCTATGATCTCCAGCAGAAGGTCCGCCTGGCAGACCTCCTCCAGGGTGGACCGGAAGGCCTTGACCAGGGAGTGGGGCAGGTCGCTGATAAAGCCGACGGTATCGGACAAAAGGAAGGGCAGGTGGCCGGGGGCCTCGATCCGCCGGACCGAGGTATCCAGGGTGGCAAAGAGCATGTCCTTTTCCAGGACCTTTTTCTGGTCTGCATCCTCTCCGTCGCAGTAGCCCAGCAGGGCATTCATCAGGGTGGACTTGCCCGCATTGGTATAGCCCACCAGGGCCACCCGGGCGATGCCGGACTGGAGCCGGCGGCTCCTCTGGGTCTCCCGTTCCTTGTCGACGACCTTCAGCTCCTTTTCCATCTGGCTGATCCGGTGCTCGATCCGGCGTCTGTCCAGCTCCAGCTTCTGTTCGCCGGCGCCCTTGTTGGACAGGCGGCCGCTGCCGCCGCCCTGCCTGGAGAGCTCGGCGTGCATGCCGGCCAGGCGGGGCAGGAGATACTTGAGCCTGGCGGTCTCCACCTGGAGCCTGGCCTCTCTGGTCCTGGCTCTCTGGGAGAATATCTGCAGGATGATGCCGGTCTTGTCCAGGACCTCTGTATCCAGCTCCTTTTCCAGGTTGCGGACCTGGAGGGGGGAGAGGGCCTCGTTGAAGATGACCACGTCCGCGTCCATAAGGCGGATCTCCTCCCTGAGCTCCTCCACCTTGCCGCTGCCCATGTAGGTGCGATGGGTGATTTCGGCGGCGTTCTGGACCACCATGGAGACGACCTCCAGGTCACAGGCCTCGGCCAGGCCCTTGAGCTCCTGCATGGATCTGGCGTATTTTTCCGGAGCAAGCCCTGTATTGACCCCGGCCAGGAGGGCCCGGGATTTTATATCTGTATCCTTTAATTCTGTAATCGATGCCATAAAGCTCCTTTGGATAGTGATTTTCAGTTCCCGGTCATTGTAGCAGAGGCAAAGTCGCTTCACAAGATTGTCCTGGTATAATTCCCAAAAGAGCCGCTTTGTTGTACAATGAAGTGGATTATCCTGCCAATCAGGCAGTAAGCAGGAAGGAAGTATGCTATGAACGATACATACATGTCTGAAGAGATCCGCAGCATTACGGAGGAAATATTACAGGACTACCAGCAGGGCCGGGATATTGACAAGACCAACGTCTTCCACCAGCCCGACCAGGAGGTCATTTTTGACATTACCAGAAAGCTCCTCAATATCGTCTTTCCCGGCTATTACAGGGAGCGGAATTACAGGAGCTATAACCATGACCACAGGATCTCGGTCCTGATCGAGGACGTGGCCTACAACCTGCGCAAGCAGGTGGCCATTGTGCTGGACTATGACAGGCAGGAGGAATCCTACGAGGCCCTGCAGGACCGGGCGGCCGTCATCGTGGTCGACTTTTTCCGCCGGATCCCCAAAGTCCGGGACTATGTCAATACCGATATCCGGGCCACCTTCGACGGAGACCCCGCGGCCTTCAACCTGGATGAGATCGTTTTGTGCTATCCGGGTCTATTGGCTTCCACCATCAACCGCCTGGCCCATGAGCTTTTCCTTTTAAAGGTCCCCATGATCCCCCGTATGATGACGGAATACGCCCACAGCCGGACCGGCATCGACATCCATCCCGGCGCCACCATCGGCCGCTACTTCTGTATGGACCACGGCACCGGCATCGTTGTTGGTGAGACCTCCATCATAGGCGATCACGTCAAGATCTATCAGGGCGTGACCATCGGCGCCCTTTCCACCCGGGGCGGCCAGAGGCTCAGGGGCAACAAGCGCCACCCTACCATCGAGGATGACGTGACCATCTATGCCGGCGCCTCCGTGCTGGGCGGTGAGACGGTCATCGGCAAAGGGTCAGTGGTGGGCGCCAACGTCTTTATCACGAAGTCCATCGCCCCCGGCACCCGGGTGGGCATCAAGACCCAGGAGCTGGTGGTCACGAACCGGGATGGTGAGGGAAAGCCCCATCTGGAGACCGTCCCCAACGAGGACAATACGGACGACGTCTGGTACTATATCATTTGATATATCAGATGATATATCAAATGATATATCATCTGAGGCAGGGACTGTCTGTGACTGTCTGCGACATTCAGTCCCGGCCAGAGAGCCCTGAACAGGCAGAAAAATACCGCCATGCACATGGCCCGGATCCCGGGGATGTGTATGGCGGTTTGTTTATCGCTTTGCGGCCCTGGCCTTCCCTCAGACCATCAGGCGGAGCCTTTCCTCCAGGATCCTCATGGAGACTTTGGTGGACTTGCAGATGACCTCTCCGTCCGTATGGACCCAGAGGGGGATGGCGGATTCGATGGTGACGGACCGGCAGCGGTCTCCTTCGACGCCCCGGAAGGCGTAGTGCCTGCCAGCGTAGGCCGTGGGGAAAATGTAGAAGAAGGAGAGGCGGTTTAAATCTGCCGCCAGGCACAGGTCCAGCCTGGCGTCCCTGTCGGAGGCGTCAGGGCAGAACTTGAAGCCGCCGCCCTGGTAGGGCTGGTTCATGGCAACGGCCAGAAGGCAGTGCTTTTTGCGGATCACCCTGCCGTCGTCCAGGGTCAGGGTCATGCCCTCCATGGGGGCAGTCAGGATCTCCCGGATGGCGGCGCCCAGATAGACCAGCTTTCCAAGGCCCAGGACGTTCAGGACCCTCTTGGCTCTGGAGGCGTTGGCGTCCTGGCAGCAGGCGGCGTCAAAGCCAAGGCCTGCCGAAATATTGAAGCGGACCTTGTCCTCGCATTCCTCCAGGTCCCAGGCCTTCTCATCGGGCAGGTGGGTCACGGGATCCAGAAGAAAGCTCTTGTTATAATAGGTCAGCTCGCCCACGTCTATGACCCGCCGGGTCCGTCCCTGCAGGATCCGGGCCAGGATCTTTTTTCTGCTTCTGGGAAGGCCCAGGCTCAGGGCCAGGTCGTTGCCGGATCCCACCGGGATAAAACCGAACAGAACCCTGTCAAAGTCCCGGATCCCGTTGACAGCTTCGTTCAGGCTCCCGTCTCCGCCGATGACCACCAGACGGATCCTTTTGTCCGTTTCGGTGATCCGGGAGACAATTTCCCGGATGGGCTTTTCCGGCGAAGAGAAATGGACCTGACAGCTGTGGCCCCTTTCTTCAAAGACAGGTTCTATATCCTTCCAGATCTCCAGGCCCTGGCCGGAGCTGGAGACGGGATTGACGAC
>CAMNJZ010000140.1 GCA_946541955.1 uncultured Lachnospiraceae bacterium | reverse complement strand
GGGCAGTGCCTTCAAAGGCCCCTTCCAAATCTGTGATTTGGGTGGGGAGCTTCACTTCGGAACAGACTTTTTAAAGCCCGGCAGCACCGTCTGCCTGGTCAAGGAACCGGACAACGCCTATGACAAGGAAGCGATCCGGGTGGAAATCGAAGGCCTGGGGAAGATCGGCTACGCAGCCAACAGCATCGGCACAGTCCTGGGGGATTCCCTCAGCGCAGGCCGGATGTACGACAGAATCGGGAAGAAGGCTCAGGCAAAGGTGGAGCTGGTCACCCCCAGGGGCGTGATCTGCAGGATCGGTAAGAAGTGGATCAAAAAATAAGGAAGTAGGAGAAGGCAGGAAAAGAGGCGAGGCGGTATGAGAAGAATTTTTGTGGACTTTGAGATGAATCCGGTGGCAAAGGTCTTTGCAGACTTCAGAAGGCAGTGCAGGGCGGAGGTGATCCAGATCGGCGCGGTCATGATGGATGAAAAACTGAATATCACAGACAGCTTCTGCGAATATGTGAAGCCCCAGTACAATCCTGGGATCACAAAGAAGATCACCCGCCTCACCGGAATCACGACAGAGATGACCGAAGATGCGGATTCCTTTCAGAACGTGCTCACCCGCTTCCTCATCTGGTGCGGCGGCCAGGACTACGAGATCTGCTCCTGGAGCGACAGCGATCTCTGGCAGCTGCTGGACGAGACCTCTGCCAAGGAGATGATGGATCTTCCCGGCCTTTCCTACATGCTGAACCATTGGCGGGACATTCAGGACGATTTCCGGGAGACGCTCCGCATGGACAGACAGACCTCCCTGGAGGACGCCGTCTTCCTGGCGGGCCTGGACTTTGAGGGAACGGCCCATGATGCCCTGGCAGACGCCCGCAATACCGCCCTGCTCCACAGGGCCTCCAGGGATTCGGAGACCTTCGCCCGGATGAAGAGGGCCTACGAAGAGGCCATGACGCCCCATGTGTTCAACTTTGCAGACCTCTTCGATTTCAGATCCCTTCAGCTGGCATAAAATAGGCACTGCCCCCGCCGGAAGAAAAAGCTTCCGAAGGGGGCAGTGCTGTTTATGGAAGTAGTGCTTTTCAGGCCCAGACAAACCAGATAAAGAGGTAGCCGACCAGAACAGCTGTGAGGGTGTAGGGGATTCCAATTTTCATGAAATCCGGGAAGGCGACTTCATAGCCTTCTTTCTTGAGGAGGCCGACTGCCGTGATGTTGGCGGAGGCTCCGATGGGAGTCAGGTTGCCGCCCAGGGTCGCGCCGCAGAGAAGGCCGAAGTATAAAAGCCTGGGATCGACGCCCAGCCTGGTCGTGACAACGGTCAGAACCGGCAGCATGGTGGCCACATAGGGGATGTTGTCCACAAAGGCGGAGACCAGGACAGAGCCCCATACGATAATGGTATAGAGCAGGAAGAGGCTGCCGCTGCCGAAGGCGGCGATGGCGTTTCCGATATCGGAAATGATGCCGGCCTCTGTGATGCCGCCGATGACCACGAAGAGTCCCAGAAGCAGGAGGAGGGTCTCATAGTCAATGCCATGCACGGCCCGGCTGAGGTTGTCCCTGTTCCGGCTGCGGATATGATCGATCAGAGCAGTGACAAGGCCCAGGATGCAGCAGATGGCGCCGTTGGTGATATCCGGCGTATTGGGAATAAAGGAAGCGACAATGAGGGCCGCGACCATAAGGAGCAGCATGAAGGTGGGCAGGAAGTCCTTGACAGGCGTCCGTTCCCTGGAGGATACGGGGGTCTGGTTCTTCCGGAAGAGGATCATCATAATGGGAACGGTAGCCAGGGCGCCCAGCTCCACGGCGAAGAACATGCCCGGTCTTCCATCCAGCCAGAAGAAATCCAGGAAGTTCAGATGGGCGTAGTCGCCCAGCATAATGGAGGTCGTATCGCCCACCAGGGTGGCCGCGCCCTGGAGGTTTGAGGAGACGGCGATGGAGATGATCATGCCCACAGGGCTGATCCCCAGCTTTTTGCAGACGGCCAGGCCTACAGGCGCCACCATCAGGACGGTGGCTACGTTGTCAATGAAGGCGGAAATGGCGCCGGCAAAGAGGGACATGAAGATGGTCACCCACATTACATTGGGAGACTTGTCCAGAAGTATGTCTGCCATCAGATTCGGCATTTTGGAAGCGATGAAGTAGTCCACCAGGATCATGGTACCGGTGATCATCAGCAGGACGTTCCAGTTGATCACAGAAAAAAGCTGTGAAAAGGGAAGGATCCCGGAGACCAGAAAGATCAGTCCCGTCCCCAGTGCATAGTAGGGGCGGTACTTGGGCTTTGTGATCATGAGGACGTACATCAGGATAAATAGGACCAGGGCAAAAATTTTCATAGAGACCTCCCGTCAACAAAAAAAGACCTTTACTGCAACCAAAATAAGCAGTAAAAGTCTCGCTTCTTTGAGCATACTCCGGGGAACGCCGCTCCCGTACTGACGATAGTATGCTGCACAGTCATGTGTAAGCTACTCCCTAATACGGAATAACTATAAAGCGGAAGGAAGTACCTTGTCAAGAATCGAATTGTCAAAAATGGCACAGTGTTAACTGCAAAGCGCTGAAAAAGCGGCAGCCGCGTGCTAAAATAAAAAGCAGAAGCTGTTGTTTCAGGAGGGGCATGCCATGAGAATCAAAGACGCAGTCGCATCGCTGCAGCTGGGAAAGAAGAAGCAGTCAGTCAAAAGGGAGCTCTGCACGATCTGGAGCGAGCAGGCAGACGACGGCCCCGGGGCCGTGCCCCTTTCGGAATATCCCAGGCCCCAGCTCAGACGCAGGGAATGGACCTGCCTGAACGGCTGGTGGGAGTATGGGATTTGTCCTGCCGGGCAGGGAAAAGAGGCGTCCAGAGGACCTGCGGACGGCAGGATCCTGGTTCCCTTTTCGCCGGAAACCAGACGGTCCGGCGTTTCCAGGACCCTTCTGCCCGGGGAGATCCTATGGTACAGGCGGTCTCTGGACTCTGTATCCCTTCCGGCCGGAGAAAGGCTTCTCCTCCACTTCGGAGCCGTCGATGAACGCTGCGCCGTCTACTGGAACGGTCATAAGCTGGGAACGCACCGGGGCGGCTATCTGCCCTTTTCCTTTGACGTGACAGACTATGTGAGGGAAGGCAGGAACGAACTCCGGGTCCTGGTCCGCGATGATACAGAAGAGAGCCACGCCTGCCGGGGCAAGCAGACCCTGACGCCGGGCGGCATGTTTTATCAGGCCCAGAGCGGGATCTGGCAGACGGTCTGGATGGAATGCGTTCCTGCAGTCTATCTGCAGGACCTGAAGATCACCCCCTGCCTGGAGGAAAAGGCGGTGGATCTGGCCCTGACCTTCTGCGAAAGCAGGGACCTGCAG
>CAMNJZ010000139.1 GCA_946541955.1 uncultured Lachnospiraceae bacterium | reverse complement strand
GTTGTCGGCGCCTGGCTGGGCGCGGCTGCCTTTGCCTTCCAGATCTATTTCGACTTTTCTGGCTATTCGGACATGGCCATCGGCCTTGGCCGCATGTTCGGCTTTGAGTTCCCCATCAACTTCAACTATCCCTATATCGCCGAGAGCGTGACGGATTTCTGGCGCAGGTGGCATATTTCCCTGTCCACCTGGTTCAGGGATTATCTCTATATTCCCCTGGGCGGCAACCGGGTCTCCGCCCCCCGCTGGGTCCTGAACCTGATGATCGTATGGGCGGTCACCGGTCTCTGGCACGGGGCCAGCTGGAACTTCCTCTTCTGGGGCCTCTACTACGGGATCCTTCTGATCCTGGAGAAGATGGTCTTCGGCAAGATCCATGACGCCCTGCCCGGCGTTCTGAAGCACGTGCTGACCATGGTCATCGTCCTGGTGGGCTGGGTCCTGTTCGGCCTGGAGGACGGCGGTCTCTTCACCTATCTGGGCGTCATGTTCGGCCGCGGGCCCCTGTGCGATGCGGGAACGCTTTACCTGCTCCGGTCCTATCTGCCGGCGCTTTGCTGCGCCTGCATCGGCTCCACGCCCTTTGTGAAGGAGTGGTACGGCAGGATCCCGGAGAAGACCAGGAACATCCTGCAGCTGGTCCTGATCGCTGCGGCCCTGATCGTATGCACCGCCTATATGGTGGCGGATACCTACAATCCTTTCCTGTATTTCAGATTCTAAGGGGGTGAGAGAAGACATGAAAAGAATATATTCGATCATCATCACAGTCCTCTTCTGCGGCTTTATCGGCGTGATGGGCCTGGGGACCTTCCTCCTGCCCTCCAAAAAGTTCTCAGAGAACGAAAACCGCTATCTGCAGGAGTTTCCTAAAAAGATCTCCGGCAAGACCATTCTGGACGGGACCTACATTGACAAGTTCACCTCCTTTACCTCGGACCAGATCCCGCTTCGGGACAATTGGGTCTTTATGAAGGCGGCCCTGGAAAAGGCCTCCGGCAGACAGGAGAACGCCGGCGTGCTCTTTGGAAAGGAAGACACCCTCTTCATGGTCCAGAAGGATCCCAAAGCGGATATCTATGAAAGGAACATGAAGGCGGTCAATCAGTTCGCCGAGGAATGCCCTGTGCCTGTCTGGTTCGGCCTGATCCCCACCCAGGTGACCATCTGGCCGGAAAGACTGCCGGCCGGGGCCATCACAGCGGATGAGACCAGCTTTATAGACAAGGTCTACGAGGGGACCAAGATGCCCTGCCTGGATGTGACGGGGGACCTTCTGGCCCATGCAGACGAGCCCATCTTCTACAGAACGGACCATCACTGGACCAGTCTGGGAGCCCTCTACGGGACCAATACCGTCCTGGAGGCCCTGGGCCTTGAGAAGATCGACCCGGCTTCCCTGACCTGGAACACCGTCTCGGAATCCTTCTGCGGCACCTCCTGGTCCAGGGCCGGCGCCTTCTGGACAAAGCCGGACCAGATCCAGACCTGCGTTCCGGAGGAGGGCATTGAATTTACCTCCTGGATCACCGGCAGTCCCAAGGTGACCACCCTCTATCATCCGGAAATGCTGGAAAAGAAGGACCAGTACAGCTATTTTCTGGGCGGCGAGCAGGGCCTTTGCGTCATAAGGACCGGCCACGAGGGCCCCAGGGTCCTTCTGATCCGGGACTCCTACGCAGACAGCCTTTCCCCGATCCTTTCCCTGCGGTGTTCTGAGGTCCACCTCTTTGACATGCGCTACAACAAGATGTCCGCCAAGGATTATATTAAGGAAAACGGGATCGATTATTGCGTGATTCTCTACAGTTTTGAGACCTATTTCCAGGGGTCCGACATCGTTCTGATCAATAAATAAAGAGGGCGGTCTTTGGCCGTAATGCTGAAATTCTGATAAAAACAATGACTTGACTCTTTACTTTTTTGTGAAAATGCGATAGCGTTTACATAGTAATGAATTCAATTCATCCACAGGAAAGGAGTAAACAACATGAGTCTTTCACCTCTTCAGAAGGCAAGATATGAGTACAACCCCAAGCTTCCCGGAATGCTCAGGCATGGTATTTCCGAGATCTGCGTCAAGGAAGGTGCTGACACCGAGTCCGTAGCAGATCAGGATAAGATCAAGGCCCTCTTCCCCAACACCTATGGCAAGAAGGAGATCACATTCCAGAAGGGTCAGAATACCTCTGCTCCCAAGAAGCAGGTTGTCGGCGTTATTTTATCCGGCGGCCAGGCGCCCGGCGGACATAACGTAGTCTGCGGTCTGTATGATGCACTGAAGGCAACGGATAAGGACAACGTTCTTTACGGCTTCAAGGGCGGCCCCAGCGGCTTACTGGAAGATAATTATGTCATTTTTGACGATGAATTTATCGACGCATACAGAAACACCGGCGGCTTCGATATCATCGGTTCCGGCAGAACCAAGCTGGAGACAGAAGAGCAGTTTGCCATTGCCGCTGAAGTCTGCAAGAAGCACGGCATCACCGCCATCGTAATCATCGGCGGCGACGATTCCAACACCAACGCAGCCGTCCTGGCTGAGTACATGGCTGCCCACAAGACCGGCGTGCAGGTCATCGGATGCCCCAAGACCATCGACGGCGACCTTAAGAATGACGATATCGAGGCTTCCTTCGGTTTCGATACAGCCACCAAGACCTACAGCGAACTGATCGGCAACATCGAAAGAGACGCCAACTCCGCCAAGAAGTACTGGCATTTCATCAAGGTCATGGGCCGCAGCGCTTCTCACGTAGCACTGGAATGCGCTCTTGAGACCCAGCCCAACATCTGCCTGATCTCCGAGGAAGTCGCTGCCAAGAAGATGTCCCTGTCCCAGATCGCTGACCAGATCGCTGATTCCGTAGCCAAGAGAGCTGCCAACGGCGACAACTTCGGCGTAGCCATCATTCCGGAAGGCGTCGTGGAATTCGTTCCCGAGTTCTCCGTTCTGATCGCTGAGATCAATGAGCTCCTGGCAGGCACCAAGGCTGAGGAATTCAATGCACTTCCCAGCTGGGCAGACAAGTATGCCTTCATCGAGAAAGGTCTTACAGCCGAGTCCTTCGACGTATTCAAGATCCTTCCTCAGACCATCCAGCAGCAGCTCTTCCTGGAAAGAGACCCTCACGGCAACGTGCAGGTTTCCCTGATCGAATCCGAGAAGCTCTTCTCCGCCCTGGTCAAGGACAAGCTCGATGCCATGAAGGCAGAAGGCAAATACAACGGCAAGTTCAGCCCCCTGCATCACTTCTTCGGTTATGAAGGAAGATGCGCATTCCCGTCCAACTTCGACGCTGACTACTGCTACTCTCTGGGCTACAACGCCTTCATGCTGATCCAGTACGGCTACACCGGATATCTTTCCAAGGTCTCCAATCTGTCCAAGCCCGCTGAGGAATGGGTAGCAGGCGGTATGCCCATCACCAAGATGATGAACATGGAAAGAAGACACGGCGAAGACAAGCCCGTTATCAGAAAGGCTCTGGTCGAGCTGGATGGCAAGCCCTTCAAGTACTTCGAAGCACACAGGG
>CAMNJZ010000138.1 GCA_946541955.1 uncultured Lachnospiraceae bacterium | reverse complement strand
GCGGCCGGGCTCCTTTCTTTTTGGGGGCGCATCTCCTGTCAGACTGGTGTATACTGTGTTTGGTTTTTCGAATTATTCTTCTGTGCTGCCATGGAAGCAAAGATATAGTAAGGAGACATGCTGATGGAAACGGACATGAAACAATCGCCGGGACAGATACTTGTAAAGCTCTTTCTGTCCACTCTGTATCTGAGCACCTTTACCTTCGGAGGGGGCTATGTGATCGTGACCCTCTTAAAACAGAAATTCGTGGATGAGCTTCACTGGATCGACAGCGAGGAAATGCTGGACCTGGTGGCCATCGCCCAGTCCTCCCCCGGCGCCATTGCCGTCAACGGGGCCATCGTCGTGGGCTACAAGCTGGCCGGCCTTCCCGGCATTCTGGTCTCCGTCCTGGGCGCCATTATTCCGCCCTTTGTCATTCTGACGGTCATTTCCTTCTTCTATAATGCTTTCCGGACCAGCTTCCTCATCCAGAGTCTCCTGCGGGGCATGACGGCCGGCGTCAGCGCCGTGATCATTTCCGTGGTCTGGGACATGGCCTTCGGCATATGGAAATCCCGGGATACTCTTCTGATCCTGGTCATGGTCTGCGCCTTTATCGCCAACTATGTTCTGAAAATCAATGTCATCTGGATCATTCTGCTTACAGCCGCTGCCGGGGCCGTCCGGATCGTGATCCAGGAGAAAGGAGGACGAAGGGCATGATCTATCTGCAGCTTTTCCTGGCCTTCCTTCAGATCGGGGCCTTCAGCTTCGGAGGCGGCTACGCCGCCATGCCCCTGATCCAGGCCCAGGTCATCGAAAAATACGGCTGGCTGACCCAGAGGGATTTTGCAGACCTGGTCACCATCGCCGAAATGACGCCCGGCCCCATTGCTGTCAACTCCGCCACCTTTGTGGGAAATATGGTGGGCGGAATCCCCGGTGCCCTCAGCGCCACCTTTGGGGTGATCCTCCCCTCCTGCATTTTTGTCACAGTTCTGGCCTATTTCTATACCAGGTACCGGAACCTCCGCCTCATGCAGGGGATCCTTCAGTCCCTGCGGCCTGCTGTCGTAGCCATGATCTTCACAGCCGGGTTGAAGATCCTGATCCCTGACATCTTTCCGGCGGGAATCGCCTTTGATCCTTCCGCCATCCAGTGGCGGACCCTTGTCTACTTCATTGTGGGACTGATCCTTCTTCGAAAGACAAAGCTGGGGCCCATCCAGGTCATGGTGGGCTGCGGCCTGGCGGAGCTGGCTGTCTGCAGCTTCACAGGGCCTGTATAAGGATTCCTTTATTCGGTATAGGTCCGGAACCACGTTGTGATCTCTGTCAGCCGTTTCACCCTGTGCTTTGGCCTGCCGGATCTGGACAGCTCGTGGTTCTCGCCGTGGAAGACAACCATCTTGGCGGGGACCCCCTTGTATTTAAGGGCCGTAAAGAGCTGATATCCCTCCCCGATGGGACAGCGGTAGTCCTCGTCGCTATGGATGATCAGGGTCGGCGTACTGGCATTTCCTATGTACCTTAGCGGGGAGACGTCCCACATCTGGGCAAAGCCTTCCTGGGAGTAGGGATCGGTATTGCAGGTCTCGCTGCACATGATCGGCGGGATGTCGCTGACGCCGTACATGGTAATCCAGTTCATGATGCTCCTCTGGGTGGCGATGCAGCAGAACCTGTCCGTATGCCCGCTGATCCAGTTGCTCATGTAGCCGCCGTAGCTGCCGCCGGTACAGCAGAGCTTTGCTCTGTCGATATCCGGATATTCCTCCAGCACATGGTCGACGAAGGCCATGATCTGTTCATAGTCGATCCCGCCCCACTGCATGTCGAGATAAGAGAACTCGTTCCCTTTGCCGTCCGAACCGTGGGGATTGCAGAACATGACAAAGTATCCCTCCGAAGCCCAGTGCTGCATCTCATGGAAGAAAACAGGGCCGTAGGCACATTTGGGACCGCCGTGGATGTCCAGAACGGCCGGGTATTTCTTTCCTGGCTCGTAGTCTATGGGGAGCAGCACCCAGCCGTCCACCAGCTCGTTGCCGTAACGGGCACTGTGACAGCTGGTGCCAATATAGACAGGTTTTGCGACAGATCTGCCGCGGAGGGCCGCGGCATTGAACCTTGTCATCTGGCGCAGACTGCCCCCCGCGCCTGCATGATAGATTTCCTGCAGCTTCATGTCGTAGAGGCCCATCACCCACAGGTCCCCGCCGGCCACGTCAAAGTCATAGAGGGCGCCTTCCTTTTGAACCAGGGTCTCTGCTCTGCCGTCCAGTCCGATCCGCCGGAGCACGTTGGAGGCACCGTCCAGCGCCTGGTAATAGACGTAGTCTCCGTCCGACTTCAGGCCGCGCCAGCTGCCATACTCAATATCACTGATGACACCGTCGAAAAGGCTTTCGTCAGCCTCATAAAGGAGGGTAAAATCCTTTTCTTTCCCGGATGTATCATACACATAGAAGAAGGGATTCTCGCTTTCTCCATATCTTTTGCATTCGCTTCCCACAAGGATGAGCTTGTCCCGGATCCTGCCCATCTCCATGATCTGAAGATAAGGGCGCACCAGCTCCGTGCAGCTTCCGCTGACAGGATCGATTCGATACAGACCGCTCTTGTACTCCTGTCTGCTCTCAAAGCTGCGCCCGACCACATAGGCAGCGCCGCCAATTACTTCGAAGCAGTCAACGGTAAACAGGGGATCGGTCAGCCTTCTGAGCTTTCCTGCCTTCACATCATAGTGGAAAAGGGTATTTCGGGTGCCCTGGGTGATTCCTTCCCCATTGGACCAGAAGGGAGACTCCGTCAGCTCCTCATAGTCTTCATTTTCTTTGATCTCTTTCAGGACCTTCTTTCTTCCGGCTTCCGTCATGGCGTGGTAGTCGGGATATTTGACCATGGTCTCGCCGATCAGGAGATAGTTTCCGTCCGGCTGTTTTCTCAGGTCCGACACGGGAATCGGAAATTCATAGGCCTTCCGGGCTTCGCCCCCGCCAAGAGGCAGGCGCTGGAAGACCGTGATCGGCTCCTCCTCGCCCTTTTTCTTATCCTTGCCCCGTTTTGCCGAGAACAGAATCGTGTCATTATCTTCGAAAAAGAATTCTCCCGTCCTGCCGTCCGTGACCAGCTGGACCTCCTGCCAGCTTTGTCCTTCCGCGTCTCTTCGAAGCATGAAGAGGTTGGAATCATAGTCATTGTCCTCTTCATTGACCGTTGTAACAATGAAGGCCAGCCTGTCGCCCTGGGGCGAAAGCTTCATGGATGAAATATATTTGTAATTGTAGAAATCTTTAAGTCCGATCTTTCTCATAGTGTTCATTTCCTCTAACGGTTTGTGTTTTCACATTTACAATGTCAGCGGTCCCGGGTCACCCTGCACAGTCAGCTTTCCATGATCATAAGAGGATCCTTTTCCCCCTTTAGTATATTCCAAAGTCTGATTTTTTGGAAATCTCTAAGTCAACATGCAGCTCTTCCAAAGTCTTCCAAAGTCTCGATGTATCTCCTTCGAATATATCCGCAGAAGATATCGGAAAAAGCAGGAAGGAAA
>CAMNJZ010000137.1 GCA_946541955.1 uncultured Lachnospiraceae bacterium | reverse complement strand
CTGGCCAGTTTATATCTCAGGTTATTCAGGAAATTAGACATAGCTGCTTACCTCTCTGCAACTGTAAGGCTTGATAATGAAAAAAGGGGCTTCCGCTCTGCCGGCGGCGGTCCTAAGACCCGTAAAGATTCTTTCCTGCAGGCAGAAGTTTATTGGGGAAACCTGTTTTTCCTTATTATTTTATGTAACAGACTTATCCTACTGCACAGTTGTGAAAAATCAGTGAAAATAAAGTGGATAAATGATTATCTTTGCGGCTTTTGAAGCGCCTGCCGGCTTTAACCGGCCGGCTCAGAGGAAAAGTCCTGTTACGAAGACAGTCAGACAGCAGCTGATGGCAACGACAAAGAGGTCGCCGTTGACCCAGGCCGCGATCAGGCCCACAAGGAGGGCTGCAGCCCCCGACCACATGCTGTTTGTTGCGCCTATGATGGCGGGGAAGGTCATGACCGCCAGGGTCACAAAGGGCACATAATATAGGAAAGAACGGAGCCAGCGGTTCTGGATGTTCTTCCGAAGCAGGAGCAGGGGAAGGGACCGGATGGCGTAGACCGTCAGGCACATGATGATGAGGGAAATATATACGTTCCTTGTCATGCCTTTCCTCCTTCCCCGGCTGCATCGGCGGGGGCCGTATCCCCGATGGGACGGATGGCGGCTGCGATGCCTGCAATGACGATGGTCAGAATGATGATCCTGAAGCCCGAGGAGATCTGGCTGAGCAGGGGCAGGACCGAGAAGATCCAGCTGGCTGCCATGGATACAAAGACCAGAAGGCCGATAAAGCGGTTCTCCTTGGCTGGCGGGATGATGATGGCCAGGAACATGCCGTAGAGGGATACGCTCATGGCGTTGGAGGCCCAGTCCGGCAGGATGTTGCCCACCAGAACGCCCAGGACCGTACCGGAGGTCCAGCCCGCCACCGAGACCAGGGTGATGCCGTAGGCGTAGAAGGGATTCAGATAACCCTCCACAGCGGAGCAGAGACCGAAGATCTCGTCGGTGATGCAGTAGGCCGTAAAGAAGCGGTGCCGCAGGGGAAGGGTGGGACTGAGCTTCTGGGAAAGGGCCGTACTCATCAGGAGGTAGCGGAGGTTGACGATGAGGGTGGTGGTGATCATTTCGATGACGCCTGCGCCGGATTCGATCAGGACCAGGGCGGCAAATTCGCCTGCGGAGGCGACCATGCCTGCGGACATCCAGAAGGACTGGGGGGCGGTCATGCCGATGGCCCTGGCGGCAATGCCCAGGGTAAAGGATACCGCGAAATACCCCATACAGATGGGGATACCGTCATGAAGGCCCTTGCGGAACCAGGCGGGCGTAGTTAGTTTTGCTGATGACATAGGTGTTTCACTTTCTGAGGAAGGCAGATGCCCGGTTTTTCGGAAAAATCTGCTTTGTTTTTTCTATGGGGCTTGCCCATTGCCAAATTATACCATCTTTTTATGGGGAATCTACCATTAATTAAGGGGAGGAAGTGCATTTTATGCGTGCACCTTATGGGTGCATTATATGGGCCCATCTTATGCATCCCCTTTCGATCACAAAGGTATCCATGAGGAAATAGGCGGTAAAGAGTGTCAGGGCCGCGCCGTAGGCCAGGGCGGCCAGGAAATTTTTCTTTCGTTTCATTGGTTTGTCTCCTTTCTTTATCTTATTGCTTCATTTCACTGCTTTGTTTGCTGCCTTTCCTCTGCCTTCTGACAAAACCATAGCAGGGAAACTTTAGACGAACTTTAGAAAAAAGGGGAAAGGGATCAGTTTTATAGAATTCTTCAGGCAGGGCATGTTTATGGAAGCAGAAGAGCGCTGGGGAATGAAAACAGAAATGGAAAGGAGGCTTCTTTCTATACTACGAGTATGGTCCGCCAGAATTGACAAAGGCCCCTGAAATCAGTATCATACTATTTTGTAACAGTCTGGAATTCTCCTGATTCCGGACAAGCACAGGAGGATAGAATATGCGCAAGGAACTCGCTAAGACCTACGATCCTCAGGGAATCGAGGACCGTATCTATAAAAACTGGGAAGAGAAGAAATACTTCCACGCCGAAGTGGATCCTTCCAAAAAGCCCTTCACCATCGTGATCCCCCCGCCGAACATCACCGGCCAGCTCCACATGGGCCACGCTCTGGACAATACCATGCAGGATATCCTGATCCGTTTTAAGAGGATGCAGGGCTACAACGCCCTCTGGCAGCCCGGCACGGACCACGCCGCCATCGCCACCGAGGTCAAGGTCATTGACTCCCTCAAGGCCCAGGGCATCGAAAAGATGGATCTGGGAAGAGAAGGTTTCCTGGAGAAATGCTGGGACTGGAGGAAGGAATACGGCGGACGCATCGTAAAGCAGCTCAAGAAGCTGGGCTCTTCCTGTGACTGGGACAGAGAACGCTTCACCATGGACGAGGGCTGCTCCGAGGCGGTCAAGGAAGTCTTTATCCGCATGCATGAAAAAGGCTGGATCTACAAGGGGAGCCGTATCATCAACTGGTGCCCTGTCTGCAAGACCTCCATTTCCGACGCTGAGGTCCAGTATGAAGACCAGGCCGGGCATTTCTGGCATATCAAGTATCCTCTGATCGAGGAGGACGGCTCCGTTTCCACGACCCGCTTCCTGGAATTTGCCACCACCCGTCCCGAGACCATGCTGGGCGATACCGCCGTGGCCGTGAATCCCGAGGACGACCGCTATAAGGACCTGGTGGGCAAGAAGGTCTTCCTGCCCTTCGTGGACAGACAGATCCCCATCGTGGCCGACGAGTATGTCGACATGGAGTTCGGAACCGGCGTTGTCAAGATCACCCCGGCCCACGACCCCAACGACTTTGAGGTGGGCAAGCGCCACAACCTCCCTGAGATCAACATCCTCAACGACGACGCCACCATCAATGCCAACGGCGGCAAGTTCGAGGGCATGGACCGCTACGCCTGCCGCGCCCAGATCGTGAAGGAACTGGACGAGATGGGCCTTCTGGTCTATATCGAAGACTATTCCCACAACGTAGGCACCCATGACCGCTGCGGCACCACCGTGGAGCCCATGATCAAGCCCCAGTGGTTCGTCCGTATGAACGAGCTCATTAAGCCCGCTGTGGAAGGCGTCAAAAACGGCGACATCCAGCTGATCCCTCCCCGCATGGAGAAGACCTACTTCAACTGGACCGACAACATCCGCGACTGGTGCATCAGCCGTCAGCTCTGGTGGGGCCACAGGATCCCTGCCTATACCTGCGACAAGTGCGGCGAGATCACCGTTGCCAGGGAAATGCCTGACAAGTGCCCCTGCTGCGGACACACCAGCCTGACCCAGGATCCCGATACCCTGGACACCTGGTTCTCCTCCGCCCTCTGGCCCTTCTCCACCCTGGGCTGGCCAAAGAAGACGCCCGAGCTGGAGTACTTCTATCCGACAGACGTCCTGGTCACCGGCTATGACATCATTTTCTTCTGGGTCATCCGTATGATCTTCTCCGGCTATGAGCAGATGGGAGAAAAGCCCTTCAAGACGGTGCTCTTCCATGGTCTGGTCAGGGATTCCCAGGGCCGCAAGATGAGCAAGTC
>CAMNJZ010000136.1 GCA_946541955.1 uncultured Lachnospiraceae bacterium | reverse complement strand
GACAACGAATATTTTACGGTCAGCTTTTATCCGGAAGCCTGCAGAAAGACCCTGGGCGTTTTGGGCGCAAAGTCTGGCAGGGACCTGGACAAGATGCATGAGAGCGGTCTGACCCCTGTCTTTCTGGAAAAGGGCGTGACCTTCCAGGAAGCAGAGCTGACCCTTGTCTGCAGAAAGCTCTTCAGGCAGACCCTTCCCATCGAGCAGATTCCGGAGGAGATCGTCCAGTCCCATTACCAGGGAGGAGATCCACACGACATGTATATCGGAGAAGTCGTGGAGATTCTCCGCTGATCCGGTAAAGGACGCAGAAGCATAAGAGGGACTTGTTCAAGGCTGCTCATACTGGCCGTTACGACTTTTCATCTCCTTTGCATTGACGTGAACACCGGGGACTGCAGGCAGATGCAGCTGCCCTCCACTACAACAGACCCGGGCCTGCGGCCCATATCCTGGGATCCGAGCAAGTATTACGCCAGGACCAGAGTCCTGGGAGACAGGGCTTTCTATGCAGTCCTTTTCCAGGATGGAAAGAATCAGAAGCAGGCCCTGCACTACGGGTCGATCTTAGGTCAGGGAATGTGCAGAAGAGGAAAATCCCCCAGGAGGAGATGGCTACGCTGGCAGGGCCCTTCCCGGATGGAAAAGGCAGAGACTATGTCGGCACGCATACCATGAGCCAGGAAGACAGGGTCAAATTTGGACTGGACTGACGAGGTTATAGGGGCTGGAAAAGGGCTCCGGAAAGGAAGAAAATATGAAGGTTGTAATTATGGAAGGACTTGGCATCAGCCCCGAAGAAATGCAGGCGCGGAAAGCGCCCTTTGAAAAGCAGGGCGTCGTTTTCGAAGAATATGCCAGGACAGGGGATGTGGATAAGCTGATCCTGCAGGCAAAGGAGGCAGACGCCATGATCCTTGCCAACATGCCCATGCCGGGCGCTGTTCTCAGGGCCTGTCCCAGACTGAAATTCATAGACATTGCCTTTACCGGCGTAGACCATGTGGATCTGACGGCGGCCAGAGAGATGGGCATGGCTGTCAGCAATGCATCCGGCTATTCCAATGAAGCAGTGGCGGAGCTTGTCCTTGGCATGGCCCTTTCCATGGCCAGAAATCTCAGAGCGGTGGAGGACAGATGCCGGGAAGGCGGCACCAAGGACGGCCTGGTAGGCTGGGAGATCAAGGGGAAGACCGTCGGTATCATCGGGCTTGGCAAAATCGGAAGCAGAAGCGCAGAGCTCTTCCACGCCTTTGGCGCCAGGATCCTCGCATCCAGCAGGACTGTTCATCCGGAAGTCCCTGCCTATGTCAGCCAGGTCAGCTTGGAGGAGCTCCTGCAGAAGTCGGATCTTGTGGTCCTGCATTGTCCCCTGAATGATTCCACCAGAAATCTGATCGATGAAAAGAGGCTTTCCATGATGAAGCCCACTGCCATTTTGATCAATGCGGCCAGAGGGCCTGTTGTCAATGAGGCAGCCCTTTGCAGGGCCCTGGAGGAAGGGACCATTGCCGGCGCCTGCCTGGACGTATTTGAAAAGGAACCGCCCCTGGATCCGGAGACGCCTGCCCTGAAGGCGCCCCGTACCCTTGTCACCCCTCATGTGGCCTTTGCCACCAGAGAATCCATGACCCTGCGGGCAGAGATCGTATTCAACAATCTGCTCTCCTGGATGGAGGGCAGGCAGGAGAACGTGGTTCTTTAAGGAAACCCCGCATGCAGCAGCAGTCGTAAACAGATCCCCGGCCTTTGTGCTTAAGCAAAAAAGGCCGGGGATTTTCCATTTTCATGCTATGATTCCTTATGCCGGCTTAATTCCAGCCGTACATCCTGTCAAAGATCTGGTAGAGGGGAAGCCAGGGATCCTCGATCATACCCGTCTGTTCTCCGAATTCCATGACCTGGCTCGCATCTTCGGACTGGGCAAAGGCCTGGCCGTTTACCGTTCCTGGATTCCCTGTCTTTACAAAGCTGACCCAGCAGCCGTGCATGGTATCCGCCAGGGCCCGGTCTTCAGAGGTATAGAGCCTGGTCCCTTTCGGGATGACGCCGAAGGCATAGACCAGCTCTCCGCTGTGCCAGCAGCCGATCCGCCGGTTGTCTTTGGTAAAAAGATATTCCCAGGAGGGCACATGGTTTTCCTGCTCCAGGCGGTTCAGGCAGTAGTGGGAATAGTTGAAAAAGAGAGCGCCGTAGATCTCAGCCCAGTATTGCTTTGCTTCCTCATCGGTCTCAGGATGATAGAGGGCCAGGATCTCGTCTGCAGCACTGCCGGTCCATCTGCGGACCCTTTCCTCATAGTCCTCCAAAGAAGCCTGGGAAAAGAGCAGGAAGGGTGCGCTTTCCTCCTTGTTGAAGCCGTGCAGAACAGCGCTTTCGTTATGGACGCCCTGCTTTCTCAGAGCATAGGGCGTATCCGGAAGGACATAGCCGTCTATGGTCACATGGTGCTGGGTCTCCTGTTCTCCCACCAGCTTTTCGGCAGGGATCTGCCGCAGTTCTTCCAGGGTGCTGCAGCCGTATTTTTCCATCAGCTCCTGACCGGAGGAAAGGGCCTCGTCAAAGAGACGGTAGGAGTGAGGCGGCTCCTTGGAGGAAATGGTCGAGCTCTCTAAAATGGCCCGGTCAAAAAGACCTGCGGCCAGGGGAGAGACGCAGAGGGCGTCCACGCAGACAGCGCCGGCGGATTCGCCGATCAGGGTGACATTGTCAGGATCTCCGCCAAAGGAGGCGATGTTGTCCCGGACCCATTCCAGGGCCTTGATCTGGTCCAGAAGGCCGAAATTTCCGGCCGTTCCCTCTTCGCTGGCCATTTCCTCCGTGGCCAGGAAACCGAAGACGCCAAGCCGGTAGCCCATGTTTACGACGATGACGCCGTCCTTTGCAAAGCCTTCTCCGCTGTAGTCCGCATACCAGGGCTGGCCGGTCTGCAGGGAGCCTCCGTGAATATAGACGGCGACAGGGGCCTTTTCCACCTTGCCGGCCGGCTTCCAGATGTTCAGATAAAGGCTGTCCTCGGAAGCGGCTTCCCGGAAGGCGTCCCCCAGAAAGATCCGGTAATCATGGTAGCCTATGATGCGTGCCATGGAATTGTAAAGGGGAGAGTTCTGTACCTGCATGGACATGGGAGCGAAGCGGTCGCAGGCCAGGACCCCGGTCCAGGGAGCCGGATCCTGGGGCTTTTTCCAGCGAAGGTCACCGACAGGCGGCGCCGCATAGGGGATGCCTGCAAAAAGCTCGACCCCGCTCTTTAAAACAACGCCTGTTACGTCGCCGCCGGCAGTCGAATAAACCTCCGTGACCGCAGGCTTTATGGAATCGCCGGCCTTCACCCTGCGTACAGGCGGCTGGCTGATCAGGAAGATCCCGATCAGAAGCACCAGATAGGCCAGAACGCCCAGGACTCTTGCCGGAAATTTCCAGCCGGCCATGTATCTGTGCCCTAAAATGACCATGCCGGTAAAAACAAATCCGAACAGCATCCAGCCAAAGAAGGTGTTTTTATTGAGTTCCAGAAGAGCGCCCATGAGGAGACTGAAATTAATTGTACAGAACCAACCGAATTTGCCCATAGTTGTATTCTCCCAATAAAATAGATTATTCCTGCTCCATTATAG
>CAMNJZ010000135.1 GCA_946541955.1 uncultured Lachnospiraceae bacterium | reverse complement strand
ATGGATTTCGACGGCATCCTGATGGAGCTGCAGAACGGCAACATCGATCTGGGTATTTCCGGCTTCTCTCCCTCTCCGGAGCGTGCTGAGACCTTCGATTTCTCTGACCTCTACTACATGGGCGGACAGAGCTTCGTGATCCGCGCAGCTGACAAGGACAAGTATACCGATTACGCTGCCTTCGACGGACTGCCGGTCGGTGCGCAGACTGGTTCCATCCAGATGGGCCTGGCGGAAGAAAACACTCCCAACGCCAACATCACAGGTCTTCCCAAGGTCACAGACCTGATCAACGAACTCCTTTCCGGCAAGCTGGAAGGCGCCTTCATCGAGACTGCTGTTGCTGAGCAGTATATCAAGAACTATCCTGATCTGATGATCGCATGGGATGTTCCTTACGATACACAGGGCTCCGCCATCGCTCTGCAGAAGGGCAACGAAGGCCTTCTCCAGGCAGTCAACGGCGTCATCGCCGCCGCTCTGGAAGACGGCTCCATGGATGAGTACATCACCACTGCCCAGGAACAGGCTTCCGACGAGGAGAGCGTATTCGAAGGCATGCTGGATGAATCCGGCAATGTGCAGCAGTAAGCCTGCCTGATCTTCAAAGACTCTAAAAAACGGCAAGGTCCTCTCTGCCAGAAACAGAGAGGACCTTATTTTTTGAAAGGTGGAATAGATCCATGACCATCAGCTTAGAAAACCTGGAAAAGCTGTCCAAATATCTGCCCATGCTCTGGCAGGGACTTGTCGTAACGGTCCTTCTGTCCCTTCTGACAGTTGTGATCGGTTTTGTCATTGCCTTTGCCCTGGCCCTCATGCTGCTCTCAGACGTACGGCCCCTGCGGCATCTGGCCAAGATCAAAACCGATGATATCGCAAAGGCCAAGCGGCTCGAATTCTTCTCCAGGTTCAATCCGGTGAAGCTGATCGCGGGCGCCTATGTCCAGTTCGTCAGATGTACCCCCATGCTGGTGCAGATCTTCCTGATCTACTACATCGTGTTCGGTTTCATCTCCCTCCCCAAGTTCACCTTCCTGAAGTTCATTCAGTTCGAGCGTTTCTTCCCCGGCGTCGTAGCCCTGTCCCTGAACTCGGGCGGCTACATGTCCGACGTCATCCGGGGCGGCATTGAAGGCGTGGACCACGGGCAGACAGAGGCGGCCAGGTCCCTTGGTATGTCCAAGGCCCAGACCATGTTCCACATCATCATCCCCCAGGCCATCAAGAACATCCTTCCTGCGGTAGCCAACGAATTCGTTACCATCATCAAGGAAAGCTCGGTCTGCTACACCATCGGCGTACAGGATATCATGTTCAACGTCAAGTCCATCCAGTCCGCTTCCTTTATTATTGCGGAGCCCCTGCTCATGGCGACCTTCCTCTACTTCTGCCTGTGCTTCCCGACATCCAAGATCATTCAGTATTTCGAGAGGAGGATGAGAGCAAGTGACAAACGATAATGTTCTGATCAAGGTACGAGGCCTGAAAAAACACTATAATTACGGAGCCATCAAGGCTCTGGACGGCGTCGATCTGGACATCAACAAGGGCGATGTCATGGTCATCATCGGTCCCTCCGGATCCGGCAAATCCACCTTCCTGCGGAGTCTGAATCTCCTGGAGGAGCCCACCGACGGCAGCATTGAAGTGGACGGCGAGGTCATCACCGACGGAAAGGTCAATCTGGATAAGTTCCGTCAGAAGATGGGCATGGTCTTCCAGCACTTCAATCTCTTCCCTCACAAGACCATCCTGGAGAATCTGACCATCGCACCCCTGATCGTCAAGAAGGAAAACAAGGCCGAGGCGGAGGAAAAAGCCCTCCAGCTTCTGGACAGAGTCGGTCTTCGGGACAGGGCCTCAGCCTATCCCGTACAGCTCTCCGGCGGACAGAAGCAGCGTGTGGCCATCGTCCGCGCCCTCTGCATGGATCCCGAGGTCATGCTCTTTGACGAGCCCACCTCCGCTCTGGACCCTGAGATGGTCGGCGAAGTTCTGGAAGTCATGAAGGGACTGGCCCGCCGTGGCATGACCATGGTCTGTGTGACCCACGAAATGGGCTTTGCCCGTGAGGTCGGCAACCGGGTCGTCTTCATGGAAGACGGCAAGCTGGTGGAACAGGGAACCCCTGACCAGATCTTCAACCATCCAAAGAGCCCCAGACTCCAGGATTTCCTGGCAAAGGTCCTGTAAATTGTCTGATCATCTCCTGGTCACACCGGAAAAGCCGCCCCGATCCGGGCGGCTTTCTTACATAACAGCGAAAAAAGGAAGAGACACATGCACAGAAACAAAACAGAAGCCGCCGCCTATATCGAGAATAACGCAGGGATCTTCACAGACCTGTCCGACCAAATCTGGGCCTGCCCGGAGCTCAGCCTCAAGGAATTCCAGTCCGCCGCCCTTTATAAAAAGGTCCTTCGTGAAAACGTCTTCCAGCTGGAGGAAAACCTCTCCGGCATAGAGACTGCCTTCTCCGGCTCCTACGGACACGGCCGTCCCATCATCGGGATCCTGGGTGAATTCGACGCCCTCTCCGGCATGAGCCAGGAAAAGTGCTGCCTGGAGCCCAGGCCCCTTACAGAAGGAGCGCCCGGCCACGGCTGCGGCCACAACATGCTGGGCACCGGCGCCCTGGCTGCTGCCTTTGCCATCAAGAACTATCTGGAAAAAACCGGCCGGGAGGGGACCGTGGTCTTCTACGGCTGCCCCGGGGAGGAAGGCGGCGCCGCCAAGGCCTTTATGGCCAGGGACGGGGTCTGGAGAAATCTTGATGCGGCCCTGACCTGGCATCCTTCCGATGTCAACGAAGTGGTCACCGGCACCAACAATTCCTCCATTCAGGTCCTTTATAAATTCAAGGGCGTTGCCGCCCATGCCGCAGGCGACCCCTGGTTTGGCAGAAGCGCCCTTGACGCCGTGGAACTGATGAATACCGGCGTTCAGTATCTCCGGGAGCACATGACCTCCGACTGCCGGGTCCACTATGCCATCACCGATGCGGGCGGCATCTCCCCCAACGTGGTCCAGGACCACGCCTCTGTTCTCTACATGGTCCGGGCCAACAAGGTAAGGGATTCAGTCAAGCTCCTAAAGAGAGTAGACAAGATCGCAGACGGGGCGGCCCTGATGACAGAGACCACCTATGAAAGAGTCTTCATCGACGGCACCGCAGAGCTGGTCCCCAGCTTCACCCTGGAAGACCTGCTTTACAAAAACTTCGAGGAAGCCGGCCTGCCTTCCTTCACAGAAGAAGAAAAGGCCTTCGCAGACCAACTCCGGAAGACCTGTCCTGTCCAGGAAGCCCCTGGCAACTGTGCACAAATCAATGATGAGATCGCGGCTTTCACAAGAAAGGCCTCAAACAATGGCCAGAAGGGCATCAACGATTTCCTGGTTCCCCTCTTCCATTCCACCAGCTTCTTCCCCGGCAGTACAGACGTAGGGGATGTCAGCTGGCAGACGCCCACTGCCCAGATCCATGTCACCGCCTTTGTGAACGGTGCGCCTGGCCACAGCTGGCAGAACGTCTCCACCGGCGGCTCCTCCATCGGCCACAAGGCTCTCCTCCATGCCGGCAAGATCCTGGCCATGACGGCCATAGACCTCTATGAGCAGCCCGAGTACCTTCAGAAAGCCAGGGAGGAATT
>CAMNJZ010000134.1 GCA_946541955.1 uncultured Lachnospiraceae bacterium | reverse complement strand
CGCCCTGCAGGAAAAGGATAATCAGGTATGATATGATAAGTATGTTCCCGGAAGGCGCTTTAGCAATCTTTTGGGATTTGTAAGGAAAAGACAGATTGCATTGCAGGGCGATCTGTGATAAAAATGGAAAAATAAAAAAGCGGCCAGACAGAGACCGGCCGCATATTGCAGCCAGGCGGCGCAGAAGGAGATTATTATGAAGAAGAGAATCATTACAGCAATGATGCTGACAATGGCTGTGGCAGCCATGACTGCCTGCAGCAAAAGTGAGTCCAGCCAGATGACCCAGGAAGAGATGACCCAGATGGGCGAGGAGATGGCAGAAGAAGCCGACGCCATGTCCGAAGAGATGCTGGAGGAGACCGAATCCATGACCGGCGATTTCCTGGAGGATTATGTCGGCGAGATGGAGCTGGAAGGCACCTGGACCGACGAGATCTCGGGCCGTGCGGAGATGGACATCACCGCTCTGGAGGATTCCACCTATGATGTCCTGGTCCACTGGGGCAGCAGCGCCTCCGAGGCAGCCATCTGGGAATTCACAGGCAGCTATGACCCGGCCAGCGGCAATCTTTCCTATACAGATGCAAAGCACTATACCCTGGTCTTCAATGAAGACGGCGAAGAGACCGTAAAGGACGAGACCACCACCGAGGGCGCCCTCTTAAAGGAAGGCGACAAGCTCCGCTGGCAGGATTCCGCCAATGAGGAGGACTGCATCTTTGTCAATGTCAGCTCCTATAACGGCGTGGACGGCGTCTATGTCAATGAGAAATCCGACGAGCTGGTCATCCGGGAGGTCGAGGACGGCTTTGACGTCATTCTGACCGTTGACGGCAAGGAATACGCCGGAACCCTGATGGACGTGGGCGAGGGCTTCACCGGCGACCTCACAGAAGGCGGCGAGGACTTCCAGACCACCATTCTCATGGAAGACGGAGAGTTTGTCGTCACCCTGGAAAACGGGGAGATCGTCCACTTCCGCAAGGACCAGATCCAGGAAGAGGCTGCAGAATAAGGCAGCGGACTCTATCAGTATCAGGAACAAAGCAGGGCAGAGACGCCGGAAGGAGCGTCTCTGCCCTTGTCTTATTTTTAGATCGCATGTTAATATATTTTTTACAATTTAATTAGCACTCTTTAAGATTGAGTGCTGACAAATTCGGAAAAGGGTGCTATAATGGCATCTCAGAAACCCCATTGCTTATTATTACGACAAAAGGAGATTGAAATAGTGGCAGCATTACCTATTTACAATATACTGGCGGTCCCGGATTCCAACGTCTATGTCCAGACTGCCTATTATCAGAAGATGACGGGCAAGAGCCCCGTCAGGGAAGAAAAGGTCTATCT
The DNA here is from genome assembly GCA_946541955.1 of uncultured Lachnospiraceae bacterium. Classification (GTDB taxonomy): domain Bacteria; phylum Bacillota; class Clostridia; order Lachnospirales; family Lachnospiraceae; genus CAG-791. Next base: position 2,368 of record CAMNJZ010000134.1, on the reverse strand, counting down.
GATCTTCATGCGGGAGGAGCAGGATAGGGAGGACCTGACCAACGACAGCTTCCAGAAGATCGGCCTGGCCGGCTTCATTTCCGAGATCAGCGACGACGGCTATCTGGTGATCCGGATCAGGAACCGGATCAATATCAATTCCGTCGTGGTCTATAAGGACCACAGCATCGATCTGTCCATTTCCAGAAGGGCGGACATCGATGACCTGGACCGGTCCAACTATGATGAGAGACTGCGGGAAGCCAAAAACGCCCTGTCCCAGTTCACGGACGGCTATCAGTGGGGCCAGGTCCTTCGGGGCATGATCGCCCAGTGGACCAGCCTGGGCGAAGTGGCGGCGGCCATGTCTCCCTGGATGATGAACTCTGCTCAGGAGAAATATGAGGTCATTGCCGAGGACTCCCTGGCCAGACGGACCGACCGGATGGAGCAGATGATCTACGAAAATCTGGAGATGAACAAGATCCAGAACGAGGCTTCCTCCGCCCAGGAGGAGGATTACCAGAAGATCTACCGGGAATCCGCCATTAAGAAGCAGATGGAATATCTGCAGAAGCAGCTGGACGACATGCATCCCGAGCAGGTGACGGACCTGCGCCGTCTGGAGATCCGGATCGAGGAATCCGGCATGAACGAGACGGCCCGCAAGGAAGCGGACAAGGTCATGAACCGCTTAAAGCAGGAGGGCCAGAACAGCAATGAGTACGGCATGCTCTATGACTACCTGGATTTCCTGACCGGACTTTCCTGGAAGAAGGAAAAGGCCCATGATATCGACCTGGACGAGGCGGAGGCCATCCTGGAGGAGGACCACTTCGGTCTGGACAAGGTCAAGAAGCGGATCATCCAGCAGATCGCCGTCATGAATCTCAAGGGCCAGCAGGCAGGCTCCATCCTCCTCTTTGTGGGCGCCCCCGGTACCGGCAAGACCAGTATCGGCCAGTCCATCGCCAGGGCCCTGCAGCGCAAGTATGTCCGGGTCAGCCTGGGCGGCGTCCGGGACGAGGCCGATATCCGGGGCCACAGACGGACCTATATCGGGGCCATGCCCGGCCGGATCATGGACGGGATTTCCAAGAGCGGGGTTTCCAATCCGGTCATGGTCCTGGACGAGGTGGACAAGCTGGGCGTTTCCTACAACGGCGACCCTGCCTCGGCCCTGCTGGAGGTCCTGGATCCCGAGCAGAACGGGACCTTTACCGACCACTACATGAACGTCCCCTATGACCTGTCAGGGGTCATGTTCATCTGCACGGCCAACTCGGTGGATACCATCCCTGAGCCCCTCCTCAACCGTATGGAGGTCATCCAGTTCCAGGGCTATACGCCTACGGAAAAGCTGCAGATCGCCAGAAAGCACCTTCTGCCCAAGGCCATGAAGGCGGTGGGCATCAAGGAGGAAAACCTGTCTGTCAGCGATGAAGTCCTGGAGACCATCATTTCCGAATATACCAGAGAGGGCGGCGTTCGTGGCCTGAAGAAGCGCATGGACACCCTGTGCCGGTCCGCAGCCGTGGAGCTGGTCCGGGGCCATGGGGAGTCGGTCCTGGTGACAAAGGAGTCGCTCAGAGACTTCCTGGACATCCGGCCCATGCGGCACGGCAGGGTCAAAGAAAGCGCCGGCCCCGGCATTGTCACGGGCCTGGCCTGGACGGCCGTGGGCGGAGAGATCCTCTACATCGAGACCCTCCTGACCCGGGGCAAGGGACGCCTGACCATCACGGGCCAGCTGGGCGACGTCATGAAGGAGTCGGCCCAGATCGCGGTCAGCCTGGTCAAGTCCATGTTTCCGGACAAGGCCCAGGCGTGCTTTGAGGACCATGACCTCCATATCCATGTGCCGGACGGCGCCACTCCCAAGGACGGGCCTTCGGCGGGCATTACCCTGACCACGGCCCTGGCCTCCCTGGTCACCGGGATCCCGGTCAGCCCTGCCGTGGCCATGACGGGCGAGATCTCCCTCCAGGGCGGGGTCAATCCCATCGGAGGCCTGCCCGAGAAGCTGATGGCAGCCCAGAGAGCCGGGGTGAAGAAGGTCTTCATTCCCGCCGAAAACGAGGACGATCTGCGGGATGTGGCCCAGGAGGTCCGGGACCAGCTGGAGATCATTCCTGTCAGCGAGGCCTCCCAGGTCCTGCGGGAGCTGGGCATCCTTTCATAAATCAGTGCACCTGTGTGACGGCAGGGCCTTCATGGCGCCCATGAAGGCTCTGCCGCCTTTTTTTGAGGGGATTTGTCCCCTTTTTTCTGCTGAAGGCCCCCAATCAATGATAGAATAGACACAGGTATTTTTTCAGCACAGAAAGATTCAGCAGAAGATGGAGAGAAAAGATATGAAAAGAAGAATTGGTATGATACTGGCCCTGGC
>CAMNJZ010000133.1 GCA_946541955.1 uncultured Lachnospiraceae bacterium | reverse complement strand
GACAATCAGGCAGGCCCCTGCGCCGGCAGGCGCGGAGGCCTTTTTTAAAAAGAAATTTCAAAAAGAAATTTCATAAAGAAAGGGGAAATGATATGTCTGTTTTAAGAGATGACTTTCTGTGGGGCGGCGCGGTAGCGGCCAACCAGCTTGAGGGCGCCTGGGACGTGGACGGCAAGGGCCCTTCCACCTCCGATATGTGCACCAACGGCAGCCATGCAGTGCCCAAGCGGGTGACGAGGACCATCCTTCCGGATACCTTATATCCCTCCCATGAGGCCATTGACTTCTACCATCACTATGAGGAGGATATCGCCCTCTTTGCCGAGATGGGCTTCAGGTGCTTCCGCACCTCCATCAACTGGACCAGGATCTTCCCCACCGGCATGGAGGAGGAGCCCAATGAAAAGGGTCTGGAATTCTATGACAGGGTCTTTGACTGCTGCAAGAAGCACGGCATCGAGCCCCTGGTCACCATTTCCCACTATGAGCTTCCCTTTGCCCTGGTGGAAAAGTACAACGGCTGGGAAGGAAGAGAGCTGATCGAGCTCTTTGAGAGATACTGCCATGTGATCTTCAAGAGATACCAGGGCAAGGTAAAATACTGGCTGACCTTCAACGAGATCAACGCCGGCACCATGCCCATGGGCACCATCCTGTCCACCGGCACCTTCCGGGGCTACGAAGGCCCTGTGACCACCGTACCGGACAAGCCCCAGGAAAGATACCAGGCCCTCCACCATCAGTTCGTGGCCAGCGCCAGAGTGGTCAAATACGCCCACGAGCACTATCCGGAATACAAGATGGGCAACATGATCTGCTTCATCACCTCCTATCCCCTTACCTGCAATCCTGACGATATCGTCCGCAACCAGGAGCAGATGCGGGAGACCAACTGGTACTGCTCCGACGTCATGGTCCGGGGCGAGTATCCCGCCTATGCCAAGAGGCTCTGGGAGAGAAAGGGCATCAGCCTGAAGATGGAGCCCGGCGATCTGGAGATCCTGAGGGAAGGCACCGTGGACTTCTATACTTTCTCCTACTACATGTCCAACTGCATCACCGTGGATCAGAGCGCGGCTGCCACCGAGGGCAACATCGTGGCCGGCGCAAAGAACCCCTATCTGGAAGCCTCCGCATGGGGCTGGCAGATCGATCCCAAGGGCCTGCGCTATACCCTGAACGAGATCTATGACCGCTACCGGATCCCGCTGATGGTGGTGGAGAACGGTCTGGGCGCCTATGATGAAAAGGGCGAGGACGGCATCGTGCACGATACCTACCGGATCGACTATCTGAGAAAGCACATCGAGCAGATGAAGGAAGCCGTAAAGGACGGCGTAGACCTGATGGGCTATACCCCCTGGGGCTGCATCGACCTGGTATCCGCCTCCACCGGCGAGATGGCCAAGCGCTATGGTTTCATCTATGTCAACAAGTTCGACGACGGCAGCGGCGACCTGAGCAGGGAGAAGAAGGAATCCTTCGACTGGTACAAAAAGGTCATTGCCAGCAACGGCGAAGAACTCTGATCAAACATCTATCCGGCGTCCACTGCCATAACCGGCGGCGGGCGCCTTTTTCTTGTGCTATAATGGACGGGAAGATGCGCTTGTCCATTGCCCTCATGGCCTTGTATGAGATCTACTGGATCCGGTACTTCAGAAGCGGGAAGACCATGGAGGACTTCTACAGCAGTCTTCTGGGCATACCGGTTGCCGGCGCGACGCTCCCGGTCCTGGCCTTTCTGTCCCTGGCCCTTTATGGGAAAAACATCTTCCTTGGCATCGCTGTCCTGATCCTGGGGATCGGCCACATCGGGATCCACTGGATGCATAAGAAGGAGATTGAGAAGTAAGGCAGACAGTTTGGCCGGTTCCTTCCGGAACTGCTCTGCGCAGTACAGTACCTTTCTGCTCCTTGCGCTGCAGATCCATGACCAGCTGAAATCTGGGAAGATGTATGAAAGCAGGGAACCGTGATTGGACAAGTGGATAAAATGGGATTGATGAGAGGTGAAATCCCTGAAGATGGAGCTGTGACGATATGCATATTCGAGAACTCAGACCCGATGAAACAGACTTGCTGAAAAAATACTTATACGAGGCGATATTCATTCCGGAAGGAATGGAGCCTCCGGACAGATCGATCATAGGCCAGCCGGAGCTTTCCCTGTACTACGAGGATTTCGGCAGCGGCCCTGCAGATTATTGCCTCGTTGCAGAAACGGAGGGGAAGGTGGTCGGCGCTGTCTGGACAAGGATCATGAACGACTATGGGCATGTGGATGACGAGACACCGTCCTTTGCGATATCGCTGTACAGGGAATACCGCGGCAGGGGCATCGGAACAAAAATGATGAGAAGGATGCTGGCACTGCTGAGGAGCCAGGGATGGAAGAGGGCATCTCTCGCAGTACAGAAAGCAAACTATGCAGTCAGAATGTATGAGAAAGTCGGTTTCAGAACAGTCGACGAGAACGCTGAAGAATACATCATGGTATGTGCGCTGGAGGATTCCTTTATGGACATTCGTTACAGAAGGTTGAATGCGGAGGATCTGGATGTTTTCATCCAGATGCGGATCAGTCAGCTCCGGGAGGAAGGCGCGGCAGAGGAGTACGATCTGGCCCCGGCCTTAAGAGACTATTATGACAGGCACATGGCAGATGGGACCTTTGTCGCCTGGCTGGCCTTGGATGGAGATCATATCATCGGCACCAGTGGGATGTCCTTCGTTGAGAAACCGCCCTATTTCGGATGCCCGAGCGGTAAGATCGGTCTCTTATCGAGCATGTTTACAGATCCGGCTTATCGGCGAAAAGGGATTGCCAGGGAGCTGCTTAGCAGAGTGGTTGACGAGGCCAGGTCGTATGGCTGCGGAACCGTGCAGATCACAGCATCCGATATGGGAGTCCTGCTCTATACGGACTTCGGGTTTGTGAAGAATGGGAATTTCATGCAGTATAAACTGTAGGAGGGTTCAAATGCTTAAAACAAAGCGATTGATCCTGCGCCGCTGGGAGGACAGTGATGCGGCAGGCCTTTATGAATATGCCAAAGATCCGGATGTCGGGCCGATTGCCGGCTGGCCTCCGCATCAGAGTATTGATGAGAGCCGGGAGGTCATCAGGAACGTATTTCAGGGAAAAGAGGCTTATGCCATCTGCCTGAAAACAGATGGAAAGGCCATTGGCGCGATCGAACTGAAACTGAATGGCCACACCGATCTGACTGACCGTGATGACGAATGTGAACTCGGATACTGGCTCGGGAAGCCTTTCTGGGGGCAGGGCATTATGCCGGAGGCTGTAGAAGAAATCCTCCGTCATGCCTTTGAAGATATCGGCATGACGAAGGTCTGGGTAGGCTATTATGAGGGCAATTCAAAATCGAGACGTGTGCAGGAAAAATCCGGATTCCGCTATCAGTGGAAGTCAGTGGATGTGGATGTTCCTCTGATGCATGAAAAGCGTACCGGACATGTAAGCAGCATGACAAAGGACCAGTGGCAGTGGGACAGGCTGTATGCTGCGGCAAAAGCGGTCCAGAACGGCAGAAAAATCTCTGACTATGTGGAAGCAGGCGGTGTGGCCGCAGCAATTTTGTCAGCATCCGGCCGAATTTATACCGGCGTCTGTGTAGATACATGCTCTACACTGGGAATCTGTGCCGAGAGAAATGCGATCTTCAACATGATCACGAATGGAGAGCAGGAAATTCGAAAGGTGCTGGCTATTATGCCAAATGGCAAGACCGGCGCTCCCTGCGGAGCCTGCCGTGAGCTGATGGTGCAGCTGATGCCGAAAAGCTATAAGAGCATCGAGATTATGCTGGATTATGAAAGCGAAAGAGTCGTC
>CAMNJZ010000132.1 GCA_946541955.1 uncultured Lachnospiraceae bacterium | reverse complement strand
CGATGATGAGGATGAAGACGAGCATGACCATCATCATCACCACAGCCAGGTAGAAGTGGATGAGGCCGGCAACCGTATTTATCATTCGGATTCCCATGATCATCACCACCATCATCATCACCATCATCACGGTCATGATGCAGATGAAGTCTTCCAGAGCTGGGGCATGGAGACGCCCAGGAAATACACTGTCGAGGAAGTGAAGGCCATCCTGGCAAAATTCAACGACAATGAAGACTATGGCATCATCCTCAGATCAAAGGGCATGGTCCCTGCCGCAGACGGCACATGGATCCACTTTGATTATGTTCCTGACGAAACAGAAGTCAGAATCGGTGCCGCCGATGTTACCGGCAAGATCTGCGTGATCGGATCCGGCCTGAAAGAAGCCGCCCTGGCAGATCTGTGGAGAAACAAATAATTCGTATTTGAAAGGACACAGCTATGTTTGGCAAAAACAGACAGAAACCTGTATATGTGATCAACGGTTTTCTGGACAGCGGTAAAACCTCCTTCTTTGCCTATACGCTGGGCCAGCCTTATTTCCAGGCGGCCGGCAAGACTCTGGTCATTCTCTGTGAGGAGGGCGAGGAAGAGTATAAAAAGGGACTTCTGGACCAATCCAATACTGTCGTGGAAGTGATCGACGATCTGTCCGATTTTACCCCCTCCAAGCTGATGAGCCTGGATACCAAATACAATCCCATCCGTGTTCTGATCGAATGGAACGGTATGTGGAATTTCCAGAGCTTTAAGCTTCCCAGGAAGTGGAGACTGGAGCAGCAGATCACGACCATCGATGCCTCCACCTTTGCCATGTATTTCACGAATATGCGGTCCCTCCTGGCTGAGCAGGTTCGGAATTCTGAGCTGATCATGTTCAACAGATGCGACGGCGTGGATGAGAAGACCCTGCTGAGCTATAAGAGAAATATCAAGGCAATCAACCAGAAGGCGGACCTGATCTTTGAGGACGCCGAGGGCGAGATTGATATGACAACGGAAGAGGATCTTCCTTTTGACATCAATGCAAAGCCCATCAATCTGGAAGGCATCAATTACGGCATCTGGTACCTGGATGCCATGGAGCATCCGGACAGATATGTCGGCAGGGAAGTATGCTATACCGGTATGGCCATGATTCCCAAGGAACTGGAAAAGGGCTACTTTATCCCCGGCCGTATGGCTATGACCTGCTGTGCCAATGACATGCAGTTCTTAGGCTATGCCTGCAGATATCCTGATGCAGACAAGCTGACCGAGCAGTCCTGGGTCAAAGTCACGGCGACCATTTCCAAGGAAAACTTCTCGGCTTATCAGGGAGAGGGCGTCATGCTGACCGCCACCAAGGTGGAGCCTGCGGCAGCCCCTGCAGAGCCTGTGATCAATTTCTCAGCATAAGAAAAGAAATACAATGCGCCCCGGCGGAAGCAGAATCACTGCTTCGCCGGGGCGTTTTTGATCCTGGCGCGCCGGAAGGGGGAGGGGCCATTTGCTGTGAGGGCATAAAAAAACCGGTTCCTGACTGTAGAATCAGAAACCGGGATAGTAGAAGTCCGGATATGGGGTCAGTATATCGGACCTGTATGCTGATCAGTCGATCTTGTTGACAGCAGAAGCAAGACGGGAAACCTTACGGGAAGCGTTGTTCTTGTGAAGAACGCCCTTGGTCTCAGCCTTGTCAATAACAGAAGAAGCATTGACCAGAGCTGCCTTTGCGGCTTCCTTATCACCTGCTTCAACGGCTGCGCGTACCTTCTTGACAGCAGTCTTCACCTGAGACTTTACGGCCTTGTTGGCAGCAGCTTTCTTCTCGCTGGTAAGAATTCTCTTCTTGGCAGATTTGATGTTTGCCATTCTAAAATACCTCCATGATACTGAAATATTAAATCCTCGACTATGTGTATCAGGAGAGACACGAATTCCCGATTACGCACATAAAGATATATTACTGGTATTGGCAGGCTTTGTCAACAGAAATCTTTTGCGTTGCGCCTCGCTTTTTTCTATTATATAATGATTCTGTGCGTCAGAATTGTATATATTTGCGTACAGACCGGCGCACTGAAGGGAGTTGCGTTATGTATTTCTATAACAGGCTCTATGTCAGTCCTCTGATCCGCGATTCCGGGAAGGTGAAGGAGAAGCTTCTGCAGGAAGAACTCCAGCCCAGCATTTTTGTGATCCTTCTCATTGAGGATCCCGGCAAAAGAGGAGGAGACCAGCTGGAATTCTGTCACAGCATCAATCTCCGCCAGCCCTGGTACAGAGAACATCCCCCCTACGTCATAGGGCTCGCCAGAGGCTACCAGGACAGCGTGGAGATGGTCAGACAGATCGTGCAGGAATGCCTGGACCATACCGGCAGCTGCAATGTCAGGGACTATCTTTTCCCTGGCGGGGCCAGATTCTTTTTGAATGAGGCACTGAGAAAGGATGGTGTATAATGCATATTTTATTCACGATCCTGAAGATTCTGGGAATCATTCTCCTGATCCTGCTTTGCCTGGTCCTGGTGATCGGATGTCTGGTCCTGTTTGTTCCCATCCGCTACAATGCCCAGGGACGGTTTGAAGATCCGGAGGGGCACGCGGAAATCCTTCCTGACAGACCAAAGGAGCGGGCTTTTGGAGAAGCCCACGTAACCTGGCTTTTCAAGGCCGTGCATGTGGCCGTGCAGTATCCCGGGGAGGAGCTGATCCGGGCCACGGCCTTTGGAATCAAGCTTCCGGTGGACAAATTCCTGCACAGGGAAAAGCCGGAACAGCCTGAGGAAGAGAAGGAAGAAGAAAAGAAAGAAGAAAAAAAGAATATCTGGCAGATCCTGGAAGAGCTTCCTGATAAGATTGACGATCTGATCTACAGGAAGGATTATTATATGAAGGTCCTTTCCGGTTCCTGCGGAAAGGATGCCCTGGGCAGGGTGAAAAAGGAGCTCCTGACCATTCTTGCCTCGGTTCTGCCGGCTGAATGGGCCCTGGGCGGAAACATCGGCCTGGGAACCCCGATTCGAAGCGCCAATGTCATGGAAGTGGCGGGCTTTACCTATCCCGTAACGGCGGGTCATCTGTTTATCACGCCGAACTGGTATGAATATCAGTATGATCTGACAGCGGCCTTTGACGGAAAAATCACGCTGGCCGTAATCGTATTTGCAGCGCTGCGGCTGCTGCTTTCAAAGAATGTAAGACGCTTTATCAAAAAGCTCAGAAAAGGTCCTCCGCCAAGGCACAAGGAAGCAGAGGCGGGAAAGAAGGATACAAAGCAGGCGGCCTGAGCGCTTTGTCTGAGCCCATGGGCGCCGGAGACGGGGCGCCTGCACAGAGGATATACGAACAGACAGGAAGATAGAAGAGGTAATAGAAATGGCTGAATCAAAGAATAATGTTACAACAGTAATCAATTCTCTTGTTGAAAACGCACAGGGGCTTCTGACCTCCAAAACAGTCGTCGGGGAACCCATTCATGTGGGCGATACCATTATCATTCCCCTGACGGACCTGACCATCGGAATCGGAGCCGGCGCCAATAATACAGTCAACGGTCTGAAAAAGGACAATGGCATGGGCGGTCTTTCGGCCAAAGTATCCCCTTCGGCTGTTCTGGTCATTCGCGACGGCTATACCAAGGTCGTGAATATCAAGAATCAGGATACCCTGGGCAAGTTTGTAGATATGATTCCTGAAATCATGGACAAGATCAAAAACAGAAAGACCCGGGTTTCCGACGAGGAAGCGGCGGAGATCGCCTTCCCTGACGGAAAACTGCAGCCTGAAGAAGCTGTGAATGCAGAGGAGAGCAGCGAGGAAGCGTAAAGAAACCCGCTTCCCGGATGCAAGTGACCGGGTCCTATCGCAGATATTGTCTCAGGGAGCGGCGTTGATTAGCAGTCTGATCAATCCGCTCCCTGTTTTGCTGTTTTGG
>CAMNJZ010000131.1 GCA_946541955.1 uncultured Lachnospiraceae bacterium | reverse complement strand
TCCAATCAATATACAATCCTGCCAATTATGTTAAAGGAAGGCATTCGCTTCACTTTTGCCAAAAAATCTTGAAGAAGAAAAATCCATGTGTTAAGATACTAGGGCAGTTATGAAATGACTTGGCCGGCCGGCATGGCGGAATTGGCAGACGCGACAGACTCAAAATCTGTTTTCAGTGATGGAGTGTGGGTTCGAGTCCCACTGCCGGCACGATATAAAAACTGCGCAGATTCAGCATTTGTTGAATCTGCGCAGTTTTTTTGTTTACCGCATCTGCTTAAGCTTCAAATTTGATTTTTTCATAGTAAGGCGTACAGTCAAAGGTGGCGAAATAATCGCGTTCTGTCTCCGCCCTGCGGATCAGCTTTGCACTGCCGTCCTCCTGCAGCAGGATCTCCGCACTGCGAAGGCGGCCGTTATAGTTGTAGCCCATGGAGAAGCCGTGGGCGCCGGTATCATGGATAAAGAGAATATCTCCCTTGTCGATCCTGGGAAGCATGCGGTTGATGGCGAACTTGTCATTGTTCTCGCAGAGGGAGCCTACGATATCATAGCGGTGATCGCATTCCTGGTCCTCCTTGCCAAGGACCGTAATGTGATGATAGGAGCCGTACATAGCCGGCCGCATCAGGTTTGCCGCACAGGCGTCCACGCCGATGTATTCCTTGTAAATGTGCTTCTCATGGATGGCGGTGGTGACCAGTCCGCCGTAGGGAGCCAGCATAAAGCGGCCCATCTCGGTATAAATGGCCACATCTCCCATTCCTGCAGGAACAAGGATCCTTTCGTATTCCTCCTGTACGCCCCTGCCGATGGCATAAATATCATTGGGTTCTGCATCGGGGGTATAGGGGATTCCTACGCCGCCGGAAAGATTGATGAAGGAGAAATGAATGCCCAGCTCCTTCTTAATGTCGGCCGCCAGGGTAAAGAGCTGGCCGGCCAGCCTGGGATAATATTCATTGGTCACTGTGTTGCTGGCCAGGAAGGCGTGCATGCCGAAGTGCTTTACGCCCTTGTCCCGAAGGATCCTGTAGGCCTCGGCCAGCTGTTCCTTGGTCATGCCATATTTGGAATCGCCGGGATTGTCCATGATTCCGTTGGACAGAGTAAAGAAGCCGCCGGGATTGAACCTGCAGCACATGGTCTCCGGGAAACCGCCCAGGATCTTTTCCACAAATTCGATATGGGTGAAGTCATCCAGGTTGATGATGGCGCCCAGCTTTGCTGCCAGGGCATACTCCTCGGCAGGCGTCTCGTTGGAGGAGAACATGATATGTTCTCCGGAAGCCCCTACTGCATCTGCCAGCAGAAGCTCTGTCTTGGAGGAGCAGTCGAATCCGAAATCATAATCCCTGAAAATATCCATGATATAGGGATTGGGAGTTGCCTTGACAGCGAAGTATTCCCGGAATCCTTTGTTCCAGGAGAAGGCCTCCCTGACGGCCCTGGCATTGTCGCGAATGCCCTTTTCATCATAGATATGGAAGGGGGTCGGATAGGTCTTTTTAATTTCGGCTGCCTGTTCCAGAGTTACAAAAGGGATTTTTTTCATTGCTTCATTCCTTTTCTGATAGTATTTGGCACCTCTTTATATCGGATGCGGGTTACTTAATGGATATTTTCGATCTGCCAGTCAATGGGCTTTTCGCCCTGTTCCTCCAGGAAGGCGTTGCACTGGCTGAAGTGTCTGCAGCCAAAGAAGCCCCGGTATGCAGACAGAGGACTGGGATGCGGCGCTGTCAGGACCAGATGTCTGGGATTGTCCAGCATCTGGCGTTTGGCCTGGGCAGGCGCTCCCCAGAGCATGTAAACGATGGGGCGATTCTGGCTGTTGACCGCCCGGATCACAGCGTCTGTGAACTGCTCCCAGCCGTGTCCCCTGTGGGAACCGGCCTGGTGGGCCCTGACAGTCAGAACGGTGTTCAGAAGCAGAACGCCCTGGTCCGCCCATTTGGTAAGACAGCCATTGTCGGGCATTTTGCAGCCCAGATCGTCATGCAGCTCTTTATAGATATTGACCAGGGAGGGCGGAATGTCCACCTCAGGCCTTACGGAAAAGCAAAGACCATGGGCCTGGCCCTCTCCGTGGTAGGGATCCTGGCCCAGAATGACGACTTTGACCTTGCTAAGGGGCGTCAGATGCAGGGCATTGAAAAGATCCTGGGCCGGCGGAAAGATCTGCCGCGTCTGGTATTCATTCTGGACGAAGGTAAACAGCTCTTTATAATAGGGTTTTCGAAATTCCGGTGAAAGGACCGGAAGCCAGTCATTGGAGATTGCAGCCATACGATTGCCTCTGTCAGTTCTCTGCGCAGGCCCTGAGCGCTGCCTTCAGATAGGTCCAGGTCGCCCCAGTGGAAGCGATATGGAGCTTTTCCTGAGGCGTATGGATTCCATACATTTTGGGTCCGATGGAAACACAGTCCAGACCGGGCAGCTTGTCGGACAAAAGGCCGCATTCCAGACCGCCATGGGTCACAAAGACGACAGGTTTCTTACCCGTGGTCTTCTCATAAAGGTCTGCCAGCATATCCCGGAAGGCAGACTGGGGCCTGTATTCCCATGCAGGATAGGAGCCCTTCACATTCACCTTGCCGTCGAACTGGGCGGCAATGCACTGCAGTCTGTCGTTCATCATCTCTCTTTGAGAGTTCAGGGCGCTCCTGACCAGGAAGGTGGCTTCTATGCCGTCTGCCGCTGTCTTGAGGATTCCCATGTTCAGTGAGGTCTGGGGCATCCTGTCAAAGCCCGGCATATATTCAATCAGACCGTCCGGTACGGACATCAGAAAACGGATAAATCTGCGGGTATCCCGTTTGATAAAGACCGTCTTCTTCTCCTTGGGATTGCCTTCCTCCCAGGAGGATGCGATGGTAAGGCCGGGATCTGTGACCTGATACTCGGCATGGATCGTCTCGTGAAGGGCCTGGACCGCCTCAGAGATTTCCTTCCTGTCCACGTCTCCGGAGAAGAGCAGGGATGCCTGGGCCTCTCTGGGAATGGCATTGTCCTTGGTTCCGCCGTTGATCTGCATGAGCCTGAAGGGATGCAGCTGATACAGCTTAAAGAGGGCTCTGGCAAGGATGATGTTGGCGTTGGCTCTGCCGCGGCCGGGCATTTCACCGGAATGGCCGCCCAGAAGGCCTGATACGCCAAGACGCAGTACAAGACCCTTGCGTTCGTTCCGCTTTCCGCCCAGGATCAACACCTGATGGGTTCCGCCAGCGCAGCCTGCTGTGAGAATGCCTTCCTCCTCGGAATCCAGATTCAGCATTCTTCTGCCCCGGATCAGAGATGGATCCAGGACCTCCGCTCCCAGCATGCCCACTTCCTCATCCACCGTGAAGATACATTCCAGGGCAGGATGAACGATGGAAGGATCATCCAGAACAGCCAGCATATATGCCACTGCTATGCCGTCATCTCCGCCCAGGGTGGTCCCGTCTGCGGTCAGCCACTCGCCGTCAGTCATCAGCGTAATAGCCTGGGTATCCATATCCAGTGCAACGCCGGGATCCTTTTCACAGACCATGTCCATATGGCCCTGGAGGACCAGGATGGGCGCCTCCTCGTATCCTGCCGTAGCATCTGCATAAATCACTACGTTGCCGGCATCGTCCTGGACATATTTATATCCGCGGTCCCTGGCAAATCCGGCCAGATAATCACTGATGGCATCCGTATGATAGGAACCGTGGGGGATCGCTGCGATTTCTCTGAAGAAACGGAAGACCGCGGCAGGCTCCAGACCGGATACATCATAGGGATCCTTTTCAGAAAGCATGGCAGCGCTGACCATGGTCCCGGCAGGATCCAGGGTCTCTTCCTCCGGCGCTTCCTCAGAAGGAACTTCTGCGGGCGCTTCCTCTATAACAGTCTGGACTTCCTCAGTTACTTCCTCTGCAGCCGCCTGGACTTCTTCAGACACTTCTTCTGCGACCGCGGGAACTTCCTCAGACACTTCCTCAGTTACTTCCTCTGTAACCACCGAAATTTCCTCAGACACTTCCTCTGCGGCTGCCGGAACTTCCTC
>CAMNJZ010000130.1 GCA_946541955.1 uncultured Lachnospiraceae bacterium | reverse complement strand
AAAAAGACGGGCCCTCTGCCCCGGAAAAAGGGAAAATCCGTTCCGTCCCGGGCGCAGGATAGGATATAATGAGAAGAAAACCAGACAGTAAAGCACAGTTCATACCTGGGAGGATACATTGGAAAAACAGACAGAGTATTATCCGGAAGACGAAAGAAAGAAGATCCCGGCCGACTGGACCTTCCTTTTTGAAAAAAATGTCCTGGAACGGGCCAGGACGGACAAGAGGCTCAAGGTCACAGCCTTTCACGCAAGCGACGACCGGAACGGCTTTACGGCCGCGGTCTGGGAGGGCGGAGGGGGGCGCTATGAGATCATAGCTTCCCACTTCCCCAGAATGGAGGGGGACAGCTTTCGAAACGCCGTCTTCCGCTGCTCCTGCAGGAAATACACCTTCTACTCCAGCCGCTGCGTCCATATGGCCAGGGCCATGCTGTACGCCGATAAGGTCATGGGGCCCTTTACGGTCCTGGAAAATGAATACGAATGGAAACAGCGCAGGGAGGCAAACATAAGAAGGCGGGAGGAAGAAAAAAGGCTCAGCCTCCTTTCCTCGGACGCCTGCAGGACCCTGCCGGCCTTAGAGCTCTTCCGGGACCTGGTGGAGAAACAGAACCGGAAGAAGGACGCCATCTTCTTTGACTTTGAAAAGCATATCGCAAACTACAGCACCAACACCCTGTACAGAGACTGGCTTGCCGCGGGCGAGTGCCCCATTGAATTTTACTGGAAGTGGGACAGCCCTGACAGATTTGAGACGGGGCGGGATGCGCTGGGAAACCGGTTCCTGAAAGCGGAGGCCTTCTCCTGGCAGGAGGAAGACCGGTGCAGGGTATCTATGGAAATCACTTCGGACGGAAAATTTGCCTGCAGCTGCCAATGCAGCTATGGCCTCCTTCGAAGAAAGAGGGGTTATGGCAAGGAGCTCTGCCCCCACCAGATCAGGATCCTGCGCGGCGCCTGGGAGAAGGCCCTTTCCGATGGAATGCTGTCCGTGACCACGGAGGGAGGCAGGGACTTCCTTTCCCGCATGGACCGGAGCGCCCAGGTCTCCAGGAAGGCGGAGGCGGAGGTGGCCCGGGTCAGGACCCGGGATATCCGCCTGCTTCCCCGCATCGCCCTGGACGAAGGGACCGCCACATTGTCCTTTATGATCGGAAGGACCACGGGCCGCCTCTATGTCCTCAAGAGCTATGAGAAGCTGATCGAAGCCGAAAGCAGCGGGCAGGTCTTTACCCTGGGCAAGAACGCTGAGCTGGACTTCGGAACGGAGGATCTGACGGAGGAGAGTATCCCCTGGCTGACCTTCATCCAGCGCAAATCCGGGGAGATCGACCAGGTCAACGACAGGCTGAACCGGCGGATGGGCTACTATCCCAGTATGACGGTGACCTACCAGCAGGAGCTCCGGGGCGCCACCCTGGACCGCTTCTATGATGAGGCGGAAGGGACCTCCTGCCTCTTCCGGGACAGGAAGGCCACGAAAGACGCTTCGATCTGGATCGGCCATAAGTCCATCCATATCGAAATGAAGATCACAGGAATAAAGGACGCCAGAAATCGCTTTGCAGGCGTCCGGGTCACCGGCCGGGTCCCCCTCTTCATGCCGGGGGCCAGCGCCCGCTACTGCCTGTCGGAAAGCCACCTGTCCAGGCTGGGGGAGGAGGAGGAACGGGCCGTTCTGCCCTTTGCCCCGCTGGCGGACGGACAGGGCTTCTTTGCCTTTGAGATCGGCCTGGGAGACCTGCAGGAATTCTACTACAGGGCCCTGCCCCTGCTGACGGCCAGCCCCTATGTGGAGGTGGAGGACCTCTGCGGGGAGGAGGCGGCCCTGGTCCTGCCGCCGGAAGCAAAGTTCCGCTTCTTTATGGACTACGACGGGGAAAAGCTCCTGATGGACTGCGACGTATCCTATGAGAGGGAGGTCCGGGACTGGAAGGAGGAGGAAAAAGGCGGCCGCCTGTACCGGATCACAGGGATGGAGAAAAAGGGAGAGGAGACAGATCCCTTCCGGGATCTCCGCCAGGAAGGGCGGGTCCGCAGCCATATCCAGGAGCTGGGCTTTGCCTATGACCCGGTCAACGGCCACTTTGATAAGAGTGCCGACCAGGAAGGCCTCTATGACTTTATCCGGAACGACATGCCGGGCCTTTTCTCCTATGGCCTGGTCCACGGGACCGACCGCTTCCTGGCCAGAAGGATCAGGGCCCTGCCCCAGATCCGGGCCGGGGTCTCCATTGAATCCGACCTCATGAATCTGTCCATCACCACCAAAGACCTGACAAGCCAGGACCTGATGGACATCCTGGCCGGCTACCGCCGCAAAAAGAAATACCATGTGCTGAAGAACGGCGAATTTGTCAGCCTGGACCAGAATAAGGACCTGGACGCCCTCTCCGACATGATGGAGAGCCTTGGCCTTACGGAGAAGGATCTCCGGGATGGAAAGGCCTCCCTGCCCGTCTACCGGGCCCTGTATCTGGACAAGCTTCTGGAGGAGCATGACAGCATCGTCTCCTCGGGCGACAAGGTCTACCGCAACCTCCTTCGCAGCTACCGGACCATCCGGGATTCGGACTACGAGGTTCCTGCCTGCATGACGGAGGTCCTCCGCCCCTACCAGGTCTTTGGCTACAAGTGGATGAAGACCCTGGAGGAGACGGGCTTTGGCGGGATCCTGGCCGACGAGATGGGCCTTGGCAAGACCCTGCAGGCCATCGCCTATTTCCAGTCCCGGAGGGAAGCCCAGGCAGAAAAGCCCTGCCTGGTGGTCTGTCCGGCTTCCCTGGTCTACAACTGGGAGGCGGAGATCCGCCGCTTTGCCCCGGGCCTTGCGGTCACGGTCCTGGCCGGACCCCAGCAGGCCAGAAGGAAGCTGCTGGCGGACGGCATCTCGGATGGCGGCACGGACGTCTTTGTGACCAGCTATGACCTGATGAAGCGGGATCTGTCGGCCTACCAGAAGGCCTTCTTTGATACCTGCGTCCTGGACGAAGCCCAGTATATCAAGAACCAGAAGGCGGCCGTCTCCAAGGCGGTCAAGACCATCCACGCCGACCACCGCTTTGCCCTGACCGGGACCCCCATCGAGAACCGCCTGGCCGAGCTCTGGTCCATCTTCGACTTCCTTATGCCCGGCTTCCTCAACAGCTATGATGACTTCAGCAGGCACTTCGACGTTCCCATCACCAAGAACCGGGACGAGAAGGCGGCGGACCATCTGAAGAAGCTGACGGGCCCCTTTATCCTCCGCAGACGCAAGGCGGATGTCCTCAAGGACCTGCCGCCCAGACTGGAGGAGGTCCGCTATGCAAGGTTCGACGACCTGCAGCAGAAGATCTACGACGGCCAGGTGGCCCGGATCCAGGATATCCTGGACGGAGGCCTTGTGACCGGCCAGGACAAGCTGAAGCTCCTTTCGGAGCTGACAAGGGCCAGGCAGATCTGCTGCGACCCTTCCCTGCTCCTGGAAAACTACCAGGGCGGATCGGCCAAGCGGGAGGCCTGCCTGGAGCTGATCAAAAGCGCCATAGACGGCGAGCACCGCATGCTGGTCTTCTCCCAGTTCACCTCCATGCTGGCCCTTCTGGAGACGGACCTGCAGAAAGAGCAGATCCCCTACTACAAGATCACGGGCTCCACGCCCAAGGACCAGCGCCTGCGCCTGGTCAATGCCTTCAACAAGGGGGACGAGGCGGGGAACCAGGTCCCGGTCTTCCTCATTTCCCTCAAGGCCGGCGGCACCGGCCTCAACCTGACCGGGGCCGACGTGGTCATCCACTATGACCCCTGGTGGAATCTGGCGGCCCAGAACCAGGCCACCGACAGGGCCCACCGGATCGGCCAGGAACGGCAGGTCACCGTGTACAGAATGATCGCCAAAGGCACCATCGAGGAGAAGATCCTGGAACTGCAGGAGCAGAAGAAATACCTGGCAGACGCCGTGCTCGAGGGCCGGAGCGAATCCATCATGAATCTGTCCGCCGAGGAGCTTCGGGCTCTGATGATCTAGGCGGCATAAAAAAAGAAGCCCGGAAGGAAA
>CAMNJZ010000129.1 GCA_946541955.1 uncultured Lachnospiraceae bacterium | reverse complement strand
TCGGCCGGGAATCACGCATATCTATTATTCCCATTTGAACTTCCTTTCTGCCGGCGGGACTTGTTTATCCCGTCAGCACTAAGTGTACTATTTGTCTTAGTACACTAACAATACCATGTCCCTCTTCTTCTGTCAAGCCCGTGTATAGCTTTTATTTAGACGCCTACAGCCCGGCCATCCGATTTATATTCTGAGCCATGCCGGCAAATGCCCCCTCCTGCTGGCGCAGGGGCCCTGGTCCGGCCTGACCGCGAAAAAAGAAGCAGGAAGGGGGTTCCTTCCTGCTCCTTGGGCTTAATTCATGCCGTTTTCTTTCTTATTCTGCTGCTTCCTCGACAGGGGCCCACTCAAATTCCATGTCCTCGCCGGTCTCGGACTGGTCCTCATGCCAGGTAAAGCCGCCGTCCATTTTGTAATGGTACCGGTGCCGTCTTCATACTCGGTCTCCTGGCTGGTGACCTCACCGCTTTCTGCATAAACGATATGATCCTTGGTGCAGCCCGTATAGGCAATGGTCAGGGTCAGAAGCATTCCTGCGAATGGTCTTACCGCTTCTCAGGCCGCCTTTTTCTTTGCCTTCAGTTCTGTCTTAAGGGCTTCCGGCTTATAGATGGTCTGAAAATCCTCCTTCATGGAGATGGTCTCAAAGCCAAGGCTGCGGCAGGACTCGGCAAAGGAAGCCGCTTCCTCCAGGTCGCCGTAATCCCTTTCGGTATCGTCGCAGAGCAGCATATAGGCCTTTCCGCCATGCTGCAGAGCATACTGGGCCATAGAAGTATCTCCCGAGCTGTTGCCAAAGACCAGGAAGGGCGCCTGGCCGATCTCGTCCACAATGGTAAAGACCTTATTGGCCTTCTGATTCTTCTGGGTCAGATTGCCTTCCAGCAGGACCTGATCCTGGGGCCCATAGGTGTACTTGCGGCCTTCCTCCCCGCCCTGCCCTGTGGCAGTCAGAGAAAAGACAGAGCCGATCACCCGGTAGGAAGGGATCCACTCGCCCAGGACGTCTTTTGTCAGCTCCCTGGCCAGGGAACGCTCCGAGCCGCTGGAAATAAAGACCGTAAAGCCCTGGTCCGACAGATACTCCACCAGGGAGACCATGGGCAGGAAAAAGCCCTCTCCATAGGTCATAAATTCAAAGCCGGCGGCAGGCTCCTCCATGAAATCACGGATATAGTCCCGGTACTCCTCCACCGTAAAGCCCTTAAAGGCCTCCGCGGCCATCTGTGCCGAGGACCTGGGCGAATCCGGCTCCTCTTCACCGGAAAGCAGGGCTTCCTCCGCAGACAGGGCCCAGGCCTTGTCCTCCGGAGCCGCCTGATAGGACGGATCATGGAGCAGGCGGTGCAGCAGGAGGCACTCATCAAAGTAGGTAGGGAAACGCTCTCCGAAGAGGGTGCCGTCCATATCAAATACGGCGATCCGCTCCTCCGGGGGCAGGTAATCCGGACTCTTCTCATCCGTCACAGAATCCACCAGAGAAAGGATGGACGCCATGGCCTGCGAATCCGCGTTCCAGTATTCCAGGCCCTGGGGCTTTTTCTCCCCGCAGGCCATGAGGGAACAGACAAATACAAGACTAAGGAGCAGGGCATAAAATTTTCGGTTCAAAGCATTACCTCCTCAGATTTCTGATGGTTCTATTATATCCGAAATCACGAACATTTCTAATAAATATATTCTGTTATTTCCTTTTTAATTCCTGCAGCTTCCTATGCCTGGCAGATCCAAAAAAGCGCTTCCGAAGAAGCGCTTTGGTCATGACCATTCTCTCTTTATGTATGATGCAGCTTCCTGTAGCCGCAGTCACAATAGGGACCGCCCTGGGCCAGTGTGTATTCCCGCACAAATTCCGATGCCCCGCCCGCCTCGCTCATGGTGTAGTCCAGACGGCACATGGCCGGCACCAGTTCGAAAAGTCCCAGCTCCTTCATCAGGGTGCAGATGCCGCAGGTCGTAAACCGCGCTTCATAGCCGCTCCCGTCCGGATAGGGAAGATATTCCATGTTCCAGGAATAAGGATTCCGGTCTGCGGCGCGAAGGGCGGCGGTATCCTTCATCCCCTGCATATCTTTTTGGCTGAATTTCTTCTTCCCGCTCATCCGGCAGAACCACTTCATGGGAGCCGTCATCATGGACGCCCGGTAGTACTCCGTTGTCTTTTCAACCGTGGGTCTTTCCGGGAGGTTTAAAAGAAACGCAGAGAGCAGGGCGCAGTTCACGATATTCATCCTGAACCGGTCGCCCTTTTCGAATTCCGGAAGCCGTCCGATGATCTCTTTATACTTCGGCTTTGCTTTGTCAGTGATCGTCCTGGCCGTTTCAGGATCATATCCGTAAACCGCCGACAGCTGTTTCCGGAAGGATCCGGCAAACAAAAGCCACATGCCCATTGGCATTCCCGCGTATTTCATTGCATTGGTCTCCTTTGACTGCATGGACCCAGGCCCCGCCGGGCCTTTCTTCCCCATCAACGAGCAGACAGTTCCATAAACTCATCGATCGCTTTCAGCACGGGCGCCGTGTACTGCTCCCCGCCAAAAAGCCACTGCTCATGCTGCATATCGAATTCCCGGATCTCCGGATCCCGGAAATACTTTTTATAGCGCTTCAGGTATTTCTCGCCCATCTTGTTTGCATAAATGAAATGGACTTTGGTCCCTTCCACATGAATATCGTCCCGCAGCCAGGTGAGCAGGTCCGAGTAGTACTCGTTTTTAATTGATTCCGGCTTAAATCTGGAAAAGCAGCCCATGAAGCGGTCCGCTGTCTCATCGTTCATCTCAAAGAAGTTCTTGAGCTTTTCCCTGGTCCTCGCTTTCTTTTTTTCGCTCCTGGTAAAACCGGTCAAAAGGGGGACGACCAGTTTTGACTGAAGCCAGGCGCTGAATTTCCCGCTCTGGTCCAGATCCGGACTGCCGAAAATACCGTGATCGATATGGACCTTCTCCCGCTGGATCAGCTGCCCCACAAAGGTGCTGCCCAGGGAGGAGCCGATGGCGCCGTCCAGGCGGCCTTCGAAATGGTCTTTGATATACGTCTCAATTTTCTCAGTCACCGTAATGATGTCCGGAAAGATCCCATCGCTTCCGTCAAAGCCGTCATAATTGACACAGATCAGGTGATATTTTTCTCCCAGCCGGTCCAGTACAGTGCCAAAGTTCGTCTGATAGTCACAGGCCGTCCCCGGCAGCAGCATCAGGGTCTTTCCATTCTGAATGCCCATTTCCACAAATTCCATTTGTCACGCCTCCTCATGATTCACACAAGCAGCCCTGGTCTTGGCAGCAGATGATAGTTAGGTTTTTCTAACCAGCTTTTTATTGTATTCCCCCTGCAAATGAAAATCAAGGAAAAGGCGTCTCTTTTTGCTTTTTTGCTTCAGGTAAAAGAACAGACAAGCATCTTGTTCTGAAGGGACTCGGAGTACCGATTAGCAACCCTCTTAGTACCGGTCGAGGAATCCCTAAAAAAGAAGCGCCTCCGAAGAAACGCTTCTCTAAAATGATATTGTGCCTATTTGTCGGTTAATGTGCCGGAGTTGCTCTTTTCATAGGATCAGATGCTCCAGCCTGCGCTGGCATTCTGCAGCTGCGTCATGCGTCTGAAAAGGCTGTCTTCTTTTGCAAAGAGTTCTGCCGGACTTCCTTCTTCGGCCACCTTACCATCTGAAAGAACAACGATCTTATCCGCCGCTTCCACAGTACGCATACGGTGAGCGATGACCAGTACTGTTTTTCCCGAGAGCAGCCGTGACAGCGCGCCCTGCACCTTCGTCTCGTTCTCTACGTCAAGAGAAGCCGTCGCTTCATCCAGGAGCACGATCGGTGCATTCTTTAAAAGTGCACGGGCAATAGAGATTCGCTGGCGTTCTCCTCCGGAGAGCTTTGCTCCGTTTTCTCCGATGGGCGTAGCATAGCCCTGCGGAAGCTTCTCTACGAACTCGTCACAGTTGGCTGCTCTGGCGGCTGAGAGAACCTCTTCATCTGAAGCACCGTGCTTGCCCAGACGGATATTTTCCATCACGGTATCGTCAAACAACACCACATCCTGGAATACCATGGAGTAATCGGTAAGCAGTGTTTCCGGGTCGATCTCTGCTATGTTCACGCCGCCAACCCGAATCG
>CAMNJZ010000128.1 GCA_946541955.1 uncultured Lachnospiraceae bacterium | reverse complement strand
GAGCTGGCCAGGGACTGGAGGATACCCACCACGGCCGAGGAGGACTGGATGATGCAGGTCACCAGGACGCCGGACAAAAAGCCCAGGACGTAGTTGCCTTCAAAGGAGGTCAGAAGAGAGCTGAGGACGTCGCCCATATCGGCGACCGCACCGCTCATGTAGATGAGGCCCATAAAGAGGATGCCGAAGCCCGTAGCGATATTGCCGATGGTATTGAACCGGTCCCCCTTGAGGAACATGATGCAGACCATGCCGATGATCAGGGCCGCAGGGGCCAGGTTGTCGGCCTTGAAGAAATAGAGAAAGCTGGTGGCACCGGCGTTGAGGTCCATCAGCCGGATGACCTGGGCCGTAATGGCCGTTCCCACGTTGGCGCCCAGGACAATGCCCACGGACTGCCGGAAGGACATGAAGCCGGCACCAACCAGACCCACCGTCAGAACGATGGTGGCAGTGGAGGACTGGATCATACAGGTCACCAGCATACCAAAGAGAAAACCGATGACCGGAGAATTGGTGACCTTGGCCAGAGCCGCTTTCATGGCGCCGCCTGAAGAGCTCTTGAGGCCGTCGCCCATCATGCGCATGCCGTAGAGGAACATGGAAAGTCCTCCCAGGAGCGCAATCACTTTATAAAATATATCCATACATTACTCCTTTTTATCTTTGGACATAAAATCAGCAGTATTATAGCACGGCTCCTTTCATTGTGTTTACATTCAGCCTCGTTCTTAACAGGAAATTAACAAAAGAAATTAACAAAAGCCCCGCGGCAATGCCGCGGGGCCCTGTCTGCTGTCTTACCAGTCCAGCACTGTTTCAAAATCGCTTTTCACAAAATCGGGACACTTTTTCAGATCCATCCGGTAGTCACAGCCGTCAAGTTCTTCCCTGCCGTCCTTCCAGTAGATCATGACTGACAAAAGGCTTGTCTCCGAAAGAGGGGTAAAGGGGATCTCATAGAAGGTATTGATCCCTGACAGGCTCTCCGTGACCGCCCGGATCTGGTCCGGCTCCGTATAGGTCCTGGTCATCTCCTCTTCTCCGTACCAGGTAATTTCCACATAGCGGATCTGGTCCGCCTCCAGGGAAGGAAGGGCAGCCCTGACGCCGCACTCCTCCAGAATGGCCATGGTATTGCTGCAGTCTTCATAGACCGGGATACAGCAGCTGTCAAAGCCATCTGCGGTGCCGTCAGTCCTGTAGAAGAGGTCCAGGGTGCCGGCCAGCGTTCCTTCTGCGATCTGTTCAAAGGAGAGGCCGTCCAGGTCCTTTTCATAGGCCTCCAGGATCCTCTTTGCCAGGGCCGGAGCTGCCGCCGTTTCCGAAATGGACTTGCCGCCCTCTTCCCAGGCGCTGTTCCAGATCAGATCGGTGGTCAGGGCCGTATCCATATCCAGCGCCGGATAGATCTGGCGCCGGAAGGCCCTGTCCTGAAAGAGGGTATCCATCAGGTCTTTGTCGATATCTTTGGGAATCAGGACGCGGCGGGTATCGATCCTTCCGTTCTTTCCTATATAGGACAGATCGGCCGACCAGCCGCCCAGGGTCCCGGCTCCCTTTGCCGCCCTTACCTGGTTCTCCTGGCTGATCCTGGCCAGCTCCCGGCCTGTCTGCAGGTCGGTCACAAGGGGGACCGGATAGGTGGCGGGATCATATTCCTCCAGGGCGTTGACGGACCAGGCGTTCCGGCGGCCATCCGGCATAAGGACGATGCCCTGCAGCTGATCCTCGGCAGGAATAAATCTGTCATAGCCGAAGACGTCGTAGAAGAAGGCTCCGAAGATGCCTGCCGCCAGGACGAGAGCCGCTGCAAAGGCCCAGAACCTGCGGAAGGCAAAGCGGATATCTCCTTCAATATAGGCCTCGATCAGGCAGTTGGCCGACATGCCCACCAGGGCCATGATCAGGAGGCAGACTGCAAAGACGACATGGGTAAAGCCCTGCAGCATCGTGTGGATCATAAGGCCCACCAGGATCATGCCGGGGACCAGAAGGAGGATCATGATGATGGGAACCGAAGGCCCAAAGGCCAGGGTGACCTCCGACATCTCATTCTTTCTCCTCTTATAAAGCCAGAAGGCAAAGAGGGTGAAAAGGGCAAAGAGGACCAGGTTTCGAAGATCCCCCGCCAGGGCTTTTCTGACCATGACCCTTAAGAGCAGGGCCGTGGTCTGTCCCTCAAAGTCTCCCCCGAAGGAGTAATAATTGCTGACCGGGATCAGGTAGCCTGCCAGAACCGGAAATCTGCCGGCGCTTTGGTAGGACCAGGTCGCAAAAAAGTCTGTCTTCAGCCCGTTTTCCAGAAGGATCAGGACCGGCATATAGAGATTGAACACAAAGGAGAGGAGAACGGCGCTCACTGCGTTGCCCGTCAGAAGACCAAAGGCCGTGGTCATGGCGTAGGTGGTCATAAAGAGCAGGGACTGGCGCAGGAGCCCGGCGCCCAGATCTGCGAAAGCTGTGGGCGTAAGGATCTTCGCCCCGCACAGCCAGACCAGGGTCCCCAGGCCGAAAAGGGCAAAGGGAAGAAGCCAGATCAGAAAGCTGTTGACCCACACGGCCCGAAAGCGCCCGGCCCGCTTCCCGGGCAGGCTCTCATAAAAGTCCACCTTCTGCCTGGAGAAGAGCCAGCTGATGCCCTGGATGGCCAGAACAAAGGCTGAAGCGAGGGTAAAGGCAAAGGTCCAGGACCGCATTCCCATCATCCGGCTTAAAAATTCTGCAGTATCAGCATTCTCGCTGCCGTTGGTCAAAAGGATCAGGGCCGACCCCACCGGGAAGGTAAAGAACCAGACCAGGCAGGAGATCACCAGGCAGGCCATGCGGCGTCCAAACAGACGGCGCTGGCTCTTAAAGAAATTATCCGAGGATGAATTTTTTAACGTCATAACCGACCGCCTCCGTTTCCAGAATAAATACCTCTTCCAGTGACAGGTTGAGGATCTCAAAAAATACATAGGAATAGGCCCCGAAGGCCGCTTCCGCTTCTTCTCTGCTGCCCCTGACCACATAGGTATGGAGCCTGCCCCGGCTTTCATGGGTGACCGCCTGGATCCCCGGGATCTCCTCCGGAACGCTGCCGTCAAAGACGCACTGGATCTTCTGCAGATTCAGCTTCATATCCGCGATCTCCTGGGACAGAAGAATGCCGCCCTGGTGGAGAAGGCCTACCCGATCGCAGATATCCTCCAGCTCCCGCAGGTTGTGGGAGGAAAGAATGGGGGTAACGCCCCGCTCTTCCATTTCCCCGGCCAGAAGGCTCTTCACCGCCTGGCGCATGACGGGGTCCAGACCGTCCATGGTCTCGTCGCAGAGCAGGTAAGGGGTTCCTGCACAGATCCCGCAGAGGACGGCCAGCTGCCGGCGCATGCCCTTGGAATACTGGCGGATCCGGCGTCTGGGATCCAGGCCGAAATCCGAGACCAGCTTGTCGAAGCGGCTGCTGTCAAAGGCCGGATAAATGTCCCGGTACCATTTCTTCATATCGGAAGCCCGGCTCCCGGGAAAGAAATAAGGTTCATCCGGAATGAAAAACAGCTTCTCCCGGACGGAGGGATTGTCATAGACCGGTTCCTGGTCCACCAGGATCTCACCTCCGTCGGGCTGCAGGATCCCGTCGATCAGCCGCAGCAGGGTGCTCTTGCCTGCCCCGTTGGTGCCCACCAGGCCAAAGACCTGGCCCTCCTCCAGGGTCAGAGATACATCTGACACGGCTTTTACGCCTTCATAGGCCTTATTTACATGCTTCAGCTCAATCATGTTCTGCCTCCTTCTCCCGCTCCGACCGGAGCAGGGCTTCCCGGACCAGCGTCTCTTTGTCCAGTCCCATGGCCCCTGCTTCCTCCAGGACCGCCTGGATCTCCCGGATCATTTCTTCCTTCCGCTGCTGGACCAGGGCCCTGTCGCCGCAGACAAAGTTGCCACGGCCCCGCACCGTATAGATAAAGCCCTTCTGCTCCAGATCGGCGTAGGCCCTCTGCACGGTATTGGGATTGGTGGAAAGCTCCATGGCCAGCTGGCGGACAGAAGGCATCTTTTCATCCGGGGCCATGGCCCCCTGCAGGATCAGCTTCTTGTACCAGTCTGAGATCTGCTCAAAGATCGGCCGGGAATCACGCATATCTATTATTCCCATTTGAACTTCCTTTCTGCCGGC
>CAMNJZ010000127.1 GCA_946541955.1 uncultured Lachnospiraceae bacterium | reverse complement strand
ATGGTCCGGCTCATGGCGTTGCTGAAGACCTGCATGCCTTTTTGAATGTCATCCAGCTCCTTCAGATACTGATTCATGCCCTGGACGATCAGAACGGTCACCACCACGTCTGCGAAATATAAGGCGTAGCAGACAAAAAGGATGGGCCAGCCATAGCTCTGGGGGATCCTTTCCATAACGATCTCCGCCAGGGTAGGATGCACCAGCTTGATCACAAATACGCCGCCAAGGCCCCAGACAATGGAAAAGCGCAGACAGATATAGCCGTTCAGATTAAAGGGAATGCTGCGGTAGTCCCACCATCTGGCATGAAAGAGCACATCCAGAAGGCGTCCGGCGATCAGCTCCACGCTGCTGGCCAGGACCATGGCGCCCGCAAAGATCACCAGGGCATCCGCCTCCTCCACGCTTCCCAGACCAAGGCAGGTCTGGATCAGATTGAGACAGGATAAAAGGCCCAGCATGCCAAAGCCGTAGACAGGGCAGACAGGACCGTTTAAAAAGCCCCGGTTTATGACCCTGCCCTCTGTGACCGTGCAGTAGACCACCTCCACGACCCAGCCGAGGACGGAGTATATAAGAAAGAACCATACGATATCATAAAACTGCATTCCAAAAAGTATCAAAGCTTCCTCCCGGGAATCTCCCCTTTCCGGGGCATCATTCCTCCTTGACAGTGTACAGATAGGCGTTCCCTTTCCTGCCGACCCGCTCGACCTGGCCCAGCTCCGTCAGAAGCAGGAGGATGGTCGAGGACAGGGAAGCAGGGATCCCGGCCGCCTGGGCAAAGGATCTGCTGGTAAAGGGCTCCGGCAGGTCCGGCGGCAGAAAGATCATATAGTCTTCGGGTCTTTCCAGCAGGATTTCACTGACAATGGATACAGGGATCCTGTCATAGCGGTGAGACCCCCGTTTCCCGTCCCTGGACCAGCCGTCCTGCAGACGGTACTCCTCCATATCCAGAAGGAGCAGGTCCACCGTCAGATTTTCATGGCGCAGAAAGGGCCGGATCTTATAGAGCTCCTTAAAGGCCTGGTAAAAGCTCCCCTTCCTGGTGGACTTATTCCGCACCGTCAGCTCTCCTGTCCCGGGATCGATCCAGGTCACCCATTTCTGATAGGGGATGGGATAGACGATCCTGACGGGATAAAGGGGCAGAAAATAGGCCAGCTTACTTCGCATGGCGTTCATGTTGGCCGTCTGGATCTCGACAATCCTTTTATCCGCGGTCAGGATATCCGCAATATAGTTTCCCACAGGGATCTCCTGACAGTCAGGATCAGGCTCTTCACAGCACTTCAAAACGGCATGCAGAGTCTTCTCCTTCTGCATGCCGATTCCATGTCTTTCTCTGGCTTCAAATGTAATAATGGTATCCTTGGCCGCCTGGAACCTTTTTTCCTTTTCCAAATCTTCAAAGGCCGGCAGCAGTTCATATTTTTTAGTCCTGGCCATTGTAGTTTAAACGCCGCCCTGTCACAGTTTCTTTTTCAGATGGGCCCGGATGTAGGCGAAGGTCTTCTCTTCCCCTTCCTCTGCCAGCATGACCAGGAGCTTCTCCAGAAGCTTTCTGGTCTGTGGGTGCATCATTTCCGAGGCCTTGCCGCCCTGATAGTATTTGAGGGGAGACGCATCGGTATAGGCCTCTCCCTGATAGACCTTGGAGGCAGCGATCCGGTCCATCAGCATTTCGACCACATAGCGTCCGGGCATCTTGACAGGGATCAGGATTTTGTCCATGTCGCCCGCCGGCCGCATATTGTAGTCGATCCAGTATTCATAATGATGGCGGTTCCTTCCTTTGTGATGGAGCCAGGAGGAGGAATAGCCTATGGTCTCCCGTTCTGCATTGTTGGGACTGCGGGTCCCCTGGAAGTAACGGGCGCCCACCATGAATTCTGTCGGAGAAAACTTGGACAGATCATGGAGGATCCCCTGGCGGCAGAGGCCCACCTTAAAGCAGCCCTCTGCCACCAGAGCCTTATGCCTGGTAATGGTCCGAAAGTGGCCCCAGGCGTTTTCGAATGTCGGTGCAGGTTGTTTTTTCATGTCGGTCTTTCAGCGTTTCTAATTGCGGTAGGGATTGTGGATGGCCACATTGTAGCGGTAGACCCGGTTCCTGACTCTGGGACTGAGGGCCCCTGCCCTTTCCTTCACGGTCATCCGGCCCTTCATAAAGAGCTGCTTTCCGGCCCAGGGCAGGCGCAGGCACTTTTCCGGTCCGGTCTCGAAGGTCTGGCCGGGAATGCCGACCCAGACGGCGTCCAGGATCCTGATGGACCTGGGGCTGACGGCAACGCTTTTCTGGTTCTTTAAGAGAGATCTGTAGTCCATAAAGGAGCTGGGGGCTGCCGTATCCATGACCAGATTCCACTTATAGCCTCTGGGGAGCCTGGGCAGGCCCAGAGAGACCTCCTCCCAGTAGCTGTTGAGGCCAATATACTGGAGCTTTAAATTCTCTTCCTCACCGGCATAGTTCTCACAGAGGAGAATGCCGATGGAATGATCAAAATTGTGGAAGGAAGGCTTCCAGGCCTCCTTTCCATGGAAGGATACATCCGGGAAGCCAAAGCCCCGGTTGTCCTGCATGCGGAAGGGATGATCCATCCGAAAGACCTTATGGTGCTTCCGGTAGCGGATCAGATTTCTGGTAAACTGAAGGATCTCCCGGCTGTCCGGATCCTGGTTCCAGTTGACCCAGCCGGTGGGATTGTCCTGGTTGTAGGGATTGTTGTTGCCCCCTCTGGAATTGGAGAATTCATCTCCCTCGGAAAGCAGGGGGGTGCCCTGGCTTAAGAAGACCAGGGTCAGGAAATTCTTGATCTGCTGCTGCCGCAGAAGGCGCACGTCCAGTCTGGTGGTGGGGCCTTCATGGCCGCAGTTCCAGCTCAGATTCTCAGAGGCTCCGTCCCGGTTTTCTTCGCCGTTGTCCTCATTGTGCTTCTCGTTATAGGATACAAGATCCCGCAGGGTGAAGCCCTCGTAGGAGGCGGCGAAATGGATCCGGCCGTGTCCCTCCTCCACATGAAGCATAGTGCCCACCATATCCCGGAGGGTATAATCATCGCTCTTTACAAAGCGTCTTACCAGCTTCTGGAAGTCATCCCTATACTCGGCCAGGTTGTCGGCGGAGGAAATCCCGTTTTCAGGATTCTCGGGATCCGGCCGGAGGATGTCGTCATAAGGGAAGCTGTCATACAAAAGGGCTGTATCCGACAGCAGGGGGTCGGAGGCAAAGGTGGCGATGGAGGGAACAGAGCCCTTCAGGTGGAAGCCGTCAACCCGGTAATGGGTCACATAGAACCTTGCCGCATCGATCTGGGTCTGGACCGAGACCGATCCGTCAAAGTAAAGCTGGAGAATGACCTCCATGCCTGCCGCATGCAGGGCATTGACCAGGCCTGCAAATTCCTGCTGGGCGTCCTCCGAAGCGGCCAGGGCCCTGGAGGGGGCAAAATAATAGCCTCTGCCGTAGCCCCAGTAATTGACATTTCTGACCTCCGGATCCTTCATGACAGGCATGCCGAAGGCGTCTGTGGGATAGGAGGCCAGCACCTCCTCCACCCGGCTGATCCTGCCCCGGCTCCTGGCGTCGGAGGGATATCTCTCTGCCATTCTGTCGGCAGGGGAAAGCGCTTTTGCGGGAGGACAGACCTCATATACGGGCAGAAGCTCCACCGAGGTCACCCCCAGGTCCTGCAGATAGGGGATCTTTTCCATAAGTCCTGCAAAGGTCCCGGCCTGGTCCGTCCCGGAGGAGGGATCTGCGGTAAAGCCCTTGACATGCAGACAGTAGAAAACCCTGTCCTGCCAGGGAATGTTTTTCTTTTCTCCATAATCCGGCAGCTCATCCTCGGCTCCGAAAAAAAAGCGGCAGGCTTTGACCGGGCCTTCCCGGGTGATCAGATCGATCATCCCCCTGGCTGAGGGATCTGTGAAGGTCCGGTCATCTCTGTAATACAGGTAGCACCATTCGCCGGCATGGAAGTCTTTCAAAGTCACGGAATACAGGGAACCGAAGCGAAATTCGTCTGTAAAGGGAAGGACCGTTTTTTCAAGATCAGGCAGATGATAGAGAATCAGGCCGCATTCTCTGCAGCCTCTGAAAACAACGCTGAAGGTTACGCTGTTTTGATAAACGGTAACGCCAGGCGTCAGTGCATAGGCCGCCTGGACATGAAA
>CAMNJZ010000126.1 GCA_946541955.1 uncultured Lachnospiraceae bacterium | reverse complement strand
ATGGAAGCACAGTTTACAACATTAGGCGCTATCGTAGGCCTTATCATTGCAATTATACTAATCATTAAAAAAGTACAGCCCGCTTACAGCCTGATCCTGGGCGCCCTGATCGGGGGCCTGATCGGGGGCGGCGGCCTTGTCAATACGGTCAATACCATGGTGAGCGGGGCAGGCTCCATGATGTCCTCGGTCCTGCGGATTCTGACCAGCGGTATCCTTGCGGGCGCCCTGATCAAGACGGGCTCTGCCGAAAAGATCGCAGAGACCATTGTGGAAAAGCTGGGTGAAAAACGGGCTGTGGCCGCCATCGCCATTGCTACCATGATCATCTGTGCAGTAGGCGTCTTCATTGACATCTCGGTCATCACGGTCGCACCCATTGCCCTGGCGATCGGCAAGAGAGCTGGTCTTTCCAAGAGCAGCATCCTGGTCGCCATGATCGGCGGCGGAAAAGCAGGCAACATCATCTCCCCCAACCCCAATACCATCGCTGTATCCGAGGCCTTTCAGCAGGATCTGACAGCGGTCATGATCCGCAACGCCGTGCCCGCGCTCTGCGCCCTTGTTGTGGCCATTGTCCTGGCCACCTTCCTGGCCGGAAAAGGCAAGGCCGACATTACGGCAGCGGATATGGAGAGCGTCGGCGGCAAGGATCTGCCCGGCTTTGGCCCCGCTGTGATCGGTCCCCTGGTCGTAATCCTCATGCTGGCCCTTCGTCCCATTGCCGGCATTGCCATCGATCCCCTGATCGCCCTTCCTGTCGGCGGCTTCATCAGCATGCTGGCCACCGGCAAGATCAAAAACTGCATCGAATACATGGACTTTGGCCTCAGCAAGGTCATCGGCGTTTCCATCCTGCTGATCGGAACCGGTACCATTGCCGGCATTATCAAGGCCTCTGCCCTTCAGTATGACGTTACCAATATCCTGGAAGCCATGAACATGCCCGCCTTCGTACTGGCGCCCCTGGCAGGCGTCCTGATGGCAGCGGCGACCGCCTCCACGACGGCCGGTGCTACGGTTGCGGCCCAGACCTTTGCGCCCACCCTTCTTTCCAATGGCGTTTCCGCCCTTGCAGCGGCAGCCATGATCCACGCCGGCGCAACCGTCCTGGATTCGCTTCCCCACGGCTCCTTCTTCCACGCCACCGGCGGTGCAGTCAATCTGTCCATCGGCGATCGTATGAAGCTGATTCCCTATGAGGCAGTCATTGGTCTGACCAGTACCCTTGTATCCGTAATCATGTATATGGTTCTCCACTGATCATCAGTGCCAGAAATGAAAGGCGCATGCCGGACCTGTCCGGTATGCGCCTTATTTCTTTTCCCTGCCCCAGCGTTTATAATAAATGGTAAAGACAACCGGATCAGTTCAGATGTTACACGTAAAGCCGGCGGATGCCGGCCAGCATTCCTTATAAGGGGAAAGGAGATGCCATGTATACTGAAAGAATCAGGTCGGAGCAGGGAAAGCGGATTGCCGCCTGTATGCTCTGCCACGAGGGTGCCTGCAGGGATGCCTGCCGGGATATGGATCCTGCCAGAATCCTGCGGGCCCTTTATTTTGATAACAGGGAGGAGGCTGCAGCGCTGCTCCCTGCCTCCTATGACAGGGCCAGCCTGGAGGAGGCCCGGAAGGCCTGCCCGGTCCATGTGGATCTGCCGGCAATCATGGCAGAGCTGGACAGAGAAAGAGACAAGCTGGAGGGAAAGGGGGACGCGGACCTTGTCGATCTGTCCTGTGATATCTGCGGGGTCAGACTGGAAAATCCCTTCCTTTTGTCTTCCTCGGTGGTGGCCAGCTCCTACGAGATGTGCGCCAGGGCCTTTGAAATGGGATGGGCTGGGGCCTGCTTCAAGACCCTCTGCCTGATGGATATCCATGAGGCCTCGCCCCGTTTTTCCGCCGTCCGGTCGGCAGCCGGCGAATGGTACGGCTTTAAAAACATCGAGCAGCTCTCAGATCATTCCATGGAGGAGAATCTGGAGTGCTTCCGCCGGCTCAAAAAGGAATATCCCGGCAAGATCATCATTGCCTCCATCATGGGCCGCAGTGAAGAGGAATGGGAATACCTGGCAAGGGCTGTGGAGGAGGCCGGCGCCGATGTGATCGAATGCAACTTTTCCTGTCCCAACATGGAAGAAAAGGGGACAGGGTCCGATGTGGGCCAGGATCCCGATACGGTCAGACGTTATACGAGGGCGGTAAAACGGGCCACCTCCCTGCCTGTCCTGGCCAAGATGACGCCCAATATCACAGATATGCGCGTGCCGGCCCTGGCGGCCGTCGAAGGCGGCGCCGACGGCATTGCCGCCATTAATACCATCAAGTCCATTACAGGGGTGAACCTGGATACCCAGGTCCCGCATCCCTCGGTCCATGGCAAATCCATGCTGGGCGGCTACTCGGGACCGGCCGTCAAGCCCATCGCCCTGCGCTTTATTGCGGAAATGGCAGAGTGTGAGGGCCTGAAGGCCTGCCATATTTCCGGTATGGGCGGGGTAAAGACCTGGCGGGACGCCGTAGAATTCATTCTGCTGGGAGCCGGAAGCCTCCAGGTCACCACCGCCGTCATGGAATACGGCTATCGGATCATCGACGATCTGCTCAGCGGCCTGAAGATCTATATGGCCCAGAGAAACTATACCCATATCAGCCAGTTTCTGGGAGCTTCCCTGGATTCGCTGGTGGAAAACGATGAGATGGAAAGGGATACGGTGGTCTTCCCTGTGGTGGACAAGGAAGCCTGCACAGGCTGCGGGCGCTGCTTTGTCAGCTGCCGGGACGGCGGCCATCAGGCCCTTGTATGGAATTCGGAAACCAAAAGGCCAAAGCTCAACGGCGCAAAGTGCGTGGGCTGCGGGCTCTGCGCCCTGGTATGCCCCAGAGGCGCCATACACCAGTCCAGGCGGATCAGCCGCGAAAAGAAGGACTGAGCTTCTATTTGCTGCAGGAACAGGAGGAGAAGACGATGCCGCTGCTTGATAATTTGAAAATACTGGATTTTACAACGCTTCTTCCGGGCCCCTATGCCACGCTGCTGCTCTCAGACATGGGCGCCGACGTGATCAAGGTCTCTTCGCCAAAGCGCCGGGACCTGGTCCTGGAGTATGAGCCCTATCTGGAAGGGACCGCCCTTTCCGCCAACGAGGCCTGGCTGGGCCGGGGGAAACGCAATATCTTCCTGGACCTCAAAAATCCCCATGCGGTGCAGATGATCAGGAACCTGATCCTGACCTATGACATTGTGATCGAGCAGTTCAGGCCCGGTGTCATGGACAGACTGGGCCTTGGCTATGAGGATCTGAAAAAGATCAATCCCGGCCTGATCTACTGCTCGTTGACTGGCTACGGGCAGACAGGGCCCCTTTCGGAGCGGGCCGGGCACGACTGCAACTATATGGCAAGGAGCGGCAATCTTTCCATGGCAGGCTATGCAGACCAGGGCCCTGCGCCCATGAACATGCAGATCGCAGATATCTGCTGCGGCTCCATGAATTCCGTGATCGGGATCCTGGCGGCAGTCAATTACAGACAGATGACGGGCAAGGGGCAGTATATCGACGTGGCCATGCTGGACGGGCTGATCCCTTTGACCGGCATGGACGGAGTGCGGTATCTGACGACCGGAGAGGAGACCGGCAGGGAAGAAGGACGCCTCAACGGCGGCTCTGTCTATGGATATTATGAAACGGCTGACGGAGGCTATCTGAGCGTAGGCTCCATGGAGCCAAAGTTCTGGAAGATCTTCTGTGAGACCCTGGGATGCCCGGAGTTTATAGAGGGGGGCGTCATGCCCGCTGATGCAGAGCAGGTCAAAGGAAGGATCCGGGAGATCATCCGGGCCAAGACCAGAATGGAATGGGCCGGGATCTTCCGGGACAAAGACTGCTGCGTAGAGCCTGTGGCCTCCCTTGGGGAAGCCCTGGACGAAGACCCGCAGATCAGGGCCAGACAGATGGTGGTGGAGGTGGAAGTCCCGGAGACCGGCAGGCGCGTTCGCCAGATCGGCTTCCCCATCCGGTTTTCCGAGACCCCGGTCCTGCCAAGGGAGGCAGGAGCGCCCCTGGGGGCCCACACCAGGCAGGTGGCAGAGGAGCTGGGATATGACTATGAGGCGCTTCTTAAGGCAGGGGCCTTTGGCCTTGGCCAGGAAGCGGCAAAGTAAACCAGGCGGGAGATGA
>CAMNJZ010000125.1 GCA_946541955.1 uncultured Lachnospiraceae bacterium | reverse complement strand
TATAAGGAGGAGGGCTTTGCCTATATTCAGAAGGCTCTGGACTGGGCCGGCCGCTATGGACTGAACATGATCCTGGACCTGCACAAGACCTTTGGCTTTTCCTTTGACTTCGGGGAGCAGGAGAGCGGCTTTTTTGAAAGCGAAGCCTATCAGGAACGCTTCTACAGACTCTGGGAGACCTTTGCCGCCCGCTTTGGCCGCTATCGGGACAGGCTGGCCTTCGAGCTTCTCAACGAGGTGACGGACCAGGCCTACTGCGAGAGTTGGAACCGGATCGCTCTGACCTGCATCGCCAGGATCCGGAAGATCGAGCCGGAAATCAAGATCCTTTTTGGCGGCTATCACAACAACAGCATCAGCGCCGTGAAGGATCTGGCCATGCCGGCAGATGAGAATGTCATTTACAACTTCCACTGCTATGAGCCTCTGATCTTTACCCACCAGGGCGCCTACTGGATTCCGCAGATGGACACCTCCTTCCGCCTTCCCATTACGGCGTCCTATGGGCAGATGAGGGAATACAACGACAAATACGTGGGCATGCAGACAGTGGACTATGACAGTCTGCCTGCCGAAGGATCCCTGGACGCCTCCTTCTTTGAAGACTATTTTGCCCAGGCGGCGGCCATTGCCAGGGAGCGGGGGACCAGGCTTTACTGCGGCGAATACGGCGTCATCAACCTGGCTTCTCCCGAGGATACCCTGGCCTGGTACAAAATGATCCACGCAGCCTTTGAA
The DNA here is from genome assembly GCA_946541955.1 of uncultured Lachnospiraceae bacterium. Taxonomy (GTDB): domain Bacteria; phylum Bacillota; class Clostridia; order Lachnospirales; family Lachnospiraceae; genus CAG-791. The sequence goes on along the minus strand of CAMNJZ010000125.1, from coordinate 3,487 downwards.
AAATATGGGATCGGCAGAGCGGCCTGGTCCTATAAGGAGATGGACTTTGGCCTGATCGACGGCCATCTGAAGGATAAGGCGGAGGAGATCCTGGCGCTTTTATAAGGAGCCAGGCTCTGCCTATACACAAACATGAGGCATAAACAGATGAGAGTAGGCGAACGATGCGCTGCCTGCCTTTATGACAAGCAGGCCCATTTGAGCAGCGATCCGGCTTTTCTGGCCGAGATCCGGGAAATCCTGGGCCACAGGAGAGAGCAGGATACCTCCCCCTATCTGGTCTATCTTTTCGGAAAAGCCTATGCGCGCAGGTTTGGAGAAGGCGCGCCCTTCCGGGAGAAAAAAAGACAGTTCAACGATCTGGTCCTTTCCATGGAGGAATCGATCCGGGCCAGAATCCAGGAAGCCGAAGACCCGCTGGCAGCCGCCATGGTCTACGCCAGGATCGGCAACTATATCGATTTTGGAGCTCTGAAGGAGGTGGACAGGGAAACCTTTCTTTCCCTTTTTGACAGGGACGGGCTGAGCGACCTGGACCGCAGGAGCCTTTCCTCCTTCCGAAGGGCCTGCGCTGAGGGAAAAGACCTGCTTCTGATCACCGACAACTGCGGAGAGATCATCCTGGACAGACTCTTTCTGGAGGAGGTGAAAAAGGAATTCCCCTCCCTGGCCCTGACCGCCATGGTCAGAGGGGGAGAAGTCCTCAACGACGCCACCTTGGAGGACGCTGTCTATACCGGCATGGACCGGTGCGCCAGAGTGATTGACAACGGGAACGCCGTGGCCGGGACAGTATATGACATGCTTTCTCCGGAGGCCAGGCTGGCCCTGGACAGGGCAGACGTGATCCTGGCCAAGGGCCAGGGCAACTATGAATCCCTGGCCGGAGAGGGAAGGCATATCTTCTATTCCTTCCTCTGCAAATGTGATCTTTTTACCGACAGATTTGAGGTTCCCGCCCTGACGGGCATGTTCGTGGAGGAGATCCCCGGCAGGCGCACGGAAGGGGGCCTGCGCCTGTGAAAGGAAGCAGATCATCCTATGGAGACAGATATGAAATATAAAGCAGATAAGGTTGTAAATGTAAACGGCATCCGCCTCCACTATGCTGTGGAAGGAAAGGGCAGGCCGGTGGTCCTGCTGCATGGAAACGGAGAGGACCACAGTCTCTTCGATACCCAGATCGGCCAGCTGATCCAGGCAGGCTATCAGGTCTATGCCCCCGATTCCAGGGGACATGGGGCGAATGAACCGGTCTCCGAGTTCCACTATGCGGATATGGCGGAGGATGTATATCAGTTTATCCGGGCCCTGGGCCTTGAAAAGCCGGCCCTCTACGGCCACAGCGACGGGGGCATCATCGCCCTGCTTCTGGAGATCCTCCATCCCGGGACCCTGGGGATCATGGCGGTCAGCGGGACCAACCTGGAGCCGGAGGGGCTGATCCCCTCCTTCCTGCAGGAGTTTACAGAGCTCAACAAAGAGAAAAAGGATCCCATGATCACGCTGATGCTGACAGAGCCCCACATCCTGCCGGAGGACCTGAAAAAGATCCGGATCCCGGTCCTGGTCACGGCCGGAGAAAAGGACCTGGTCCTGCCCGGGGAGACGAAGCGCCTTGTCCAGAGCCTTCCCGATGCCTCCTGCATCATTGTGGAAGGGGCCGATCACGGCAGCTACATTGACGGGAGCCCTCTGATGGGGGAGATGCTCCTTGCTTTCCTGCAGGAAAAATGGACAGCATAAGGAGTGCACATGCGAAAGTATATATTTTTTGATATAGACAACACCCTGACCATCCGGACTAAGGAAAAATCCATTGTACCCGATTCTGCCAGAGAAGCCCTGCGCAGACTGGAGGAGCGGGGGCATTTTACGGCCATAGCCACAGGCCGCAGCTATGCCATGGCAAAGGGATTTTTTGATGAGCTGGGCTTTCGGAATATGGTACATGACGGAGGAAACGGCATTACCATCAATGGAAAGATGCTGGGCATAGAGCCGCTGGACAAGGAAAAGTGCCTTGCCCTGATCAGAGAATGCGATGAGAAGGGGATCCTCTGGGGAGTGACGCCGGACGATTCCATTTACCGGCTTTCTCCCTTTGAGGATTTTGAAAAAAGGGCTGGAGACAGCTATATGATCACCACCTGGGTGCCGGACCTGGATCCGGAAAAGCTGGAGAAGATCCATAAGGTCTATGTCCTGGTCACGCCCGAGGAGGAAAAGGACCTAAGGGCCCTGCAGGAGCTGCCCCATGTCCGTTACTGCAGGGAGTATACCTTTATCGAGCCGACGGAAAAGGAGAGGGGGATCTACAGGGTCCTGGATTACTTCGGTGCGGACCCCGCGGACGTGGTGGTCTTCGGAGACGGCTACAACGATCTGTCCATGTTCCGGCCGGAATGGACCTCCATCGCCATGGGCAATGCAGTGCCCGAACTGAAGGAAAAAGCAGATTATGTGACCACCGACAATGCCCACGACGGGATCTTTAACGCCTGCAGGCATTTCGGATGGATCTGATCATACAGACAGGGGACGCACAAGGCTGCGTCCCTTTTCGTCTTTTGTCAGGCGTCCCACAAAGGAAAAACGGTCGCAGGCGATGCAGAGGGGAAAATCCTCCCGGGGAAAGGCAGTCTCCTTCGGATCAAAGAACTTGGCCCCGTCTGTATGGCGCAGGGCGTCCGCCAGGGGCTGCACGTCCAAAGGCGCCCCCTCCAGGATACTTTTGATATATCTGGCGCAGAGCAGATCTTCTCCCGCACTGCGGATCCCGGCGTTGCCCATGGCCACCAGGGAAACAGTCTCCGGGTCCCTGGCCCGGATGTAGGCTGCCACAGCGCCTGCGTTCACCAGACTTCCCGTCAGGATCTCATCCGCGTGGACCGCGGCCGCAATGCCCTGGGTGCCGGCGCTGGTGGAATGGATCAGGGTCCTGCCGGCCAGGTCCAGACCGGCTCCCTCCGCCGGGGAATTTCCATAGTCGAAGCCTTCCACGATCTTGCCGCCCCTTTCCCCGAAAAGGAGTCTGTCCGGGTCCTCCTTTTTCATGGCAAAGGCCTCCTCCAGGGAGGCAACAGGATAAATGGCTTTGGCGCCCCGGGAGAAGAGATAGCATTCCAGGGTAAAGGCCCGGAATACATCTATGATGACGGTCAGTCCTCTGGCCCGGCGAGCCCCCTCGATCAGCTCCAGTATCTGTATATCCATTGTCTTTCTTTCCTTTCTGTTCTTTATTCAGGCCCGGGCCTTCAGGCAAGGACGTCCTTGCCGGCCTGGCCAGGTCCCTTTATTGTAGCACAGGCGGGTCAGTTTGGCGAAGGCAGCTTGCTACACGAACCAGGCTGCCTGACCAGGGTGTCCAACCTGGTTCTCTGAAGATCGCAGAGCAGATCCGGGAGCATCAGAAATAAGAGCGGCTGACAAAGCTACTGGAAAAATTTTCTGCATCGTCTATAATAGAGTAAAAGGGGGAAAATCC
>CAMNJZ010000124.1 GCA_946541955.1 uncultured Lachnospiraceae bacterium | reverse complement strand
GTTTGTTTTTGGTTATGGAAGTCATAGACGGGATCCCGCCTGTGGCTTTTTTTGTTTATCAAAATTTATATCGGCAGAAAAATGGCCCGGATCTGCCGCAGAAAGCGTTCTGCGATGGGGGAAAAGGTCTGGTATTTCTTCCAGACAAGATACAGCTTTGTTTCCAGCTGGGGAGTAAGCGGCCGAAAGGCCAGACCGCTTTGGCAGGAGGTGTCCACCAGATGGTCAAAAGTCAGAAGATAGCCAAGATGTTCTTTGGCAAAGATCGATGCATTGTAGGACAGCCGGAAGGAACCTTCCAGATGCAGGTCCTTCATCTTTTCCCCGGCCCAGCGGGGAATATCATTTTCCCAGCTTTGCTCGGAGCAGAATAAGGGCAGCCCGATCAGGTCATCCGCATGGATGGCCTCTTTTTTTGCCAGAGGGTCATCCTCCGGGAAAACAAGGCCCCAGATATCTCCCTCGGGGAAAACTACGGATTCATACTTTTCTGTATTCGGGGTTTCTGCCAGGACCACAAAGTCCAGGAGTCCCTTATCCAGTTTTTCCATGACCTGCTCTGTGTCACCGCTCGTGATGTGATATCGGAGACCGGGATAGGTCTTTTTAAAGGAATGAATCGTATTGGCGAGATATCGGATCTGGAAGGATTCGGCCAGTCCGAAGTAGAGATCGCCTCCGGTTATATCATCCAGTGAAACGAATTCCTTCTCGATCCTGTCTGCCATGCTGACCAGGTCCTCGGCACGGTTGCGAAGCAGGATCCCCTCGTCCGTCAGCTTGATGCTGAAGCTGTGGCGAGTGAACAGCTTCTTTCCCAGTTCTTCTTCCAGGGACTTTAAGGCCTTGGACAGTGTGGGCTGGGTAATATGCAGGGTTTCGGCTGCTCTTGTCATATTTTCTTCCCTTGCCACCGCAAGGAAATATCTCAGTGTCCGTATTTCCATTTCGAAAGACCTCCATCATAGGAATATGATATTCCATATATGCATATCACGATATTCATTATAACTATTAGCGCGGTTTTTCTCAAGCAGATACAATACAGACAAAGAGAAAGCACAGCGTTTCTCAAAAGCCTGCGCCCATGGGCCGGGCTTCAGATAAGCAAAAACGAGAGGGGGAGAGCCTGTGGAACATGAAAATACAGTGGAACGAAATCTGCTGGACGCTGGCTGCAGCAATGCATCCGCCGCTGCGGTAGACGAGCTCTACCGGGCAGGCAGGTTCCTGGATGCGCTCCACGAGATGAAGGTGATCCGCTGCGGTCTGATGGAGGAGCTGCATCAGAGCCAGCGCAGAGTCGACTGTCTGGATTATCTGATCCGGCAGACTGAAAAGGAAATCAAAAATACCAGAGAAAGGCGGTAAAGAGCATGATGAAGACAGAAGAACTGAAACTGACACAGGAATGGGACAAGACCTTCCCCAAAAGCGACAAGGTCAATCACAGCAAGGTAACCTTTGTGAACCATTTCGGCATTACCCTGGCAGCAGACATGTATGTCCCGAGGGATGCAGAAGGAAAACTTCCTGCCATTGCTGTATCCGGGCCCTTTGGAGCCTGCAAGGAGCAGTCCTCTGGTTTATATGCGCAGGAAATGGCAGAGCGCGGCTTTCTGACCATTGCTTTTGACCCTTCCTTCACAGGCGAGTCAGGCGGTTTCCCCAGAGCCATGCATTCTCCCGATATCGACGTTGAGGATTTCCAGGCGGCAGTGGATTTTCTGTCCTGCTGTGACCTGGTCGATCCGGAGCGGATCGGTATTATCGGTATCTGCGGCTGGGGCGGCATGGCCCTGCAGACAGCCTGCGTCGATACCCGCATCAAGGCGACGGTGACATCCACCATGTACGATATGTCCCGTGTGACAGGAAACGGCTATTTTGATTCGGCAGACAGCAAGGAAGCCAGAAAAGCCCAGAGAGATGCGGTCAATAAGCAGAGAACCGAAGACTATAAAGCAGGAAGCTACAAACGGGCAGGAGGCGTTGTCGATCCTCTGCCGGCGGACGCTCCCTTCTTTGTGAAAGACTACTATGATTACTATAAGACCGAGCGAGGCTACCATCCCCGTTCTCTGAATTCCAATGACGGCTGGACAGTGAATACCCAGACCTCTCTCATGAATATGCGCCTTTTCACTTATGCCGGTGAGATCGACAGCGCAGTGCTGATGATCCATGGAGATAAGGCCCACTCCTGCTATCTGAGCAGGGATACCTTCAAGCTCTTAAAAGGCGAGAACAAAGAGCTGCTGCTCATCCCTGGTGCAGTTCACACCGATCTGTATGACAGAAAGGACATCATCCCCTTCGACAAAATCCAGCATTTCATGGAGACCTATCTGAAATAAGAACCCCTTGCAAAGGACGGACAGCCTTGACGCAGGGACATGCTGGCAGCCAGGACCGGGGCCTGCAGGAGGAAACAGAATTGAAGAAGCGTACCATTTTAATCATAGCCCTGCTGATCGTGCTTTCAGGCTGCGCTGCGCAGACGAACAAGGCAGAGGAGCCGCAGGCTTCGCCCTCCCAGGCGGAGTCTGCGGCTTGTGCCGGCAAAGAAACATCCGCAGAGGAATCGGAAGAGGCTCAGGAAACAGACGCCGGCAGGGAAACAGAAGAAGCCCCTAAGCCGTCAACGGAGACGGAAGCATTGAAGGAGCCGTCACCGGAGACAGAACAGACAGAAGCGGAGGATACCATGAGATTATTTATAGGAGAAACAGAGGTGCCCGTAAGGTGGGAGGATAATGCATCCGTAGAGGCCTTAAAGGAACTGAGCCCGATCACAATTCAGCTGTCCATGTATGGCGGCTTTGAGCAGGTCGGCCCGATCGGACAGAGCATTACGCGGGAGGATCAGGAGACCCATACCAGCTCCGGCGACATCGTACTCTATTCCGGAAACCAGATCGTGATCTTTTATGGATCCAATTCCTGGGCTTATACAAGGCTGGGGCATATCGATCTGTCGCAGAAGGAGATGCACCGGCTTCTTGCCAATGGAGACGTTGCCATCACACTGGAACCGGCACCGTAAACAGGCGTCCGAATGCTGACAGAGATGCTCGGCGTAGTGTGATAAAAAGGATTTGCGCTCATCGTCAAATTGTGACGGTGGGCGCTTTTTTGGCTGTGCTATAATGCTTATGAAGTAAGGGGAAGCAGAGATGCAAATCAGGGTTGTGGGTCCAGCGAGTGTGGAGACTGCGTGGGCAGGCTGCTTTCGCCGGAAAAATGCACAGTGTCACGGAGCGTAACATCACTGCCACAGGGCGTCTCTTTATTTTCACAGGGGACCTCTCCTATGATGAGGCTGTAAAGAACCCCGCACAGCTGCGGAGATGAAAAGGAGGAATCATCATGACATTTGGAGAGAAACTAAAAGAAGCAAGAAAAGAGGCGGGATTATCCCAGGAACAGTTTGCGCAGATGCTGAGCGTTTCCAGATCTGCTGTCGCCAAGTGGGAGTCTGACAAAGGAATGCCGGATATCAATAATCTGAAGGCAATGGCACAGCTCCTGGATATCAGTGTGGACTATCTGCTGGACGAAGATAAAAAGTTCAGCTTCAATGAAACAAAGGAAGCCATTGACCTGGATTTGCTGGAGGTGACTGGAAAATGCCGCGACAAAAAGGACGCGGCCTGCTATTCCAAATTCAGCAGTGCGGATGCAATTTATCCCCTCATTCGAAGAAAAAAGCTGAGTAAGGCGGAGTGGCTTGCTGATTTTGTTGCAGGAGCAGGAATCATCCAGGGGGCGGATTATCTGAGAGATGCCTCGGCCTATTATCTGGTAGAAACTGGCGGAAAACAACTGCTGGTTAATGTGTCGGCGGATTTTATAACCAGCAGAGAGCTGGCAGGCAGGGTGGATCCGAAGAAGTTTGATTTCGGAACCTATACCTTCCGGAAGGCGCCCTATCAGCTGATCTGACTGACAATTCCAGGCTGCCATAATGCGAAAGCTCCCTCACAGACGCACTTCGCGGTGAGCATTTCTGTCATTATCATTAAATCAGGCGTAGAAATGATGATCGAGACGCTGAATGAGATTATCGGGAGCAGGGCAGACAAGGAAACAACAGACCAGATCAAAAAGATTCTGACCGAGGATCCCGAGGTCAAGGGAGCCTACGATCTGATCATGTATAATTACGGGCCTGATAAGAATCTTGCCTCTGTACACATAGAACTGCCGGACTATATGACAGTGCGGGAGGTGGACAAACTGACCCGGAGGCTGGAGGCCAAGGTGCTGAAAGAAACCGGCGTTATCTTGG
>CAMNJZ010000123.1 GCA_946541955.1 uncultured Lachnospiraceae bacterium | reverse complement strand
CCAGCCCAGGAAATATTTATCGCTGAGTTCCTTCCCCGGCGGCAGGACCGAAAAATCCTCTTTAATGCTTTCTCTGGTGACAAAGGGCGGACAGTAACTGTAATACAGAGGGTTTCCCCTGCACAGGCCGTATATTTCCTCTGAATTGTCCTTTGTCAGCCGCCGCACATCGTATTGGTCAGAAAATCCTGAAATATCCATTTCCATTTATACCTGAATCAGTCCAGTCTCATTTTTCAGTCAGTATCCCGTATCTGTCCGGACGGCGGTATCTGCTTCCCATGACTTCTCTTTCACGGTAATGCAGCAGCATATCCATATCTATCTCCGCAAGATAAATCCCCTCTTCTTCCGGAGCTTCAAGGATGCACATGTCCCTAACACCGTCCTCGTCTTCCAGCCATGCGACCCCGTCAAAGACCGTGGAGTGCCCGTTGCAGTCTGGCTGCCCTTTGGGATAATTGCAGGTACAGACGGCCAGCATATTTTCATAGGCCCTGGTCCTGAGGGCAGAGAGCCGGTTGATCTCCATGGGGCAGGCATTGGGGGCCAGAACGATCTCCGCTCCCTTCAGCATAAGTATCCTGGCGCTTTCGGGAAACTCTCTGTCAAAGCAGATCATAGCGCCGGTCATAACTTTTCCTTTCCCCAGATCCAGTTCACATACATGGAAGTCATCCCCGTGAGACAGAGCCTTTTCCTGATCGAAGTCGCAGGTATGGACCTTGGAGTAGTGCAGCCGTATGCTGCCCTGCCTGTCGAAAAGGATCATGGAATTGAGGGGCTTTGGCCGGTGCTTTTCCAGAAACGTGATGCCGATGGCCATCTGCAGCCTTGCGGCCTCTTTTCCGAAGGCACTGACAAATGCGCTGTCCTCTTCCACAGAGAGGGCGTCCAGCACATCAGGGTCCTGGGGGATGGCATATCCATCACTCCACATTTCCGGAAACAGGGCAATGTCAGCTCCCATTTCCCTGGCTCTCTGGCAGGCTGCGATCCCCTTTTCCAGCTGCCCCCGGAGATCTTTTTCCGGCATCAGCTGCAGGAGGGCGATTCTGACTTTCATATTTTTTCCTTTCGTTGAGTGATACAGCCGATTCCAGACTCTTATTCAGATCTGTTTTGACGCCGCCTTCAGAGCTCCCGTGCAGTGGATCCTTACCACAGGATGGGCATCTGTTTCCGACAGGATTCTCAGCTGATCCATAAAGGGCTTTACAAAGTCCGGCCTTCGGCTTCCCAGAACGCGGAATATCTCCGGCGCTTCCATTCGGACCCTGTCATTTTCATCGTGAAGGAGCTTTTCAAAGACAGCCATATGCTGTTCATAAATATCCGGGGTATTAGCCGCTATATTTTCCGAAGCCCATATAAAACTCAGTCTGACTTTCGGGTCCGGATCGCCGGCCATAGGAAAAAGATCAGTCCAGCAGGGTTCGATCAGCTCAAATTTTCCCCTTCCGATCCTTCCCAGCGCTCCCACTGCACGTTCTCTGAGAAGCGGCACCGGACTGTCCAGAAAGGAAGAGATGAGCGGCACCGATTCTGTCACAGACTCCGGAAAGGAAAGGCCTGCCTCCCCCAGAAGCCAGATGGCCTTTGCCCTGATCTTTACGGATTCGTGGGAAAGGAGCGAAGAAAGATATGGAATACTATCCTCCCACCGGTCCCTGTTCCTGGTCAGGATCCCCAGTTCTTTATACAGTTCCGATTCCTTCACACACTTCTCTCCTTCCTGCAGATCTTTATACCGATCCTCTGTGATCACTGCCTCCGCATTCTGCTTACACAGTATGCAGGGCATTCTGCCGCAGCTTTTTATAATGGTCCTCGCAGGCGCATCCCTCGAAAGCATCCTCCGACCAGTCAGCCAGACGTGACATATTCCCTTCGATCTGAAGATGCTGCAGTTTTGTACATCCTCCGAAGGCTCTGTAATCCACCTTCTGCACACAGGCAGGAATGGTCACCGCAGCAAGATCCGGATTATCCGAAAGAATTTCCCCTTCTATGGTCTTCAGCCCCTTTTCAAAACAGACGCGTCTTATCCCGCATCCGGAATAGGTTCCCCATCCGTCTTCTTTTCTTACCATTAAGCAGAAATTCAGGGGAAAGGGTGTCATACGTATCTCCTCCCTGGTCTGCCCTCCAGGAAATCAGTCTCCCGTTTTCTCTGGCAGATGCCGGGATCCAGAGTTTTCTCAGGGGGCGGAGGACTGCATCTGCATCGCACAGGTAAGCGGCGAAAATGGAGGTGCCTCTTTCAAGTTCCAGAATGCCGTCGGCTCCCATCCTGGCATCCCGGACCGTAAAGTTCATAAGACGCTCTTCCAGGCAGAAGCCGTCTTCAGTAATAAATCCGTCTTTGGAATCCTTCCGCCAGGCCCATAATTTCCCTTCGCTGATCCATACAATACTCCGCCCCAAAGGAGAAGATGCCACCGCCATGGAGTTCCCGCCAGAAATTGTAATGAAGAACGAAGGGACAGCCCGTATCATTGCCAAGACCCACAGGGATCCCGTTTTCCCGGCAGGCTTTTGCACAGGCTATGATGCCGTCCATCACGACTTTTCCGTTCTTTTTTGCAGCAGGCTGGGCATTGCTTTCCTTCAGATCAAAAACTGCGTAGGGAAGGGCCGGTGAGATGGTACAGATATGGGCCGCCCCTCTTTCTTTAAAAAGCCGGATCATTTCCTCTGTCAGCACCGCTCCGTGTTCGATGGTATCCACACCGTTCTCCAGGGCCACACGGACGCCTTCTGGGCTTTCAACATGGGCCGCCGCCTTAAATCCCAGCTGATGGGCTTCCTCACAGGCAGCTTTCACGATCTCCGGTGCCATCCTTAAGACGCCCGGCTCTCCTTCTTCAGACGCGTCCATGACCCCGCCTGTGATCATAAGCTTGATCAGGTCAGGTTTCGTGGCAGCGATTTTCCGTACATGCTCCCTGGCCATTTCCGGCGATTCGGCCTCGGTCGCGATGGACCCCGCGAAATGACCGCCGGGCACGGAAATGCCCGTGTTGGCTGCCAGAATGCGGGGCCCTGCAGTTTTTCCTGCCTTTACCGCATCCCGCACACGGGCATCCAGGTCCAGAATACCGCCCACTGTCCGGATGGTCGTAACGCCGCTCATCAGCTCGGTCCTGGCATAGCCCATGGTCATCCGGAAAAGAACGGCTCTTACGATCCGGCTTCCGGACAGGGTCTGAAAGAGCTTTTTGTAGTTCGGAGGCTTCTGCCCGGCTCTGGGAGGCTTTCCGTCTGAAGCCAGGTGTACATGCAGATTGATAAGACCCGGCAGAATATAGGATCGCTGCAGGTCGATGACCCTGCAGCGATCCGTAAACTGGCTGTCCGGGACGATTTCTCTGATCCGCTTCCCTTCTATGGCTACTGTATATCCGGCAAGCGGTTCCATATGTTCTGTGCCGTCCAGAATGATGCCGTTTTTCAGTGCATACTTCATTTTTGGAGCCCTCTCGTATTATCAGGATGATCTGCCTGACGCCGGCGTAAAGTCCGTATCCGATCACGACGCCCAGCGTATTCAGTAGAATATCGTCCACGTCCGATGCTCTCGAAGTAAAAAGGCAGCTGAAGGATCTCGATGCAAAGAGACAGAAAAGCCCCCGCGTAGATCACCTTTCCCCCTTTGTCCAGCTTCCTGAAGGTCATAGGAAGGAGGATGCCGCAGGGAAGGAAGAGAACCGCATTCCCGGCTATGTTCCAGACCATGTCACGAAGACTGTCATATTCAAACAGATGGACAAGCGGCAGCAGATTGATCCGGAAAGGGAAAGCCGTTTCCGGATCGAAAACAAGGGGCGGTATGCGGCCGTCCACCAGGTCTCTTGGGAAAAAGGCCAGGCGGATGACCAGAGCCAGATGAATATACAAAAGAAGAGCCGGGATCTCTGCTTTCCAGCCCGAAGGTTCTTTCCCTCTTCTCATAAAGAATCTGACAAGGAGCCAGACCACCAGAAAAACAAGTTCTACTGAAAAAATGAAAATTCTACCATGATGCCTTACCTTAGCAGCCGCGCTGACGTACGTCCCTTTCCGGGATCCTGTCTCGGAGTTACCTCTTCCTCCTTTTTCTATTCAATATCTTTTATTTTCTTTGCGGGTACGCCTCCGACGATGGTATTTGCCTCCACGTCCCTTGTCACTACCGCTCCGGCGGCCACAATGGCTCCGTCTCCGATCGTCACCCCAGGACATACCGTTACATTGGCGCCCAGCCAGACACCGTTCCCGATATGAATAGAGGAAGGGATAAGATTCCCCCGTTTTTCGGGTTTTAG
>CAMNJZ010000122.1 GCA_946541955.1 uncultured Lachnospiraceae bacterium | reverse complement strand
GCTATGGAAATACCGTAGGACCAGAGGTCCGAGACCAGGTTCAGATTCCGGATGACAAAGCCGGCGGCCGCAAGCAGGATCAGAAGGGCCGGCCAGAAGGTGATCTTTCCGCCTGCCTTCCGGATACAGTAGATGGCCGCAGCGATCAGGACCCCTGCCCAGAAAAGGACCGGCAGGAAATAGAGGGCCAGGCCTGCGATGACGATATAGGGCCAGACCATAAAGAGCCTGACAAGCCAGCCCATAAAGCCGGTCCGCATCCTGCTGCCGGTCTTCTGATCCCTGCCTCTGATCCAGCCAAGGAGCGAATGGTCGGCGGCGGCGGGACCCTCTTTGTTTCCCCCGCCCCGGTAGCCCGCGTCATCCAGATGCTGCTCCCTTCTCTTAATGGCGGCGTCATTGGAGGCATAAAGGACCGAAGCCAGAAGGGCCAGCAGACAGGACAGCAGGAGCCCTGTCGTGGGGCGCATGGTCACGAAGAAATTCAGAAGCAGAAAAATGGGCAGGGCAAGGCCCAGGCAGCCGGCCCAGAAGGCCGGAAGCGACACCGGCAGATCGGAGTATACCTTGCCGGTCTGTCCGTTGACCGCAGCATAGGCGATCCGGTTTCCCCGCCGGAAGGATAAGAACCATACCGGGAAAAGGGCCCCGCCGCTCTGCATTTCCTTCACCGGCAGGTGGTCCGCCACCGTGGACCCGTCGGGATAGTCAGCCAGCTCCACAGCGCCGGAGGTAAATTTGTCCTGCATGGCGTCCAGGCATTTCTGGGCAGCCAGCTCCAGGGTCTTATGTTCATATACCCCGGTATCCGTATCCGGGATGTTGGCGTAGGAGCCTGCCAGATAGACCGAATCGAAGGGCCGGCTCCCCTCCATATTGAAGGGGGCGATCTGCTCGGCCAGGGTATCGTCGAAGGCGGAGGAGGCGTCGAAGGCAATGTTGTTGAACTCTCCGTAAATGCCGAATTTTACCCGCTTTTTGTCCGTCCGCTTGTCTGTTCCCTCCAGGGTGCTGGATTCTCCGTAAAGCTCTGCGTCTCCGTCCAGGGTAAGGTCAAAAAGCCTGTAGGGGACATAGAGGGGCCGGAGCTTCTCATCTCCGGTTTCCTTTTTGAACTCGGAGGGGACATAGGGGGACCGCCTGGCCAGATCATGAAAGGCCTTCATGCATTCCTCCCGGGTCACGGTAAAGGGAATGATCTTCTGAGGCCGGTCCACGCCCTCGAGACGGGAGGAAAGCACATTGGAGGCACCGCAGTAGCTGCAGTAGGCCGTGGCGTCGATGTCGGTGGTATACATCTCTCCGCCGCACTGAGGACAGGTGAAAACCTTTGCATCGATCAGTTCTTCTTCCCCGGCTGTTCTCTGGACGAGCCTTTTGTCTTCGGGGCTGTAATCCGATCCGCAGTAGGCACAGGTCAGTCTGCCTTTGTTGATATCATAGCGCAGGTCAGCGCCGCATCCTGGACAACCGAGCATAATGATTCCTCCTCATCTGTCTGGGATCCCTCCAGGGGGACCCGGTCTTTTAAATACAGTGCCTGCAGCAGGCCAAAGGGCAGCAGGTGCCTTAGCGGATACTCAGACTGAAGCAGTCGAAGGTGCCCCAGGCCTTGGCCTGTGCCCTGGCCCGGATTCCGAAGGTAACCCTGTCGCCTGCGTTGAGCTTGATGCCGTTGATCCTGACGTTCTGCCACAGCTGCCAGCCTGTCAGGGTAAAGGGGGCCAGCTTCTCCTCTCCGTTCACTTCCACAAAGCCTTCAAAGCTGTCGTCTTCCCCGATATCGCCTCCCTGGGCATAGAAGGACAGGGTATAGATGCCCCCCTCTGCTGCCGTGACTGTCTGGGAGATGGTAAAGTCCATATCCGATTCACTCCAGAAGTGCAGCGCCCTGCTGCCCTCATAGGCGTCGTCGCTCTTGTCCTGGATATCTGCACAGGTCCCGCCGGATCGGAAGTCGAACTTCCACATGGAGCTGTCATCTTCCTCCAGGGAAGGATTTCTGACAAGATTTACATTGGAGACCGTCAGGTGGCAGACCGTCTCAAGACCCTCCGTGGTCTGGCCCGGTATGTCATAGCTTCCGGGAATGGTCGTATTGAGACTGCCGGTATCCCAGGTAACTGCCTGGTAGCCGCTCTTTGTTCTGTCCGAATACTGGATCAGGACCTTCTCCGGCAGCGTATAGGGCGCCCCGGCCGTGATCTCCATTGAAGGCTCTTCAATATACTGCAGGACCAGGGTCCCTTCCGCCCCGTGGTAAAGCCATTTCCATACGTTCAGGGAAGGTAGGGCCTTGCCGTCAAAATCGAACAGGGCCTGATTGTCCCAGCTGGAGCCGCCGTAGTATCTGCCCGCATCATCCGGATCATAGGCGGCTGCATAGGAGGAGGCCCAGCCGGATCCATAGGTCTCCCAGGCCTTCTGGTTCTCGGCCAGAATATCCGCTTCTCCCTGGTAATGATGGACCGGGATCCAGGCGGGCTCCCAGTAAAAGACGCCGATTCCTCCTGCCCTGACGACTCTGTCGCAGACGTCGCGGATGGCGTCTGCCTGGCCCTGCAGGGTGGCAGGATAGCCGTCCGCCAGCTTGGCGCTGACGGAATTTCCGCTCCCGTCTCCGTCCTCCAGGGTCCAGGGATAGGCGGTTTCCAGGACACAGACCTCCTTGCCGGTCTTCTTGCGCAGGTCATAGAGGGTCTTCTCCAGACCGTCCATCCCTCCGTGCCAGTAGGGGTAATAGGAAATACCAAACACATCGTAGTCTACGCCGCATTCCTGCAGGATCTCCGTCCAGCGGCTCAGCTTGTCGGTTTCGGTAATGTCGGTAAAGTGGACGGCGACCCTGGCGTCTGAGACCTTCCTGACAGCTTCGGCCGCTTCCTTCAAGAGGGCCGCCGCTTCCTTTTTGACCTGTTCCCCGGCCATTCCGTTATTGATCTCATTCCCGATCTGGACCATGCCCACGTCTGCTCCGGCTTCCAGGATCTCCGACAGGCTCTTCTCCGTGAATACCCGGATGGCCTTCTTCTTTTCCTCCAGATCCATCTTGGCCCAGGCCTTGGGCGTCATCTGTTTGGAGGGATCCGCCCAGAAATCGGAATAATGAAAATCCACCAGCAGCTTCATTCCGTATTCTGCAGCCTTCCGGCCGATCCTGGCCGCCTTTTCCGTATCACAGTTGCCGCCGCCATAGCCGTTTCCATCTGCATCATAGGGATCGTTCCAGACCCTGACGCGGATCCAGTTGATCCCGCCGTCTGCAAGAAGCCGGAAAAGATCCTCCTGCTGGCCCTCTGCATCATAAAAAAGGGCCCCGCTCTCCTCCAGGGCAAGGCAGCTGGAAACGTCTGCGCCCCGTATGAAATTTTCCGAAATGCCTTCCACAGGCTCTACAAAAATATCCGCCTTCTCCTTCTGGGAGGGAAGGGAGGCCTGATAGATCTGCTCCGGAATATCTGCCTTCTTTGGGGTCATAGAACAGGATGCCAGCAGACAAAGGCCCAGAAGCAGGGCTGTGAAAGTGATTCCCCTCTTGCACATAATAATGTCAGTCCTTTCTTTGGGAGCGCGGCCCTCATGACCGCCAGTCCCAGTATTCGGCACGGGCCGGGAAGAATATAAAGAAGGCTGCCGACCAGCGGCAGCCTTTTGCACTCATGCTCCGGTAAAGTCTGCCGGCCGGATCAGTCCAGATCCTCGCCGTTGGATTTACAGACCTTCTGATACCAGAAGAAGGAATCCTTCCTGCTTCTGGAGAAATCGCCGGTGCCGTCATCATGTCTGTTAACATAGATGAAGCCGTAGCGTTTTGCATACTGGCCGGTACCAGCGGAGACCAGATCGATGGGGCCCCAGGTGGTATATCCGATCAAAGGCGTGCCGTCCTTGACCGCTTCCCGCATGGCCTTGATGTGCTCTCTGAAATAAGAAATTCTGTAATCATCATGGATCGAGCCGTCTTCTTCCACCTTGTCAAAGGCACCGAAGCCGTTCTCAACGACCATGAGCGGGAGGCCCGGATAACGGGAGCCCAGCTTGTTGAGGGTGTAGCGCAGGCCGTCGGGATCGATCTGCCAGCCCCAGTCGGAAGCCTTCAGATAAGGATTCTTTGCGCCGCCCATCATATTGCCCTTGACCTGCTCTGCGTTCGGATCCACCGTCACACAGTTGGACATATAGTAGGAGAAGGTATAGAAATCAATGGTGCCCTTCCTGATGATATCCAGATCTTCCTGATTATCCATCAGAGAGATATCGATTCCCTGATCCTGGAAGAACTTCCTTGCAAAATAGGGATATTCGCCGCGGACCTGTACATCGCCGCAGATGTTGTTGCAGATGTCGTCCCGCTTCTGGCATTCCAGTACATCCTTGGGATTGGGGGTCAGGGGATACCAGGTGATGTGGCAGATCATGTTGCCGATCATGAAATCGGGATTGATCT
>CAMNJZ010000121.1 GCA_946541955.1 uncultured Lachnospiraceae bacterium | reverse complement strand
GGCAAAGATGCACTGGCCGGCGTTGAGGAAGTTGGCCGGATAGCCGCCGATCTTGAAGGTGGAGAAGGCCCTTGTCTTTGCATGCTCGCCGATGGTGAAGAGGAGGTCCTTGGTCTCGTCCCCGAAGATCTGGATCTCGCCGTTTTCCGTGGAATAGGGCGCGTCCTTCTGGGCCAGCATCTGGATCATCATGTTGTCGGTGGACTTATAGATAAAGGGGATCAGGACATTCTGGCCGTTGACCTTGAAGTTGCCGGAAGCGTCCTTTTCCATGGCCGCCTCGGATACCTCCCAGACAAAGTCCCAGGTCAGGGTCTCGGGCAGGGTGAAGCCCAGCTTTTCCACGAAGGTCTTGTTGACATAGCAGGCCTCGGTGGACCGCATGTAGGGGATGGCGTAGTAGACGCCCCCGATGGTGCACTCATCCAGGAACTCCGGCACCACCTCCTCCTTGGAGGGGGCGTCGAAGAGGACCTCCGACCCGCCAAGGCCGTAGCGCTCGTCGGTCAGAAGGTTGTCCAGGGGGACCACCACGTTCTCGCCGGTCAGGTAGGTCGCGATGTGGTCCGGGTAGGAAATACAGACGTTGGGCGTCGTATTGGTGGAAATATTGGTGATGACGTCGTTGTAGATGGTCCCGTAGTCCGTGTAGGTCCTGAGGGTCACATGGATGTTGGGATAGAGGGCCTCAAAGTCTGCAAGGGCCTTCTCATAGATCTTGACCTGGGTCTTGTTGGTATCGTTCTTGGCCCAGAAGGTGATGTTGTAGTCCCTGGCTGTGTCGAACTGTTCGGGCAGCTCAAAGGAGACCCGCCTGGCAGAGCCGTGGCAGCCGCCAAGGAGCAGGCCGCAGGCCAGGACCAGGGCCAGCATAAGGGGCAGAAGTCTTCTTCCTTTCTTTTTCATCCCTTGATCCCTCCTCTCGAAACGCCGGCCATGATCTTCTTGCGGAAGAGCAGGAAGAGGACGATCAGCGGTACGGAAATGGCCACGACGGCTGCCATCATGGCAGGCACATTCTCCCGGCCGAAGCCGTTCTGCCGGATCTCCTGGATGCCGTTGGAGACCAGGTAGTAGGCCTCGTCGTCGGTGATCAGTCTGGGCCAGACATAGGAGTTCCAGCACTCGATGACCTTGAGGATGATGATGGTGATCAGGGTCGGTCTGCAGATGGGCAGCATGACCTTGAACAGATACTTGAGGTCGCTGGTCCCGTCCACCTTGGCCGCATAGTAGAGCTCATCCGGCACCTGGAGGAAATTTTCCCGCAGGAGGTAGATGTAGAAGACCGAGGTGATCGAGGGCAGGATCAGGCCGGTGAAGGTATTGCGCAGGCCTGCGTTGGTGATGGTCTGGAAGTTGGTGATGATGACCAGCTCGTTGGGGATCATCATCAGGGACAGGAAGAGGGTAAAGAGCAGGTCCTTGCCCCGGAATTCCAGTCTTGCAAAGGCGTAGGCCGCCAGGGTAATGACGATGATCATGATCCCGGTGGTGATGACCGTGAAGATCAGGGTGTTGAGGAAATACCGGCTCAGATTGACGGTGGTAAAGGCGTCCACATAGTTCTGGAAGGTGGGGCTTGCACTGTAGAGCTTGGGCACCCACTCGGAGGAATATTCGCTGTAGCTCTTGATCGAGGTCAGGATCATCCAGTAGAAGGGGAAAAGGACCATGAGGGCCCAGAAGCCCAGGAGGATGTAGACCGCAATGTTCAGGGCCCTGCCGCGGGCAGAGGCATTCTTTTTGATCTGATCGTAACTATCCATCTGACTGCCTCCCTTCTTAATAGTGGACATGCTTCCTGGAGACCAGGAGGTTGATGCAGGTAATGGTCAGGACAATGGCGAAAAGGACGATGGCCGCCGAGGATGCATAGGAGGGATAGCCGCCCGAATCCCCGTAGAGCATGTCGTAGATGTAGCCTACGATGGTGTTCATTTCCGCCGCGTTCAGATCGGTGCCGAAGAGGGCCACCGCATCGGAATAGGCCTTGAAGGCTCCGATAAAGCCGGTGATGACCAGGTAAAAGATGGTCGGGGAGATCATGGGCAGGGTGATCTTGAAGAAGATCCTGGCCTTGGAGGTCCCGTCGACCCTGGCCGCATTATAGTAGTCCTGGTTGACCGAGGCCAGGGCGCCGGTCAGCAGCAGGATCTTGAAGGGCATGACGATCCAGATGGTATAGAGACAGAGGACCGTCATCTTGGCCCAGTAGGGACCGTCGATCCAGTCCACGGCCGAGCCGCCAAAGAAGCCGATGATGTTGTTGATGAAGCCGTCCGAATAGGGGGTCTTCTGAAAAAGGATCATGAAGACCAGACCGACTGCCAGGGTATTGGTCACATAGGGCAGGAAAAAGATGGTCTGGAAGGCGTCCTTTAAGACCTTGATGGAGCTCAGGGCGGCCGAGATCAGAAGCGCGATGCCGGTGGAAAGGGGCACCGTGATAATGACCAGGAGGAAGGTGTTCTTTAAGGCCTGCAGGAAGTAGGGGTCGTGCAGGACATAGGAATAGTTGTAGCCGCCCACACCGAAGGAGGTCTGGGAGGCTGAGTTATAGCCCTCCTCGAAGGAATAGATAAAAACGTCGATCAGAGGATATACCATGAAGACGCCCAGAAAGAGGATGGCCGGCAGGAGGTATAACCAGGCTTTATTGCTTTTGTAGTCCATGCTCTCCTCCTTATTTCTGGTCTCCGAAATAGATCCTCTCTTCCGTTTCCTTGCTGAAGAGGTGGACCTTTTCGGGCTTTAAGGCAAAGCGGATCATGCCGTCCTCGGGCTCCACCTTGTTGGAGGAGTCGATGATGGACCGGATGGTGGGATTCTCGGAGGCGTCGGAATAGGACACGATGGAAATATCGCGGCCCATGACCTCGACGGCGCCGAAGCGGACCTGGAGGGGACCCTGATCATGGAGGATAAAGCCCTCGGGACGGATGCCCACATAGACCTCCTGGTCGGCTGCGCCGGGCACATCCAGGACCTGGTCCTCGCCGATGTAGAGATTCTCATCCTGGACCCTGCCGGTAAAGACATTGATAGGCGGCGTTCCCAGGAACTTGGCCACAAAGAGGTTGACCGGATCGTCATAGACGCTCTGGGGCCTGCCGATCTGCTGGATCACGCCCAGCTTCATGACGATGATCATATCGGAAATGGACATGGCCTCTTCCTGGTCATGGGTCACGAAGATGGTGGTTACCTTGGTCTCGGTCTGGATCCTGCGGATCTCCTCTCTGGTCTGGAGACGGAGTCTGGCGTCCAGGTTGGAAAGGGGCTCATCCAGAAGCAGGACCCTGGGGGTCTTGACCAGGGCTCTGGCGATGGCCACACGCTGCTGCTGGCCGCCGGAGAGCTCGGAGGGCTTTCTTTCCATGAAGGGCTCGATCTGGACCAGCTTTGCGGCTTCCATGGCCCTGGCGTTCATGGCTTCTTTGGTCATCTTCTGGTCTCCCTTGAGGTTTTCCAGGGGGAAGATGATGTTCTGGCGGACGCTCAGGTGCGGATAGAGGGCATAGTTCTGGAAGACCATGCCGACTCCCCTGTTTTCCGGAGGCAGGTCTGTCACGTCCTCTTCTCCGAAGAAGATCTTACCGCTGGTGGGCCTCTGCAGGCCGCAGATCAGGCTCAGACAGGTGGACTTGCCGCAGCCGGAGGGTCCCAGAAGACCGATCAGCTTGCCGTCGGGAATTTCGAAATTGAAATTGTTGACGGCAATGACGTCGTCTCCCTTGCGGCCCCGGGCCGGGAATCGTTTTGTCAGGTTCTCTAATACGACTTTCATAACTATTTTCCTTTCTCCCCTTGGACTGGAATCCTGCCAAGAAGCTTACAGCATCAGGGCAACGCTTCACATGGATAAATTATAGCACGAACCAGAGTGTCTGGTATAAAAAGACTGAATAATCCTGCCGGGGCAGGCTTATTCAGTCTTTTTTTTACAGGCTTGTCTCTTCAAAGGCGCCGAAGAGCTCCCCCCAAAGGCGCAGGATGTCCCCCAGGGGGACCTTGTCTCCCCCCTCAAAAACCAGGGCCCTTTCATAGGGGTCGATCTTCCGGACCTGCCCCGTCAGCTCCTCGTAGGCGCCGCCCGCCTTCCTCTGGTCCTTTTTGAAAAAGGTCACCCTGACCAGGGGCCTTTCGGAAAGATGGTCCTCCAGGAGCCTTAGCCGGAGGTCCAGGTCCGCCCTTTCCTCCTCGGAGAGCTCGATCCTTCTTTCCGTCAGCCTGGCCGTTTCCGCCACGGCGTCCTCATAGCCTGTCAGAGCCCGGAAGGGCATGAACTGGGCCGCCCGCTTCTCCATGTCCATGGGCGGGTGCCTGTCCGATACGTGATGGGGAAGATCCAGGATATCTTCATAGGGAAAGGCTTCCTCTTTCATGCTTTGTGTCCTCCGATCTGACTGTTGCGCTCCCTGGCCGTTGCCCCCTCCTGGAGGTCCGCCGCCCGCAGAACGGCATTCTTTCC
>CAMNJZ010000120.1 GCA_946541955.1 uncultured Lachnospiraceae bacterium | reverse complement strand
CAGCCATATGGTCTACGGACAGACGGAGGTACTGCTCACTATGCTTAATGCCGGGCAGAAATACTACGCTGTGGTGGACGCCTTTGGTGAGGGCGGAGTAACGCAGGGAAAGACCTGTCCCGTCCGCAGGAAAAAGAAAAAAGATAAAGGTATGTAAGCTGTAAAGCATGGCCCTTTCCTGTTAGATTTATTAACAGGAGGATGTGATAAATCCAAACGTTTTTTGGCCTGATACACGAAAAACGGATCATTCCTGCCGGCACAGGGCAGCTTTTTCATGGAAAGGAGTCTGAAATGATATTCCGGACAAAGGGAAATACCATACCCAAAGGGAAACAGTATATTTTCGTCCATGCAGCCCCGGAGGATCAGAAACTCAGGGATGAGGTGGTCTCCAAGATCCTGTCACTGACAGACGGGCCCCGTTACTGCCTGTGGTATGAGGAAAAGCCGGAGGCGGTATTCACGGCCCGGGGAAAAGAAGAGCTCCGTGAAATGGCCGTATTCATTCCCCTGATCACGGAAAGCTATTTCAGACTGGTCCGGGGAAATGTAAAAGGCGGGAATGCGGCCGATTTTATAGAGTCCGTTCAGCTGCAGGGCACAGCCGTACTTCCTGTACTGGAAAGTTCAAAGCTCCTGCCTCAGTTCAACAAGGCCTTCGGGGAGCTGCACGGAGTATCGCTTTCCCATCCGGATGTCTGGCGCAAGGCAGAAGAGCAGCTGGGCCGCTTTCTTTCGGACCATGGGCTGGAAGAACGCATTACCAGAGAAGCCTTTACGGGCAGGCTCTTTTTAAGCTACCGCAAAAAGGATATCGCCGAAGCAAGAGAGATTATGAAGGCCATCCACGATACGGACACCGCGGGAGCCGCCGCCATCTGGTTCGATGAATTCCTGGTGGCCGGAAGAGATTTCAACGACGATATCATGGAAAATCTTTCGGAATGCGACGCAATGGCTCTGGCCGTTACGCCGCATATTCTGGAGGAAGGCAACTATGTACGGGAAAAGGAGTACCGCGCCGCCCGGGAGAGGGGCAAGGACGTGCTCCCCGTAGAGGCGGTCCATGCGGACGACAAAGAAGTGGAAGGCGCATTTCCGGGAATCCGGCCCCGCGTGGACATGCATAACAGACCGGCGCTGGAGGAACTGCTGAAAAAGGCAGGCTTCAAAGGGCCCGGCAGCAGAAGCGCCTTTGCGGAATATCTGCTGGGCATGGCCTTCTTTATTCCCGTCAGCGTGGAAAAGGACGTGGAAAGGGCCGTCAGGCTCTTTAAGACCTCTGCAGACCATGACTGTGCGGAGGCCTGCGAGCAGCTGGGCATGCTCTACCTGAAAGGGATCGGCGTAAAGAGGGACCACGGCGAAGCCATCCGCTATAAGAGGAAGGCCTTCGATCTGCTCATGAAGCAGAAGGCCTCGGAAGAGAACATCCGCCACCTCAACAGACTGCTCTACGAATATGACGGTCTGCCCCTGCTGCTGAAGGGAAACGGCAGGATCGGCGAGGCGAATCAGGTCCAGCAGGCTTTTCTGGAACGCATAGAGAAAAGCCTTTACAGGAATGACAATGAGTTCATCCTCTATCAGGTCAACGCTCTGACAGACCTTGCCAATCTCTTCTATGAGTACGATCTGGAGACCGGCAGTGAGAAAAACACCGGAAAGCCCCGTACGGTGGCGGACATTCTGGCAGGAGACCCTGCAGCTTCCGGCCCTGACCGGGAAAGGCTGCAGAAAGCAGAGCAGTATGCCGACAGGGCCCTGGCCCTTCTGGATTCCTACGCCGGAGACGATACAGACATGGCTTCCTTCCTTCGGGTCGTCACCCTGGACCAGTATGCAGACCTTTGCAAGTACAGAAACGATCTTCAGGGGGCCATCGATTACAAGGAGAAGTCCAGAGAGATCATAGAGCCCCTGGCTGAGAAAACAGGAAATCTGGAATACATGGACCGATCCTTCCAGGTCAGCAACAACCTGGGCCTCTTCTACCGAGAGGCCGGCAGGGACAACGCCGCCATCTACCATATCGACGAGGCCGTCAGGAAGGCAAGGCAGCTTGAGAAGATCAGCCCTGAATTCAAGGGCAGACTGGTCCATGCCCTGTCCAACAAGGCCCTGGTCCTGGACAGAGGCAGCGTAAAAACAGCCAGTATTCTAGAGTGCTACGAAGTGCTGCTGAAGCTGATGAAGGAACAGGATATAGATGCTACCCAGGCCTGGACCCTCCGCAATATAGGAGGAGAGTTCAGTTCGCCCGTCTATAACATCCAGCTGTACACGAACAGCAGCGAACGCCGGCCGGTCTTTGAAAAGATCTACGGCAAGCCGGAAAAAGGGTCAGACTTCTCCATGTTCGACCTGATCTTTGTTCCGGAGGACAC
This sequence comes from uncultured Lachnospiraceae bacterium, assembly GCA_946541955.1. Lineage (GTDB taxonomy): Bacteria > Bacillota > Clostridia > Lachnospirales > Lachnospiraceae > CAG-791. The sequence goes on along the minus strand of CAMNJZ010000120.1, from coordinate 2,122 downwards.
CGCCAAAGTGCAGGCCGGCTGCATGCAGTGGCTGATCATACTTGTTTTTGTAATCTGCCTGATCCTGCAGAAGACCGGGGTCCTGGACATAGCAGGGTTCCTTACCGCAAGGTTTGGGTCCCACGGAACCTGGTACGGCATAGGTGTCCTGGCAGTCCTTTATCTTCTGACCTGCATACCGATTCGGAAATGACCCCTGAAGGCCCAAGGCAGACGAGGGCGGCCCTTCCGGGGGTGAGAGAAAGGCGGCGCCGGGAAAAAGTCCCGGCGCCGCCCCTTTCATACCTGGCGCATGTCATATCCCCCTTGTCCGAAGGACAGATGCGTAAAGGAGGACCTAAGTATGGCAGATGCATCAGCAAAGACAGGCCCGCCCGGGCCGGGCCGAAGGAAGGGGCCTGTTTTGACTCTTTCCGGAATTCTGCTATACTTATGAACAGAAATATGTCTTTTTTTCTGAACTCTCATCTTGAAAAGAGGCTCTTTATGGAACAGTATACGTTTGATGCCTTTATCAGTTACAGCCACAAAGACCTTTCCTTCGGGAAATGGCTGCAGAGAAAGCTGGAGACCTTCTCCATCCCCGCCGACATGCGTGGAGAGAGGCCAAAGGGACAGAAGCTTCGCATTTTCCGGGACCAGACCGACCTGGCGGGCACCGGCCTGCAGGACTCCCTCCGGGCAAATCTCCGAGAGGCCAGATACCTGATCGTCCTCTGCTCCCCCCAGAGCGCCGCTTCCTCCTGGGTCAACGAGGAGGTCCTGTTTTTTATCTCTCTGGGAAGGAAGGAACGGATCATCCCCTTCATCATAGACGGCGAGCCCATGAGCGACGATCCCGGCTTGGAATGCTATCCGGAGGGCCTGCGCTCGATCCGGGACTATACCCTGCTGGGGGCCAGCATCCAGGAGATCGGAAGGAACAAGGCTTTCCTGAAGCTGGTCTCCATCCTCCTGGGCGTCCGCTTCGGCCGCCTGGTGGACCGGGAAAAGCAGAGACGGCGCCGCACCATCCTTTCCACTCTGGCAGCCGCCCTGGTCCTTCTTGTCACAGGCGGGAGCCTTTTATGGAGGAACGCCGTGATCTCCCGGCAAAACAAAAAGCTCAATTATGACATTTACGGGGCCGCCCTGGTCTCCATCTCCCAGAAGGATGTCATCGAGCCCGGGGATGTTGAATTTCTGACCGCTTCCGCAAAGGAAGACAATACCCAGGCCATCCTGTTCCTTGCGGACTGCCTCAAAAACGGCTGGGGCACTGAGCAGGATCTGGAAGCGGCCTATACCTGGAGCAGAAGGGGGGCAGACCTGGGGAATCCCGAATGTATGATCTTTCTCTCCAACTGCTATCAGAACGGAGAAGGCACGGGCCAGGACCTGGAGCAAGCCTTCCTGTGGAGCATGAAGGCCGCCCAGGCCGGGAATTCCTCCGGCATGCTCAATGTAGCCATCAGCTATGAGGAGGGACTGGGGGTCGAAGCAGATCCCGAAGAGGCCTTTGCCTGGTATACAAAGAGCGCCGAGGCAGGCAATGACCTGGGCATGTACAATCTTGCCAACTGCTACCGGGCAGGGATCGGGACGGACCCGGATCCACAGATGGCCTTTGCCTGGATGGAAAAGGTCGCCCAGACCGGCAATCCCACAGCCATGTACAATATGGGCCTGATGTATCAAAACGGCTACGGCACCGGGGAGGATCCGGAAAACGCCTACTTGTGGTTCAAAAAGGCGGCGGATGCAGGGGACGCCGACGGGGCCTATATGGCGGGATACTGCTGGGAAAACGGCTATGGCGTCACGGACCCCGCCCTGGAATGGTACACCATCGGGGCCCAGAGGGGCAGCGACAGGGCCAGGGAGGCACTGCAGAGATGGTCAAACGAAGCTGACTAAAAAAAAGATGTGAAGAAGCTCCAACGGCTTTTTCACATCTTTTGTAAGCGAAATAATCAGCGTCTATGATAAGGTTCACTGCGTTCAAGAAGGCATTGCTGACCGGATACAAATGACCACCTCCCTCCGGACATGAAAAAGGAGCCGATGTTACTCGACTCCCTCTCTGCAGCATTGCTGCTAAATCTCTTTTTCTGTTTAGAAGATCTGTCCAGGCAGCTTCAGT
>CAMNJZ010000119.1 GCA_946541955.1 uncultured Lachnospiraceae bacterium | reverse complement strand
GGTACCACCTGACCTTTGTGGTCCGGAACGAAGACAATTTTGATGAGATCCTGAAGGAAAGACTCAAGGTCTGGAACGCCCGGGTCACCGAGCGAAACATCTCCTGGAAGCGGGGAGACGTAACGGAATTCGACTATGTGATCGTCCGTCCGGAGGAGATCCACTACCGCGACGTCAAGGCCTTCGTCAACGAGCATCCCTCCATTGTTTCCTTCAGCTACAATCCCATTCTGAAACACATCAGCTGACCCGAAATCAAATTGTTTTCAAGAGGTATTGATCATGGACAACAATAAATATCCAACTCCCAGAGGCGAAGCGGCAACCAAAGCCAAAGCCAAATATAACGCCAAGACATATGACCAGTTTTTAGTGACCGTTCCCAAGGGCTACAAAGATGCTATCACTGAGGCTGCTGCCGCTCTTGGTTACAAGAGCCGGAATGATTTTATCGTTTCTCTGATCAAAGAGAAATTGGATCAGATAGCGGACTGAAAAAGAGGCAGCTCCACGGCGGCAAGTACATGAATCAGTATATTATGTATAAGCCCCAGCTTCTCTTTCCCTTTAGTCTCTTTCCTTTCCATATCACTACGAACAGTGATACAATTTGTGCCTTTCATCATAAAAAACAGAGAAATATTCCGCTAAAAAAGCAGGAGAGCTACGTTGTTCTGAACATAACTCTCCTGCTTCTGCATGTCGGTATCTGTTTTATCTGGCAGACCATCGCCGAATTAAATTTCCACTTCGCCCCTGAAGACCGTGGTGGCAGGGCCGGTCATCCAGACCAGGTTCCTCTCTCTGTCCCATTCGATCTCCAGCTTTCCGCCCAGGACCTCCACCGTAATCTTCTCATCGGTCAGACCGTTCAGGACACAGGCCACCGCAGTGGCGCAGCACCCCGTTCCGCAGGCCAGGGTCTCCCCGGACCCTCTCTCCCAGACGCGCATCTTCACATAGCTTCTGTTGACGATCTGGACGAATTCTGTATTGGTCCTTCTGGGGAAAAGGACGTGGTTCTCGAAGTGGGGACCGATCTGTTCCAGAGGGAAGGAATCGGTATCCTCCACAAAGACCACGGCATGGGGATTGCCCATGGATACACAGGTCATCCGGTATTCCTTGCCGCAGACCTCGATGGGGGCGTCTACAACGGGGGAATGGTCCAGAGCCACAGGGATCTCCGCGGCCTCCAGGATGGGCTCGCCCATGTTGACCCGGACGGAGGTGATCTCACCGTTTTCCTCAAAGAGGGTCAGATACTTGATCTTTCCAAAGCTCTCCACGGTGATCTCTTTTTTGTCTGTCAGCCCCTCGTCATATACGAACTTGGCCACGCACCGGATCCCGTTGCCGCACATTTCGCCCCGGCTCCCGTCTGCGTTGTACATTTCCATCTCGAATTCCGCGATCTCGGAGGGATTGATGAAGATCACTCCGTCTCCGCCGATCCCGAAATGGCGGTCGCTGAGCCTTCTGACCAGGGCCGGCTTCTCTTCCTCCGGGACCCTTTCGATAAAGCCATTCACATATACATAATCGTTGCCGCAGCCTTCCATCTTTACAAAGGACAGCTTCATCTGCCGGTCTCCTTTCTTACCACTGCCAGGATCCGTTCCGTCTGATCCGTGACAGGCTCGTCTGTATCCGTATCCGTTTCCGTCACCCATACAAGGCCTGCCTTTTTAACGGCCTCCTTCATTTCCTCCAGGGTATAGCCCCTTTGGTAATGGACCTCCTCATAGCGGCGGAAGATCCCCGGTTGGTCCTCTGGTTCGTGGATGAAGAGGGTCAGGTCATACTCATTGATGTGCTTTTCTCCGTCGAACCAGTTGTCCCAGATGAAGGCGCAGTCTTCCCTGTCCTCGGCGATGGTCCTGTCTCCGATCACATCCCGGTAGAGGTGCAGGGTCTTGAAGTCAAAAACAAAGATGCCGTCCTCCAGAAGGTATTCGCGCACCCCCGCAAACATCCGGACCAGGTCCTCCTTAGACAACAGGTAGTTGATGGAATCTCCTACGCTGATAAAGGTGCCTGCCTGGCTGCCCAGCTCCAGATTCCGCATGTCCTGGCAGACATAGAGGGTATCATGGCCCAGCTCCATCTTCCGGTTCTGGGCAATGCCCAGCATATCCACTGACAGATCTACGCCGATCATCTGGTAGTCCAGGTCCGCCAGCATCTCCGTTACCTTGCCTGTTCCGCAGCCAAGGTCCACCACCAGGCGGTCTCCTTCTTCCTTCTTTTTTCTGCCGTATTTCTTCATCATTAAAAGCACGCGGTCTGCCCATTCCTCATATGAGGTCTGGTCCATGAAGGTATCATAGACCTCCGCGAAGTTGGTATAGCTTTCCATAACTTGTCAGCGCTTCTTACGCTACGAGTCTTGCCAGGAGCCCGTAGGAAACAAAGGACATGATCACCGTTGCCAGAAGGACCCCGATAAAGCAGGCCAGGATGGCCTTCTTGAAGTCCATCTTCAGAAGGGCCGCCACCAGAGACCCGGTCCAGCCTCCGGTCCCGGGCAGGGGAATGCCCACAAAAAGGAGGAGGCCCAGGAATTCGCCGTTGGCCAGGGCGTCGCTCTTGTTCATGGCCCTGGCTTCCAGCTTTTCAACAATACCCCGGGTGATCTTAAAGTTCTTAAGCCAGGTAAAGATCTTGGTGATGAAAAGAAGGATAAAGGGCAGGGGAAGCAGGTTCCCGATGACGCAGAGGGGAATGGCCTGGAGAATATCCACCTTGAGGAGGGAAGCCACCAGGAGCCCTCCCCTGCATTCCAGGATGGGCAGCAAAGATACAATAAATACGACTGCCTGGGCGGAAATATACTTTCCCAGGGTTGCGGCAAACCATGCTGCAAGACTTTCCATAAGTTAAACTCCTTATTAAAAATGTGAGGGTACAGGAATCTCCTCCCTTCAGGCCAGGATCTCCTTCAGAGCACTGACCACCCGGTCCATCTGCTCGTCAGTGCCGATGGTGATCCGCAGATAGTCTGAGATCCTGGGCTTGTTGAAATAACGGACAAAGATCTTTCTCTCCCGAAGGGCCATGAAGAGGTCCTTTGCGGGCATCTTCGGGGGCTTTGCAAAAACAAAGTTGGACATGGAATCGGGGAAGGTGAAGCCAAGGGCTTTAAGCTCAGTCTTGAAGCGCTCCCTGGTCTTTACGATCCTGCCTGTAATCTCATGGAAATAAGCCGCGTCTGTCACAGCCTCTGTTCCCAGCTCGATGGCGGGCAGATTCATGGTATAGGAATTGAAGGAGAATTTCACGTCCTTCAGATAGTCGATGAGCTTTTTGCTGCCGATGGCAAAGCCCACTCTCTGTCCGGCCATGGCTCTGGACTTGGAGAAGGTCTGGACCACCAGGAGGTTGTCATATTTGTCGATCAGAGGAAGGGCGCTGGTCCCGCCGAAATCCACATAGGCTTCGTCTACAATGACGACGCAGTCCGGATTGGCTGCCACGATCCTCTCCACCTGGTCCAGGGGCATTTCCACCCCGGTGGGGGCGTTGGGATTGGGGAAAATGATGCCGCCCAGGTCCCCGCCTGTCCTTTCAGGCAGATAGTCCTCGACGTCAATGGTAAAGTCCTCCTTCAGAGCCGGCTGCTCATAGGGGATCCCGTAGAGTTCTGCCCAGACGTCATAGAAGGAATAGGTGATATCGGGGAAAAGGATCCTCTTTCCGGACTGGAAGAATGTCATAAAGCTCATGGCTATGACGTCGTCAGATCCGACGCCCACAAAGATCCTGGCAGGATCCACCTTATAATAATCTGCCAGGGCATTGACCAGCCTTGTCGCATCCATATCCGGATAGAGACGGAGGTTTGCGTAGTGGTCCCTCAGGGCCTCGGCCGCCCGGATCACGCCGGGTGCCGGCGGATAAGGGCATTCATTGGTGTTGAGCTTGATCACGTCCCTGTCTTTGGGCTGCTCGCCCGCCACATAGGGCTCCACTCTTCTTACTTTATCTTCCCAGGACATAGGGTCTCTCCTTTCCTGCATAAACATTTATAAAATTCACCTTCCGGCTACAAAAATACATTGTATCTCATAAACCATCATCGGACAATCCTTTAATTTTTGTCTGCAAAAGGACTTGATTATATCTTATTTTAGGATACAATGAATATTGTGCATTCAGGGGACCGGAAACCCCGGGTTTATGCATTTATGCATAAACAAAATGTATAAGAAGCGGCCGGCAAAGGCCGGACCCCATATTAAGGAGGAAACTGATTATGAAAAAGAAACTGATTGCAGGTCTTATGGCAGGCATGATGGCCCTTTCTCTGGCAGCCTGCGGAGGATCCTCATCCTCTTCCAGCGCTGAACCCGCTGCCGAGACCAAGGAAGAAGCTGCTGAGACAACAGAAGAAGCCGCTCCCGAGGAAGCTGCCATCACCACCATTTCCGAAGGCGTTCTGACCGTCGGTACCAGCCCTGACTTTGCTCCCTATGAATTCTACTTCATCGGCGAAGACGGCAGCCCCCAGCTGGCCGGCTTTGACATTGCCCTGGCAGGCCGTATTGCCGAGGATCTGGGCCTGGAGCTCAAGATCGTTCCCATGGATTTCGACGGCATCCTGATGGAGCTGCAGAACGGCAACATCGATCTGGGTA
>CAMNJZ010000118.1 GCA_946541955.1 uncultured Lachnospiraceae bacterium | reverse complement strand
TCGTCTGCATCCCCTTCTGTGCAAAGAAAAATCTTTTCTGCCTCATCTCCCAGTTCGATTTCCGGATTCTGTCTGCAAAGATTCAGAAAATTTTTGCCATATACGTTCCTCCTTTGACACGGCAATGCCGGAGCAGGAACGGATGGCTGAATCCTTTTTCTTCCCTGCTCCATATTGATTGATTGTTACAGAGCAAGGGATTTTCCGTGGAGACCTCCACATGATGCAGCGACGCTGCAAAGAAATGAATCAGACCTTTGTCTCTTTTTTTATTCTATCACAATCCACAGGATTTATACACTGTCCAGGTGTCAGGTGTATGGAAAACTGATCCTATGGGCTCCTCGATTCTCTTTATGATTTTTCATCTCTGCCTGCACGGAAGCAGGGACAGACCACAAAGTCTGTGATCTGTCCCTGCTCTTATCGCTGTATGAAATCTATATAAAGAGGCGCTTCCCTCTTAGAACTGCAGCTGCACGTCCCCGGCGCTCTCTGCGCTCTGCTCTGCAGGCTTTTCGGCGGCTGCCTCTGCAGGCGCTGCGAACTCGCTCTTTAAATCGTCTGCAAAGTCTCCTGCCCGGTTCAGGACTCTGTTGGCCTTCTCCGTATCCTCCCCGCCGGAGAAGGAATAACGGACGCCAAAGAAGAGGGCGATCAGCATGATGGGGGCGATGGGCTCCCAGAGGAAGAAGAGAAGCAGGGCGAATACGAAGGAGGGCATGGTGAAGATCACCTTTTCTCTCCGGGTCACGTTGAAGGAAGTCCTCCGAATGAAACGGAGCAGGGCGCTGATCATTCTTCCAAGGCTCCTGCCAAAGCTCTTGGCTTCCCTGGTATCGCTCTCCTCTGCCTTGTCATGGCTGTTGACCCTGCCCCGGCGCTCCAGCTGCACCATGGCTTCCACCAGGTCTCCGTTTGCTGCTTCCAGAAGGTCTCTGGCTTCCTCGTAGGAAATGTCTGCTTTCTTTTTCAGTACCTGTACTTTTTCGAATAATTCCATTGTCTGCCTCCTTGCGGTATTCATAATACTTTATTAAAACTGTTTTTCTTTCAGGGGCTTTTCTTTCGTTCCCCCTGTTGTAAGTAAAGGATACCGCTGCAGAATAAAGAAATCCTTTAAGGAAGATTAAAGGCAGATTAAAATACAGGCATTTTAAGATTAAAGATATTCACTCCGGTCGTACACGGTCATGTCCACGCCTGTATCCCTGACCCGGACCGTATCCGGCTCCTTCCAGAGCCTTGCCGTCACATAGATGTCGCCGGCGGCGCCTCCGATATTGCCTGCCTGCAGCATCCAGACCACCCAGAACCAGGAGGGAGGAAGAACAAGGGTCAAAACGCCAAAGAAAAGCCCTGTCTGAATGCCGGCAGCATTCAGACAGGACTTCAGGCAGTCCTTCCTGCCTGATGGAAGCTTTTGCGGATGTCTTCCCAGACGGCTTTTATTCCGGCTGATAGGTCCAGCCGTGGTCGCCATGATAGATCATGAGCCTTGTCATGCCGCCGTCAATGCAGATGTTCTCGCCGGTGATGAAGCCTGCCTGGTCCGAGCACAGATAAAGGACCATGGAGGCGATATCCCCGGGATTTCCTACCCGGCCCGCCGGCTGCTGGAGGGCGTCGGGACCCTCGTAGGTCCTGCCCTTTGTCTCGATCCAGCCGGGCGAGATGGAATTGACCCGGACCTTTCCTGCAAAGCTGGCCGCCATGGCGTGGGTCAGGGCTGCGATGCCGCCCTTGGCCGCCGTATAGCTCTCGGTCTGGGGCTGGCTCATGCGGTCACGGGAAGAAGAAATATTGATGATGCAGGCGCCTTCCCGGAAGTAGGGCGCAAAGAGCCTGGACAGATAGAAGGGCGCGGTCACGCCGGCTGCCAGGGCGTACTGGAAGTCCTCATAGCTGCAGCTGTCGATTCCCTTCATGACAGGGGGCGCGTTGTTGATCAGATAGTCGATGCCGCCGCATTCTTCGATCACACTCTTGGCAAAGCGCTCCAGGGTCTCCTTGTCGGCAATGTCCCCGACAAAGTGGTCTCCCGGTGCCTGGTCAATTACAAAGACTCTGACCCCCTGCTCCCGGAAGGCGTCGGCGATGCATTTGCCGATCCCGCCTGCGCCGCCGGTGACCACGGCCGTCTTCTGCCTGCAGAAGGTCTTCCGGGCCTTATCCGAAGGCAGGGTCAGGCCTGCTCCTTCGGGGACTTCGCACAGGTCATGGGCGTAAAGGGCTCCGGTGACTGCCAGGACTGCGGCGGCCATGAGTTCATCCGCCCGGCAGCCGTTTTTGTAGGCGACGCCCCGAAAGCTCGTCAGAAAGTCTTTGGGAAGATAATCTTCCAGAATATCCATCCGGTTCATATAGCCGGCAAACTGCCTGGGATCGCCCAGGTCCTCTGTGCCTGCAAGTCTGGCAAAGCAGGCTTCCGGCGAAGAAGCCAGCACGGCTCCCGCCTGGCTCTGCCCCTCCGGCAGGCCGCTTTCCCCATCGATCACCAGGGCGTCAAATCCCGGACGGGCGGCTGCCGCCTCCTTAATGGTCCTGGCAAACTGAATGGCAGGCCTTCCATGATCCAGAATGCATAAGGCCCATCCCTCACCGCAGGTTCCGGCCCCAAGATAAAGGCCCTGCTTGATCAGATTGATTGCTTCAGAATTCATACGATACTGTGCCTCCTCTCCTTGCAGATCTGTATCCTGTTTTCTCTACTATACCATCTTTCTTCCTTACAAAGGGGCTTTCGATGTAATTCTCTACGATTTCTTCTGGTAAAGGCCCTTATTTCACGCTTTTTTCACAATTTGTACAAAAGAAAAACACAGTTGACCGGCATACTATAACCATCGAAGGAAACAACAAATCCTTTCATATAGATTTTCATTTCTCCCCCTTTTGCAAAAATCCCTCCGGGCGACCGGAGGGATTTTTGTTTTCTGTGTGATGAAGCACAGGATGGGAAGCCTGGGCCTGCCCATCCCATGCGGTACTGTGTCTGTTTCAGGGCTGCCGTGGAAGGGAGCCCCCTGCTTATGATGCTTTCGAAGGATCTGCGGATGCCTCCCAGCATGCCCTGTAGGCGGCGTATTCCTCCTGCAGGCCCCGGGCCGCAAGGGCCTCTTCCTTGTGGGCGCGGAACTTCAAAAGGAAGTCTGAAGGATCGATCTTCCCTTCCCGGATCTGCCGAAGCGTATCCTCCTCATCCTCCAGGACTGCCTTAAAACGGCGGATCTGGGTCATCATGGGGAGCAGGGTCACAATGAGGACCGCTGCGGCCCCAAACAGGAGGAGCCTTACGGTCTCCTGCTCGATCCTGGCTCTTACAAAGACCAGGACGAGGACCCCGATGATCCCCAGCATGGACCAGTTGTAGAGGCTGGACCTTGTCCTTTTGACCTCCTTCATTTCGGCCTGGACGGCGCTTTCGACCATTTCCTTTGCCTGGTCTGCATTATCGATTTCCATAAAGAGTACCCTGGGATCGACGCCCGAGGGATTGACCTTCTTTTCCAGTTCTTTCCATTCTGCCATGCTTTACCCCTTTCCCATGAGGATCTTTGTCCTCCTGTCCTGTTACCTTCCTGACGGTTCCATCTGCTTCGTTCTGATTACAGGATAGGGAAAGAAGGGGCTTTTGATAATGCGGCGAATTTCCTCCGGATGGAAATGCGGCTCACATTTTTGGGTTAAACCTTGCCATAATCACCCGCCCTGTCCCTGGGCTGCACGTCCCTGGACATAATAAACCGCCCTGTCCCGGGACTGTGCGTCCCTGGACAGGGCGTCCAGGCATTCAGGGGCTCATTCCAGATACATATCCCGGAAGGCGGCAAGCTTTTGGGCATCGAAGCCGTGCTCCTTTTCCATGTAGGCTTCATAGGTCCCGTAGCGCTCCAGGATCTCGGACATGAGCATATCCGCCGACTCGGGAAGGACCCCCTCCACCATGGTCAGCAGGGACCTGGCTTCCTCCAGCCAGGTCGAGACAATGCCGTACTTATGGATGATCCTGTCTATGTTGGCTTTTCTGGATACATTGCTCAGCAGATAGTCCTCCTTGGCGGTCTCCTCCGGGACTCCCAGGGCCAGAAGGAGGAGCATGGCCGCCACCCCGGTCCTGTCCTTGCCGTTGGAGCAGTGAAAGAGCATGGGAGCCTTTCCCGCCAGAAGGGTCTCGAACATAAAGGTATAGGCTTCGTTGGAAAAGGCCAGGGAAGCCGAATAGGAGGAGACCAGAACGTCCGCCAGATTTCCCTTCTGGTCCTCGTCAAAGAGCAGGCTCATGAGCTCGACAGGGGAATTCAGGTCGTCCAGGAAATTGCCGAAGGCAGCGCATTTGTTATAGTATTCCACCCCCTCCAGGACAGGGTCCGGCCTGGCGGCCGCTCCCTCCGGGGTCCGAAAGTCCAGGATGGTCTTCAGTCCCAGGGCCTTCACCGGCTCCATTTCCTCCTCGCTGAAAAAGTAGGTGGCGGCGCTGCGGTACAGAAGGCCCCGTTTCACATGCCTTCCGTCCCGGGTCTCCAGGCCTCCCAGGTCCCGGATATTCAGCCCGATGGGCAGCTGTCTGATCGTCGGATATACGGGCATCTTCTCTTCCTCCTCTGTGGTTTTTCCTCCGCACTTCTTCATGCTCCTGATCCATCATACCATGTTTTTCATCCTCCCGGCCC
>CAMNJZ010000117.1 GCA_946541955.1 uncultured Lachnospiraceae bacterium | reverse complement strand
ACCAGGTGTAAATGTCTAAATAACGGTTTGTTTTTATACTGTAAAGTATTATAATCAAAAGTTGCATTAAGTATTATTTTCTATTACTTTCAATGACTGAATCAGAAAGGCTAATCGATTTATGAAATTACTTTCAATTGCTGTACCCTGCTATAATTCTGCCGCATATATGGAAAAATGTATTGAATCCCTCCTTCCCGGAGGCGAAGCGGTGGAGATCCTGATCGTCGACGACGGGTCCACCAAGGATAATACCGCCGAGATCGCAGACCGGTATCAGGCAAAATATCCCAACATCGTCCGGGTCATCCACCAGCCCAACAAGGGCCACGGCGGAGCGGTCAATACGGGCATCGAGCATGCCACCGGCCTCTACTTCAAGGTGGTGGACAGCGACGACCATCTGGCCCGCAAGGCCTACAAGCAGGTCCTTAGTAAGCTCAGGGAATTTGCAGCCCAGGAGGAGCCCGTAGACCTTCTGATCAGCAACTTCGTATACGACAAGGAACTGGAGAACCGGCACAAGGTCATGCAGTACCGGTCCTGCCTCCCGGTGGGACGGGAGTTTACCTGGGACGAGGCAAAGCGCTTCCGCAAGGGCCAGTACATCCTCATGCACTCCGTCATCTACAGGACCCAGATCCTGCGGGACTGCGGCATGAAGCTGCCCGAGCATACCTTCTATGTCGACAACATGTATGTCTTCGAGCCCATGCCCTACGCCAAAAAGCTCTACTACCTGGACGTCAATCTCTACATGTATTTCATCGGCAGACAGGACCAGTCCGTCAATGAAAAGGTCATGATCGGAAGACTGGACCAGCAGATGCGGGTCAATAAGCTCATGTTCGACTTCTTTGCAGCGCCGGAGAACCAGGAGGTCATCAATAGGTCCAGGCCCTGCCGAAACTACATGTTCAATTACCTGGAGATCATGTGCGTCATCTCCGACGTCCTGTCCAACTGCTCCGGCACCGAGGAACACCTCAGGGCCAGGGACGAGCTCTGGAAGTACTTTGAGGAGAAGGACCCTGCCCTTTATAAGGAGCTTCGATACGGTATCTTCGGAAGACTCCTCCTCCTGCCCGGCAGGGGCGGCCGCAGGGTCATCGTCACGGTCTATAAGATCGCGCGCAGGATCTTCAATTTCAACTGATCCGGGGATTCTGCAGGAATCCGGGACCACAAAAAGAAAGGAACGTTATGGGTAAATATTTTGGAACAGACGGCTTCCGCGGGGAAGCAAACGTAGGACTGACGGCGGAGCACGCCTTTAAGATCGGCCGCTTTCTTGGCTGGTATTACGGAGAGCTGAAGAGGATGAACGGCCAGGACGAGCCTGCCAGGATCGTCATCGGCAAGGACACCAGACGCTCCAGCTACATGTTCGAGTATTCCCTGGTGGGCGGCATGACGGCCTCCGGCGCCGACGCCTATCTGCTGCACGTCACCACCACCCCCTCTGTCTCCTATGTGACCAGGGTGGATGAGTTCGACTGCGGCGTCATGATCTCCGCCAGCCACAATCCCTACTATGACAACGGCATCAAGCTCCTCAACAGCGCCGGCGAAAAGATGGACGAGGAGACCATCGCCCTGATCGAAGCCTATCTGGACGGAGAGCTGGAGATCTTCGGGAAGAAATACAAGGATGTTCCCTTTGCCAGAAAGAACCACATCGGCTGTACCGTCGACTATGTGGCGGGCCGCAACCGCTATGTGGGCTATCTGATCTCTCAGGGCATGTATTCCTTCCGGGGCAAAAAGATCGCTCTGGACTGCGCCAACGGCGCGGCCTGGTCCATCGCCAAGGCCGTCTTCGACGCCCTGGGGGCCCAGACCCATGTGATCAACGCAAACCCCGACGGCTTCAACATCAACCGGGACGCCGGCTCCACCCACATCGAGGGACTCCAGAAGTATGTGGTGGAGAACGGCATGGACGCGGGCTTTGCCTATGACGGCGACGCGGACCGGTGCCTCTGCGTGGATGAGAAGGGCAACGTCATCAACGGCGACGGGATCCTTTATATCTATGGTTCCTACATGAAGGAGCGGGGCAAGCTCCTGGAGAACACCGTGGTGACCACAGTCATGTCCAACTTCGGTCTCTACAAGGCCTTTGACAAGCTGGGCATCGGCTATGCCAAGACCGCCGTGGGCGACAAGTATGTCTATGAGTACATGACAAAGAACGGCTGCAGGATCGGCGGAGAGCAGTCCGGCCATATCATCTTTTCCAAGTACGCCAGGACCGGCGACGGCGTCCTGACCTCCATCAAGATGATGCAGGTCATGATGGACAAGAAGAAGACCCTGAGCGAGCTGGCAGCCCCCCTCAAGATCTATCCCCAGGAGCTGGTCAATGTCAGAGTCGCCAGCAAGCCCGCCGCCCAGCAGGATCCCGACGTCCAGGCAGCGGTGGCCAGAGTCGCGGCAAAGCTTGGCGACAGCGGCCGGATCCTTGTCAGGGAATCCGGGACTGAGCCTGTGATCCGGGTCATGGTGGAAGCCGAGTCCCAGGAGATCTGCGACGCCTATGTGGGCGAGGTGGTGGATACCATCAAGGCCAAGGGCCACGCAGTGGAATGATCTCCTCCAATATTTGGCAGATTTCCTCCTGCCTGCGCTGAAAATACACTTGCAAAGCGAAGAGGAGTGGAGTATGATTACTCTCTGAAGAGCAATTGTATTGCACACAATGAATTTAACGCTAGAAAAAGTGAGGATATACCATGGCAAACGAAACAGCTGTTGAAAAGAAACCTCTGACAGGCGATATGCTGATTGGGGATATCCTGATGCAGTATCCGGAAGCCGCCTATATTCTGATGAACTGCGGCATGGCCTGCATCAGCTGTCCTTCCTCTCAGATGGAATCCCTTTATGAGGCCTGCATGGTCCACATGATCGACGGAGACGAGGTCCTCAAGTACCTCAACTATGAGCTCGGCCTGGTCGAATGGGACGAAGAAGAATAAGGGCCGGAAAACATGCTTATACATAAGCTGCTTATATATAACGCCCTGCTGCCCCTGCAGCAGGGCGTTATTATTGACTAACTTACAAAAGTGCATATATGATACTTCTGTAAAACTCTGACGGAGAAATGGCTTTTGATCCGGAAGACCTGCATACAGAACCCATGCGCAGAGGGGAAGGCTCTTCCTCTGCGCTTTTACCATGTCTGACAGGCCCTTCCGCATAAGCGGGAGGGCCTTTTTTCATGCTACAGGAAGGAAATCGCATCCATGCTCAAGATCGCAATCTACGGAAAAGGCGGCATCGGCAAATCCACCGTCACCAGCAACCTGGCCGCGGCCTTTGCCTCCAGGGGCCTTCGGGTCATTCAGATCGGCTGTGACCCCAAGGCGGATTCCACCATCAACCTTCTGGGAGGGGAGCCCCTCCGCCCTGTTATGAACTATCTCCGGGAGGAGGACGAGGAACCGGATACCCTGGCCCAGATCTCCAAAGTGGGCTACGGCGGGATCCTCTGCATCGAGACCGGCGGTCCCACCCCGGGCCTTGGCTGCGCAGGCCGGGGCATCATCGCCACCTTCAATCTCCTGGAGGACCTGCGCCTCTTCGAGACCTGGAAGGCCGACGTGGTCCTCTACGACGTCCTGGGAGACGTGGTCTGCGGCGGCTTTGCAGCCCCCATCCGGGAGGGCTACGCCGAGAAGGTCCTGATCGTGACCAGCGGGGAGAAGATGGCCCTCTATGCCGCCGGCAACATCTATTCCGCCGTCAAAAACTTTGAGGACAGGTCCTACGCCAAGGTCTTCGGCGTCATTTTGAACCACCGCAACGTGGAGAATGAAAACGAAAAGGTGGAGGCCTTTGCCAGAGAGCGGGGACTGGACATTGTGGGAGAGATCCCCAGGAGCCATGACATCAACCGCTTTGAAGACATGGGCAAGACCGTCATTGAAGGCGACATCAGCCTGGAGGTCAGCAAACGCTTCCTGGACCTGGCGGACCTCCTTCTGCGCAGCCAGGACATGGCGTAAATACCATGGCGTAACAGCCACGGCGTAAATACCATGGCATAGAAAGCACGGCTGTTTATGCCATGCATAAGAGGAAGATAATTTGAAAAACGATGCACTCAGTACGAAAGCAGTATCCTATACAGTCTCCGAGCTCTGGGAGAGGGGAAAGGACCAGATCCCTTCCCATCTGATGACGGGGAGCCACCTGATCTATTCGTCTCCGGCCACCCTGGCCTTCAACTCGCCGGGGGCCGAGGGCTTTGGCGTCAAGCGGGCGGGCCTGTCCATTCCGGGCTCTGTCATGCTGATCGTCTCCCCCGGCTGCTGCGGACGCAACACCTCCTCCATTTCCACCCTGCCGGGCTATGAGAACCGCTTCTTTTACCTGCTCATGGACGAAACGGACCTGGTGACAGGCAGACACCTCAAGCGGATCCCTGCGGCGGTGGAGGCCATCTGCCAGGGCCTTGACAAGAAGCCCTCGGTGGTCATGATCTGCATTACCTGTGTGGACGCCCTCCTTGGCACCGACATGGAACGGGTCTGCAGAAAGGCCCAGGAGCGGGCCGGGGTCCCGGTGAGACCCTGCTACATGTACGCTCTGACAAGGGAGGGCAGAAAGCCCCCCATGGTCCATGTGAGACAGTCCCTCTATTCCATGCTGGAAAAGAGGAAAAAGGATCCCAGAGCCGTCAACCTTCTGGGCTATTTTGCCCCCCTGGACCAGGGGAGCGAGCTGCCCGCCCT
>CAMNJZ010000116.1 GCA_946541955.1 uncultured Lachnospiraceae bacterium | reverse complement strand
GGAGGATGGCAGACTTCCCAGAGCGGTCCTGGAAAGGAACGCTTCCCGCGTCCTTGCCCTGATCCGAAAGCTGGACCCCGCCCCGGCAGGGAAAGACCGGGACTAAGCGGCAGAAGGAAGGCGGCCCGGGACCTTTCCATGAGCCGGTCCACCCTCTGGCGGAAAATGAAAAAATACGGCATTTCCATAGACTGATTCGGAAGGTACTGCTGATTTTTTTTCTTTTACTAAGCGTCCCTTGTGTGTTACCATGAAAAACGACATTACATTTTTTAAGGAAGGATTAAAAAGATGAAAATAGCAGTTACCTATGATAACGGCAATATCTTCCAGCATTTCGGAAGAACAGAGAATTTTAAGGTCTACGAGGTGGAGGACGGAAAGGTCCTTTCCAGCCAGATCGTGGGCTCAAACGGCATCGGCCACGGGGCCCTGGCAGGCCTTCTGGCAGAGGGCGGCGTGGAGGTTTTGATCTGCGGCGGCCTGGGCGGCGGTGCCTTAAACGCCCTGCAGGGCGCCGGTATCGAAGTATGCGCGGGCGCATCCGGCAGCTGTGACGAGGCAGTGGAGGCCTATCTGAAGGGCGAGCTGGTGAACAGCGGCGCAAACTGCGATCATCATGATCATCACCATGATGAAGGCGGCTGCTGCGGCCATCATGAAGAAGAAGGCGGATGCTGCGGCGGCGAAGAAGAAGACTGCGGCGGCTGTGAGGAAAGCGGCGGCTGCGGCGGATGCTGCGGCGGCGGTGCGCCCCGCTATACCATGGAAGGAAAGAACGTAGGCAAGTCCGTCAAGGTCCACTACAGAGGGACGCTTAACGACGGCACTCAGTTCGACTCCTCCTACGACAGGGGCGAGACCCTGGACTTTGTCTGCGGCGCCGGCATGATGATCCGGGGCTTTGACCAGGCAGTGGCCGACATGGAGGTGGGACAGATCCTGGACGTCCATCTGATGCCCGAGGAGGCCTATGGTGCCATCGATCCCAGAGCCATCTTCACCCTGGAAATCAGAGAGCTTCCCGGCTCCGAGAACTTAAAGCCCGGCGACAAGGCCTATCTTGCCAACGGCGCAGGCCAGCCCTTCCCCGTTACCGTAACGGCCAAGGACGAGAATTTCATTACCTTTGACGCCAACCATGAAATGGCTGGCAAGGAGCTGAACTTTACCATCGAGCTGGTGGCAGTGGAAGACTGAGGATTTTTCGGGATTTGAAAGACTGAGAAAGGGCTTGACCATGCAATACAGAGAAGACAAGTATGGAAACAAACTGTCTGTACTGGGTTATGGCTGCATGCGTTTTACGAAAAAGGGAAACAGTATAGATCTTGACAAGGCGGACCGTGAGATCATGGCCGCCTATGAAGCAGGCGTCAATTATTATGATACGGCCTACATTTATTCAGGCAGCGAAGAAGCCATCGGCCAGATCTTTGAAAAGCATGGGATCAGAGACAAGATCAATATTGCCACCAAGCTTCCCCAGTTCATGATCGGATCCAGGGCCGCGCTGGATAAGTATTTCAACGAGGAGCTGACAAGACTTCGGACAGATTACATCGACTACTATCTGATGCACCACATGACAGACGTAGCCATGTGGGAGAAACTCAAGCAGGTGGGGATCCTGGACTGGATCGCCGAAAAGAAGGCTTCCGGCGCCATCCGGAATATCGGTTTTTCATATCACGGCAACACCGAGAACTTCCTGAAGATCCTGGATGACTATGACTGGGACTTCTGCCAGATCCAGTACAATTACCTGGACGAGGTGGCCCAGGCCGGCAGAAAGGGCCTGCAGGCGGCGGCTGCAAAGGGCGTCGCCGTCATGATCATGGAGCCCCTGCGGGGAGGCAAGCTCGTCAATATGCTGCCCCAGGGAGCCCTGGATGCCATGAAGAAAAGCGGCAGGACCTGGTCGAGCGCGGAATGGGGCCTGCGCTGGCTTTATGACCAGAAGGAGGTCACCGTGGTCCTTTCGGGCATGAACTCCCTGGACATGGTCCGGGAGAACTGCCGGATCGCCTCCGAGGCGGCCCCGGGAGAAATGACCGAAGCGGACTTTGCGGTCCTGGAAGACGTGAAGAAGATGATCCTGGAGAAGGAGAAGGTTGGCTGCACCGGCTGCCGCTACTGCATGCCCTGCCCCAAGGGGGTGGACATTCCCGGGATCTTCCGATGCTACAATACCATGTATACGGAATCAAAGAGCGAGGGACGGTTCCAGTTCGCCCAGACCGTGGGCCTCACAAGGGAACCTGCCTTTGCCAGCCAGTGCATAAAGTGCGGCAAATGCGAACAGCACTGCCCCCAGAATATCCCCATCCGGGAGAAGCTGGTGGAAGCGGACAAGGCCCTGCGGCCCCTCCCCTACAAGGTCGGCATCAATCTTGTCAGAAAATTCATGTTCAGAAAAAACAAAAAATCGTAAAGAAGCGGCCATACCGGAGCCACAAAGGCGCCTGTATGGCCGTTTTGTGCATTATTTTCACAAAAACTTAAACTATTTGGCAAAATGACTAACAAACATGAAGTTTTCGTTCCTGAATTTGAATTGGCAGATTGAATTAAAAAGGTTATACTGAAAGAACAAACGATAAAGTGGAGCATTATGGTTGAAATAATAATAAGAATTATTACTATTTTTCCGGGCTCCAAATGGGAAACATAAAGGAGTGTATATGGCTAAATTAAATGGGGATGCGCTTGGCAAGATCGACGCAATTGTTGCCAAGCACAGAAATCAGGCGGGTCCCTGCATCGAAATGCTTCATGAGGTCCAGAACGAGCTGGGTTATATTCCTTTCGAAGCTATGGAGAAGATTGCAGAAGCTACCGGCACCAGCGTAGCGGAAGTCTACGGCGTCGTCATGTTCTACGCACAGTTCACCACAGAGCCCAAGGGCAAGCATGTCATCAATGTCTGCCTGGGCACAGCCTGCTATGTCAAGGGTGCACAGCAGCTGGTCGACCGTGTGGAAAAGATGACCGGAGCCGCTGTTAACAAGACGTCCGCAGACGGACTCTTTTCTCTGGACGCTACCAGATGTCTGGGCGCCTGCGGCCTTGCACCCGTCTGCATCATCGACGGCAAGGTATACGGCAACGCTCTTATGGGTAACTCTTTCACCAATGAACTCCGCAAGATCATTCTTGCAGAAAGAGGGGCCAAGGCATGAGAGAAAGAATCACTACTCTTGAGCAGCTCAATGCTGTAAAGGAAGCGGAGCAGAAATATCTGCATCTGAGACTGCAGGGAAATATCGAACTGACGGATGACGACCAGCTCTTCAACATCCTGGTCTGCTCCGGTACCGGCTGCACCGCCGGCGAATCCGCCAAGCTCTTAAAGAGACTGGAAGAGCTGGTGGAAGAAAACGAGATGGAAGATAAGGTCAGGATCATCAAGACAGGCTGCTTTGGCTTCTGCCAGAAGGGCCCGATCGTGGCTATTTTCCCCGACCGTGTTTTCTATACCCACGTCAGACCCCAGGATGCCGACAGGATCATCCAGGAGCATGTCATGGGCGGCAACATCATCCGCGACATGCAGATGTTCGACATCGACAAGGAGACCGGCGGAAAGATCTACGACATTGAAAAGATCGGCTTCTATGAGAAGCAGCACCGTATCGCCCTGCGCAACTGCGGCAAGATCAACCCCGAGAACATTTACGAGTACATCGGCGTCAGCGGCTATCAGGCCCTGTATAAGTGCCTGAAGACCATGAGCCCTCAGGACGTTATCGACGTAGTCAAGGCCTCCGGTCTTCGCGGCCGCGGCGGCGCAGGCTTCCCGACAGGCGTCAAGTGGCAGTTTGAGAAGAACCAGCCCGGCAATGAGAAATATGTCATCTGCAATGCTGACGAAGGCGATCCCGGTGCCTTCATGGACCGTTCCATCCTGGAAGGCGATCCTCACGCCATCCTGGAGGGCATGGCCATCATGGCTTATGCGGTCGGTGCCCACCACGGCTATATCTATATCCGTGCAGAGTATCCCATCGCCGTATCCAGACTCCGCATCGCCATCGCGGAAGCGGAAGAGCTGGGCTTCCTTGGCAGAAATATTTTCGGCTCCGGCTTTGACTTCGATCTGGAGATCCGTCTGGGCGCAGGCGCATTCGTATGCGGTGAAGAGACAGCCCTGATCGCTTCCATCGAAGGCAAGCGCGGCATGCCTTCTCCCAAGCCCCCCTTCCCTGCTGTGGCAGGCGTATGGGGCAAGCCCACATCCATCAACAACGTCGAGACCATCGCCAACATCGCCATGATCCTGAGAAAGGGTGCCGAATGGTACTCCGCCATCGGCATGGGCAAGTCCAAGGGCACAAAGGTCTTCGCTCTGGGCGGCAAGATCAACAACACCGGCCTGGTAGAGATTCCCATGGGCACCACCCTTCGCGAGATCATTTATGATATCGGCGGCGGCTGCCCCGGCGGCAAGAAGTTCAAAGCGGTCCAGACCGGCGGACCTTCCGGCGGCTGTCTGACCGAAAAGGAACTGGATACTCCGATCACCTACGAGAACCTGATCGCAGCCGGCTCCATGATGGGCTCCGGCGGTATGATCGTTCTGGATGAAGACAACTGCATGGTGGACGTGGCAAGATTCTACATGGAGTTTATCTGTGACGAATCCTGCGGCAAGTGCACGCCCTGCCGTGTCGGTACCAAGCGCCTTCTGGAGATGCTGACCAAGATTACCGACGGCGAAGGCACCATGGAAATGCTGGATGAGATGGAAGAGCTCTGCAACGAGATCAAGGATACCGCTCTGTGCGGCCT
>CAMNJZ010000115.1 GCA_946541955.1 uncultured Lachnospiraceae bacterium | reverse complement strand
AAGGAGACTCATATATGGTCGGAAAATATAAGGTCATAACCCTCTGCGGCAGCACGAGGTTCAAGGATGCGTTTATGGAGGCCAATAAGCGCCTTACCCTGGAAGGGAATATTGTAATCAGCGTCGGACTCTTTGGACATTCCGGAGACAGGGAAGTATGGGAGAACATGGAGGAGGATACGCTGACCAGGACCAAGGAGATGCTGGACGACATGCACAAGCGTAAGATCGATATGGCAGATGAGATCTTTGTAATCAATGTGGGAGGCTACATCGGTTCCAGTACAAGGTCGGAGATCGATTATGCCAGGGCCCATGGAAAAGCGGTAAGGTATCTGGTCGATCCGGAGGAAGCCGTCGAAAAATGAAATATACGATTACAGAAGACCGGATCACAATAAAAGACTTTGCATGCACCTGCATTAGCTTTGGACAGGGAGACAGACCCATGGTCCTGATTCCCGGTCTTTCCATGAAATCTCTGAAGACCTCGGCCAGGTCGATCGCTGCCTCCAACCGGTTCTTTGCAGAAAGATATAAGGTCTATGTCTTTGACAGCCGGGAGGAGCTGCCGGAGGGCTTTTCAGTCCGGGATATGGCGGAAGACCTCGCCCTCTGCATGAAAACCATGGGCCTTTCCGGAGCGGACCTTCTGGGGATCTCCCAGGGAGGCATGATCGCCCAGTATCTGGCTGCCCTGCACCCTGAACTGGTCGGAAAGCTGGCCCTGGCGGTTACCCTTCCAAAGATCAATGAAGCCCTTGCAGGCCTCTGCGACAGGTGGACCGCCTGTATCAGGCAGGGGAATTATGAAGCCCTTGCAGAGGATGTCCTGTCCTCCATGTATACGGAGGACTTCCGAGACCGGTTCGGCTGGCTCATTACCCCGGAGAGCATCCGGGAGACCTTAACGGATCCGGAGCGTTTTATCATACAGACCAGGGCCTGTCTTTCCTGTGATACCCTGGCCCTGCTGGACAAGGTCCAGTGCCCTGCCTTTGTCATAGGCAGTAAAATTGACAAGGTCGTTGGAAAGGAAGCCTCCCTGCTTCTTGCAGAGAAACTGGCTTGTCCCCTGTATCTGTATGAAGCGTATGGACACGCCGTCTATGAAGAAAATGCCAGGGATTTTTGCGGCAGGGTCCTTTCCTTTTTTGAGGCCCCTGCCTGATTCCGGTCTCTTTCATGATCATTTCCATTCTGGCCGCCAGGCACTTCAACAAGCTCTCCAGGCAGATGCCTGAGATCGAAGCGGAGCTGAAAGCCCGCAGAGAGGGACAGGCCTAAAAAGCCCCGCAGACTGCGCATACTTCAAAAAAGCGGGAAAGAGCAGGGCCATGACCTTCGGCCTCATGGCCCTGCATCCTGCTGCCATGGAGCGCCTGCCAGGGAAAGCCTGGCTTTTCCCGGCGGGTAAATTAAGATTATACAAACAATAAACGGGCATGACTTATACAGCAAATCTGTATAAGCCATGCCCGTCAGCTGTTTTTTGCGAAATGGATCAATCATGGCTGATCCTGTATGCCCACCTGGAAGCCCTCGCAGAAGGCTTCCGGGTATATCGCTGTGGAGAAGGCTTATGGGATAACAAATATCCAAGTGCCAGATGGTCACTATTTCATAGCAGAGCCTTCTCAAAAAAGGAAAAGAGCCTTATGATAAATATGTCTGATACAGTTCATGGGACTATGAGATGAATGCATAGCTCCATGCTCTGTCTGACCTTTGGCACGGATCTGTGAATGCCTCTGCCATGGAGAAGAACTTCAGGAGCGGAGAGCACTCTGGAAAGCAGGATTTTTGGAGGGGAATATGGAACTGAAGCGTATTTTGCATAAACTGACGGTCTGCCAGGTCGCAGATCTTTCAGCAGTCGATCTGACGGCGGATTTCTATTTTCTTGGAAGAACAGACGAAGAGATTTCCCTGGTATGCAAAACAGAGGATACGCCGGCCAGAACCATCCGGCGCGAGGACGGCTGGAGAGGCTTCCGCATTCAGGGCGTTCTTGATTTTTCTCTGATCGGTATTCTGTCAAAGCTGTCCGCTGTTCTTGCAGAAAACAAGATCGGGATCTTTGCTGTTTCTACCTACAATACGGATTACATTCTGGTCAAGGAAGAAAACTTTGAACGTGCTCTTGCAGTGCTGGCTTTGGAAGGATATAAAGTCGTATAAATTTCAGCCTGACAGGCTGTTGAAATAAGGAGGAAAAACAAATGTCGGAATTCGAGCAGATCGTCATTGGCAAAAGCAGTGTACCCGCCCTGCTCCTGTCGGTCATTTTTTTGATTGCGATCCCTGCCTTCTGCTTCATCTTCTGGCGAAGCAGGCATAAAGAACAGACGAAGCTCAGCTATCTTATTGCGGGTGCCCTGGGTTTTATCGTTTCTGCCCGCATCCTGGAGCTTGGGGTGCATTATTTCTGCATCATTCAGGATAATCCTGTCTCCCGGTTCATTCACGGAAGTACTGCCGCTTTCGTCCTTTATGGGACCCTCATGGCAGGCGTTTTCGAAGAGTGCGGGCGGTATATCATTCTGAGATATATCATGAAAAGGAATCAGACCCGTGAGAATGCAGTTCTCTACGGCATTGGCCATGGAGGAATAGAGATTCTGACGGTCGTTCTTCCGGTCATGGCCACCTATCTTGCCATTGTAGTCCTGTTTTCAGGGGGACAAACGGAAAATGCCCTGCGGATCCTGAACATTACGGAGGAAACCGCCGCAGCCGCTCTGCCAGTTGTACAGGCGGCAGCTTCCTTTGAGTACGGTATGATGCTCATGAATGTCTTAGAGCGGCTCTTTTCCATGTTCGTCCATATCGGACTTTCGGTGATCGTCTATTACGGCGTCAGGAAGGAAAAGAAGATCTATCTGCTGGCTGCCATTTTGCTGCATATGTTGGTGGATACATTCCCTGCCTTGTACCAGAGAGGCCTTCTTTCCCTGTGGATGACGGAAGGATGGCTTGCTGTATGGACAGTCCTGATCCTGCTGCCTGCGGGCAGGCTCTACAGGAAAATGGAAGATGGCAACCAGGCAGAGAAAGCCTGAAGGAAAAAGGACATGTACGCAGACTACCATATTCATTCAGAATTTTCCGACGATGCAAAGGAGCCCATGGAAGGGCAGATCGAAAGGGCCATAGAACTTGGCCTGGAGGAAATCTGTTTTACTGATCACGTGGACTACGGCGTGAAGAAGGACTGGGAGGAAGGCGGTATCCTCTGGAGAGGGGGAGATGGGATCAGCAGCGGGACCGAGGGATTGGAGCCCATGGCCAACGTCGATTACCCTGCTTATTTTGAAAAGCTTGGCAGGATGAAGGAAAGATACAAAGGCCAGATCCTGATCCGACAGGGCCTGGAGCTGGGAGTTCAGGCCATAACGATCCCCAGCTATGAAAGGCTTTGGGACCGCTATGGAGACCAGCTGGATTTTGCCCTGCTTTCCATGCATCAGGTGAACAACCAGGAGCTCTGGAACCAGGAATTTCAGAAAGGAAAGAGCCAGAAGGAATACAATGAGGGATATTATGAGGAGATCCTGAAGGTCATACGCCGGTTCAGGCACTACAGCGTTCTGGCCCATCTGGATCTGATCGTCCGCTATGATCTGCAGGGCGTCTATCCCTTCGACCGGGTGAAGGGCATAATAGGCGAGATTCTAAGGACGGTCATAGAAGACGGCAGGGGGATCGAAGTCAACACCTCCTCCTGGCACTACGGTCTGAAGGATACCCTGCCCTCGGTCCAGATCCTCCGTTTATATCATGACCTTGGCGGCAGGATCCTGACCATAGGATCCGATGCCCATACATCGGCCTGGGTGGGCGATCATATCCGAACGGCGCAGCAGATCCTGAAGGAAACAGGCTTTACGCAGATCTGTACCTTTGAAGGCATGGAGCCGGTCTTCCACAGGCTTTGAAGCCCGGAGCAATGAAACAACCACGAAGATATCTGTTCTGACCGAGGCAGCTTTTGCAGCAGACTATGTTGTAAGCTTTCAGGCCGGACAGGAAGCGCGGCTTCAGGCATATCTGTGCAGTCATGATTTACGCCCGCCTGCAGGCCTGGGGATCATAAGCGGCCACAACAGGGACTGCCCCTGCGGTCAGCAGATCAAGGAGGCTTATTCTGGGGTCAGAATGCGGTGGGAGATGAGGTGAAACAATGAAGGATTTGTCAATATATGATGGAAAGCATGTCCGCATAACGGACAAATGGGGAGAAAGCTTCGTTGGTATGGCGGAGTATGGGAATGAAGCTTTTCTGGAGTGTGAATATGGCGGCGAGGAAGACGGCATTTTCATTGAAGACTGTCTGATTTACCATTCGCAGATCGTTTCCATAGAGGAGATCGAAGTGCATGGAACCGTTGAATTATGGACCGAGCGTATGGTCCTGCGCAGATACCGCCCCGAGGATGCAGAAGATCTGTATCGGTATCTGGGGACGGATCCTGCGATGTATCAGTATTCCGGCTGGAATCCCTATGCAACCCTGGAGATGGCAAGGGAAACCGTACAGGAATTCATCCGCAGTTACGATGACGTCTCTGCCTATTCATGGGTCATGGATATCGATGATGTGATCGTCGGGACCATTGGAGCCTACGACTGTAAGGACGATCAGATCGAGGTCGGCTTCAGCGTTGTGCCGGGCTGGCAGGGACGCGGGCTTGCGACAGAAGCGCTGAGGAAAGTGCTGGAATACCTGACGGAAAATGAAGGTATTCCCTGCGTGACTGCCTGGTGTGCGGCAGAGAATGCCGGCTCCCGGAAAGTACTTGAAAAGGCTGGAATGAAGCTGGTAAGGGAAGAAAAAGACGGTCTGGAGGTCGGCGGCAGAGTATATGACAAGCTGATTTATGAGTATTTAGCGCTTGAGAAAAGATAAAAATCACGGTTGCTCCCGATAAAGACAGCTGAGTTCAGAAGATACCTGTAGGCGGCAGATAAATCTGAACAAAGCTTCGAGCATGCGTTAGTGCCTTTTGTGAGCAGTACGAGAGGAGATTCATTAGTGGAGTATATATGGTATATCATAGCGGCCCTTGGGGCTGGCATTGGAACGGGGCTGGCCGGGCTTTCTGCAGCTACCGTCATGGT
>CAMNJZ010000114.1 GCA_946541955.1 uncultured Lachnospiraceae bacterium | reverse complement strand
TTAAAGGAATCCACCATATCCTGCAGCTCCATAAAGCGCTCCAGCTTTTCTTCCAGAAGCATGTCTGCACCTTCTCTTTCCTTTGAAAGCTCCCCAAGCCTTACAAAGTCTGTGGCTGCCAGGGTCATTTCCCGGTCCAGTTCCGCGATCTTTTTCTCCAGGGCCTCAATTTCTGACTCTATGCTGTCGTATTCCTTCTGCTCCATGTAGGACAGCTTTGTCTTTGTCCTCTCTTTCTTCCAGGTATCCCGGGAGGAGGGCCTGTCCTTCCTCTCTCCTGCGCCCTGGCTTTCCTTCAGATCTCTTGCGCTTAACAGGGCTTCTCCGGAGCCTGGAATGCTGCCGAAATGCTCCAGATAGTCTGTAAAGCCGCCCTCGCTCTGCAAAAGCACAGGGCTTTTCCCGTCAAAGGCAAAGATCCTGGTCACGACCCTGTCCAGAAAATATCTGTCATGGGAGACCACAATGACAACGCCTGCATAATGATCCAGATAGTCCTCCAGGATCTGCAGGGTCTGGATGTCCAGGTCGTTGGTCGGTTCATCCAGCACAAGGACATTGGGATTCTCCATCAGCACCTTTAAAAGACAAAGGCGCCTTTTTTCTCCGCCGGAGAGCTTTCCGATGGGCGCATACTGCATCTCGGGATCGAAAAGGAATCTTTCGCACATGGCGGAAGCACTGACCAGTCCCTCGGCCGTACGGATGTATTCGGCCGTCTCCCGGATAAAGTCGATGACCCGAAGGCTCTCATCCGGCATGATGTTTTCCTGGGAAAAGAATCCGATCTGGACCGTCTGTCCGATGGTGATCCTTCCCCGGTCGGGTTCAGCCCTGCCTGTGATACAGCCAAGGAGCGTCGTTTTGCCGCAGCCGTTGGGGCCGATGATCCCGATCCGGTCCGTCTTGCCAAAGAGATAGGAGAAATCCTCAAAGAGGCATCTTCCCTCATAGCCCTTGGCGATCCCCTCGATTTCAATGACGGTATTGCCCAGTCTGGAGGGCAGGGAGGACAGGGCCACCTGTCTTTCCTCGACGATTTTTTCTCTGTCCCTGAGGGCCTCAAAACGCTGGATATGGGCTTTTTGTTTGGTGGATCTGGCCCTGGCGCCCCGCAGCATCCAGGCCAGGTCCTGCTTGTAGAGCTGGGCCATCTTCCGTTCCGCGGCCAGGGCAAAGTCCAGCCTCTGCTGCTTCATTTCAAGATACTGGGAATAGCCGCCCTCGTACCGGAAGGCCCTGCCCCGGTCCAGTTCAATGGTCTCGTTTGTGACCGCATCCAGAAAATACCTGTCATGGGTGACCAGCAGCAAAGCCTTTTTCCAGTTCTTCAGATAGTCCTCCAGCCAGGTGATCATGGCCAGGTCCAGATGGTTGGTGGGCTCGTCCAGGATCAGCAGATCGCAGGGCGTAAGGAGGGCGGCGGCCAGGGCCGCCCGCTTTTTCTGACCCCCCGATAGGATGTCGGGACTGCAGCCGGGGTCTGTGATGCCAAGGCGAAGGAGCATGTTTGCGACCTCTCCCTCGGTATTCCAGTATTCGTCCCGCTCCCCTGTCTGGGCGGCAATGTTCTCCAGAAGGGTCTTTTTGGGGTCGAAGACGGGCTCCTGGGGCAGACAGCTGATCCGCAGTCCGTTTCGCATAATGACCTGGCCTTCGTCAGGCTCTTCTGTGCCGGCAATGATGGAAAGAAAGGTGGATTTGCCGGTCCCGTTGATCCCCACCACGCCGATCCGGTCCGTATCCTCGATCCCGATGGCAACATCGGTCAGAATGGGTCTGGAAACATAGCGCTTGCTGATATGTTCAAGGTTTAAGATATTCATAAAATCCGCTTATTCTCCTGCCTTTTTCTTCTGGACCAGGTAGTTGATCCTGGTAGACAGACCTTCTCCCAGCAGGTGGGATCCGATGACCACGGCCTGCATCTTTTTCCCGGGGATCACCAGCATTTTCCCCTGCAGGGCCCCGTCCACGCCTTCCCTGGCGGCCCGCCTGGCGCTGATCTGTTTTCCGGATACCTTCACGCCGGAATTGTCATTGAAGGCGGTTGCCACAGGGCCTGGGCAGAGGCAGGATACCCTGACAGGACTGCCGGCCCGGCGGAGCTCCTCATGGATCGCTTCTGTCAGCCTGACCACGTAGTTCTTGGAGGCATAGTAACTGGAAAAGGTGGGGCCGGCCGTAAATCCCGCACAGGATCCCACATTCATCAGGGTCCCGTGTCCGTTCTTCACCATAAGGCGGAGAAAGAGCTTGGACAGGATGTGGACCGAGGTCACATTCAGGTCGATCAGGGTCAGTTCCTTTTCCAGGTCTGTTTCCAGAAAGCGTCCGTAGACCCCCATGCCGGCGTTGTTGGCAACAAAGTCAATGTTCCCTGCACCGGCCTGGCTGCAGGCTTCCTCATAAAGCCGCATGCATTCCTCTCTGCTGGAGAGATCTGCGGGAATGACAAGGACCCTTCTGTCAGGATATTTTTTGAGGATCTGCTTCTTTACCCTTTCCAGGACTTCCTCTCTCCTGGCGGTAAGGATCAGATCATAGCCCTTCTGGGCCAGATATTTTGTGATTTCCAGTCCGATTCCGGCACTGGCGCCGGTAACAAGTGCAAACATTTCTTTATCCCTTTCCAATCCTGCCGCGGCCTGCTGCATTAATCAATGATGCCGGGCTCTGTATAAAAGGCCACCGGTCTTTCATCCGGAAAGAGCTCCTTTCCGATCTCCTCCAGAAGCCCCAAATCCCAGAGCAGTCTGGATCCGATGTATTTGTTGCGGACGTCTTTGGTCATGTAGAAGGCCGTCCGGACTTCCTCTCCGGTATGGCCCAGGGCCTCAGCGGATACAGGCGCGCCCGTTTTCTTTAGGATCTCTTCGATGGTTTCTGCAGAGGGAACTTCCTCCCTGATGATCTGACAGATCGTATCCCAGCCGGAAAGAATCCTTTCCAGACGGTCCCTGTGGGCCGCCTTATCATATTTCCCGTCTCTTTCTTCCTGGGCGATCATGGCTTCGCTGCTGCGGCCCAGAAAGGCCCGCAGATCCGTCTTCCAGTGGTCGAAACGGAAACGGTCGGCATAGGCAAGGGCCTTATCCCGATCCGGCCGGATCTTCAGGATCCTTTCATAGATCCTGGCGCTGAGAAGCTCCGCCGTTCCGCACTGGATCCCGTGGAGGTCATGGGGCGCTCCAAATTCCTGGCCCCGCATATCCCAGATATGGGAGAAATAGTGCTCTATGCCGGAAGCGGGTCTGGAGCAGCCGGCCATGGTCATGGCTGCGCCGGACAAAATCAGGCCTCTTGTCACAGCTTCCACAGCCTTCTCTTCCCTGGCTGCCAGGCCCTCCACATTTTCAACGCAGTCTCTGACACAGGTCCTGACAAAGTCTGCGATGGCAGGACAGTAATATTCGTCATTGATCAGGGCAGAGATCCGCCATTCACAAAGACTGGTATATTTGGCGATCATATCGCCCAGGCCTGCCTGGAGCATGGGCATGGGGGCATTCCGGAGTATATCCGTATCGGCCAGAATGGCGGCCGGCCCCGTGCTGTCCAGGGAAATTTTCAGTCCGTCCCGGATCATGGAGGAGGAGGCGGAAGCAAAGCCGTCCATGGAGGGCGCCGTGCCAAGAAGCAGGTAGGGCTTTCCGGAAATCCTGGAGAGGAGCTTTGCCAGATCGTTGATGGTGCCGGATCCCACTGCCAGAATGCAGTCGCAGGCAAAGTCAAAGTGCATAAGCGCTGCACCCAGGGACTTTTCATCCGGGACCAGATGGTCTTCCTGGAAAATATAAGAGGAGAAGGCGGCGCCCTTGGCCGCAAGGAGCTCACAGGCCTTCTTTCCGGCCGCTTCCCAGGTATGGAGATCCGCCAGAATAAAGGGCCTGTTTCCCAGGTCTGCCATCATTTCAGGGAGCCTTTCGATCATTCCCTTACCGATTTCAACTCTGCCAATGGCTGCATCATGCCGCCTGCCGCAGGCAGGACATAGGCCCGCAAAGGGGGCCAGCATCTTCTTAATGTCGTTCATGTCTATTTTCCATACCTCGTTACAGATCTTCACACAGCAGAATACAGGTGGGCGCCTTAAAGGGAAGCACCGCCCGCAGGGGAAGGAGCTTTTCCCTTTCCCTGTCAAAGTCCAGGAAGGTGACCCTGTCGGAGTCCTGGTTGGCGATCAGAAGCCTGTCTCCTGCAAGGACCAGGTCCCTTGGGGTGATGCCGCCGGATGGAGCCGCATCCAGCCAGGTCAATGTCCCGTCTTCCCCGACCCCAAAGCAGACGATGGACTGATAGCCCAGCCTGCAGGAAGCAAAAAGATACCTGCCGTCTTCGCTCATCCTGATGGCGGCGCCGATACTCAGGGGATCGGCGCTTTGGGGGATCTCCAGCTCCGGACTTGACGCCATGCCGGGCAGGGCTTCATAGGTCCCTGCGATCTCCCAGCCCTCTTGGGTCCTTTTGCAGAAAAAGACCTGAGCTGTCAGTTCGGAGAGGACATAGAGACGGTCCTTATGACAGGGGTCAAAGACCAGGTGCCTGGGACCGGTGCCTGCAGGAAAGACGATTTCCTCCTCCGGAGGGAGCAGTTCCTTCCGGGTATGGTCAACCCTGTAGAGCAGGACCTTGTCCTGTCCCAGGTCCACCACAAAGAGGGTCCCGTCCTGCTCCATGGCAAAATGGGCGTGGGCTTTGTCCTGTCTTTTGGGATGGAGACTTCTGCCCTCCTGTAAATAGGTGGCCAGGACCTTCAGGCTGTGGTCCTCCTCGATCTCAAAGGCCGAAACCGTGCCCTTGCCATAGCTGGCTGTGTAGACCATGTCTCCCCTGTCCGATACCGAGATATGACAGGGCCCCAGATAATTGGAGGCATATCTGCCCAGAAGGGCTGCGCCCTCTCTGGAAATCCTGTAGGAAAGCACGGCGCCCCCTGGAGGATCCTTTTCAAAGGTATAAAGACAGGTCTCCCCTCCTTCTGTGCAAAGTGCCATATAGGAAGGGGCGTAAAGGGTGTCCAGCATCCAGAGGCATTCTGTTTTTCCTTCCAGGGGATCTCCCCGGAAGAGTCCCAGAGAAGGCTCATTCTTTTTTCCATAGCCGCTGACCAGAAAAGTCAGCATCTGTTTTTCATTTGCTTTGGTCATCGCTGCAGATCTCCCTTCTTTGGATTATAAAAAGGCAGGATCCCCTCCGAAATGCTGCTTTACAAAGCGGCTGTA
>CAMNJZ010000113.1 GCA_946541955.1 uncultured Lachnospiraceae bacterium | reverse complement strand
TCAGGGAAAAGTGAACCTCCGGCCTGATTTGTGGTATGATGAAAGGAGTCTGAGCGGGACCGGATCATTTCCATAACAGCTTCTGCGGCGGCTTCCCACTGGTCCCGGGGCGTGATTTCTGCAGTTCCATCCCCTTTTTGGTTCCCGTAGCTGCCAAACTGTGCATGGTTTCCGCCTTCGATCACCACTTCGCGGAAGCCGCCGTGTATATAGCTCTTCCCGAAGGAAGCCTTCTTTTGATTCAGAACGCCGTCCCGGGAGCCGCAGATATACAGGACCGGAAGATCTTCGGGAAGGTCTTTGGTGGGATAGGCTGCCAGAAGGATCAGGCCGGACAGACCATCGCTGTGGCCCGCCGCATAGTAAGCCGCCATGGCGCCGCCCAGGGAATGGCCGCCTATATAACGGTTGGCATAGGCGCCGGCTTCCGGTATATGATCCATCTTGTCAATGCCAAAGACAGCCAGGCGGAAAGGCATCTTCACCAGACATACGTCGACGCCCTGGCCGGCCAGCTGGCGGAGCAGAGGGGCGTAGGCGGTTTCTTCGACCTTGCCGCCCGGATAAAATACAAGGACATTGTCCCTGGAGGGGCCGTCCAGCATCCACCCCCAGTCTGTCCTTGTGACGGTAACGGTATCGTCCGATGCCAGGGCCTCCAAAGCTGCGGCATCGGCGTGGTAGTAGCTTTGCGTATAAAGCAGAAAGCCTGCCAGGAGGATCACAGGGATCAGCAGGAAATAGAGGCAGAGCTTCCTGGCTTTTTGTCTGGGCTTCATAGGGCGTCTCCTTCTCTGGATGTCATGGTCTGCTGCGGCGGAAACCGCTATTACACAATTGTAAGAAGGTTCAGGGAATTATACAACGGTCAGTTTCGGTCCCTGGGCTTCCTGCCTCCCTCAGGCAGCAAAAAGAAGGAGGATTCTTTGGCATGGCTCTTTATGCGATCGGCGATCTGCATCTACATTTTCAGTCGGAGCTCAGGGCGCCGTCCCAGCTCCGGGACCGGGTGTGGAGAAATCATGAAGAAACGTTTCGGAAGAACTGTGAAAGACTGCTGACCCCGGAGGATACCCTGGTGCTGATCGGCGATCACAGCTGGGGAAAGAAGCTCTCTGAATGCGAGAAGGACCTGGAATACATATGCGGCCTGCCTGGCCGGAAGATACTGACCCGGGGCAACCACGACATGTTCTGGGATGCAAAGAAAACGAAGCAGCTCAACGCCCTGTATCAGCCCCGGCTCACCTTCCTGCAGGACAGCTACGAAAGCTATCAGGACTATGCCCTGGTGGGGACCAAGGGATATACCTTTGAAGGTCCCTTCTGGGTTGACCGGCGGGGGAGGGTCGTAGACTGGGACGAAGGGGAAAAGGCCCATGCAGATAAGCTGGTGGAGAGGGAGCTTGTACGGCTTCGGACCTCCTTTGAACTGGCCTGGGCAGACGGCTACAGGAAATTCATCATGTTCCTCCACTATCCTCCGACCAATATCCTGGAGCAGCGAAGCGGCTTTACCGATATGGCAGAGGAATTCGGGGCAGACCAGGTGATCTATGCCCACTGCCATGGAGAAAGCCGCTTTCATGACTCTGTCCAGGGCGTCTTTCGGGGCAGGACCTACCACCTGGCCTCGGGAGATTTTCTCCGCTGGCAGCCCCTGAAGGTGCTTCCATGAAAAGGCAGGGCACAAGACTTTTGGCAGGGAAGTTCACAAGGAGGACGCTTTCCTGTAGAATCAGATACGAGGGAATTTTGCGTGTACATTGCCACGCTAAAAAATATATACTTTTGAACCTTTCAGGGAGGTAGTATGAGAAAAATACTGATTGTCATCGATATGCAGAACGACTTTATTGATGCGGCCCTTGGAACAAAGGAAGCGGAGGGAATCGTCGATGCAGTCGCGAACAAGATAAGATCCTATCCTGCAGGGGATGTGATCGCCACTATGGATACCCATGGTGAAAACTATATGCAGACCCAGGAAGGAAAATATCTTCCTGTGCCCCACTGCATCAGGGGTTCCAAAGGCTGGGAGATCCGGCCCGAGATCGCAGCGGCCTTAGGGGGCGCCAGGATCTATGAAAAGCCCACCTTTGGCAGCACAGCTCTGGCCGCTGACCTGAAGGCCCTCTCTGAAAAGGAAGAGATCGAGCTGGAGCTGGTCGGCCTGTGCACGGATATCTGTGTGGTATCCAACGCCCTTCTTCTCAAGGCTTATATGCCGGAGGTGAAGATCAGCGTGGATGCTGCCTGCTGCGCCGGCGTAACGCCCGCAAAGCACCTGGCGGCCCTGGAGACCATGCGGTCCTGCCAGATCCAGGTCACCGGAATCTGAATTTCCATGTGAAAGGAGAATCATTTTGAATATCAATGAAAGAGCGGAAAAGGCGGTCTATCTGAAGACTGCCGGAGGCTATAACTGTTCCCAGGCGGTCACGGCTGCCCTGGCGGACCAGACGGACCTTGACGAAGAAACATTAAAGCAGATCTCTGCAGGCTTCTGCGCAGGCATGGGCAATATGCAGGCCACCTGCGGCGCCCTGATCGGTGCCGGCATGATCGCCGGCCTGAAGACCAGGGGACAGAGGACCCTGCTGGCCACAAGACAGATCCAGGAAGGCTTTGGAAAAGCCTGCGGAGCCATCCGCTGCAAGGATCTGAAGGCTGTGCAGGATGGAAAGCCCCTCTGCCCCTGTGAAGAGTGCGTCAGAAATGCGGTGCTTACTTACGGCAGCGTTATGGGACTGGAATAAGGACTCTATTACAGCACTGAGGCAGAATATGAAAGAACATTTGACAGTTGCAAAATTCGGAGGCACATCGGTGGCGGATGCCGGTCAGTTCCGAAAAATCAGAGAGATTGTTGCCGGGGATCCCGGGAGACGATTCATCGTTGTTTCCGCACCGGGAAAACGGGACCCCGGAGATACCAAGGTCACAGACCTCCTCATCGGAGCCTGTGAAAAGGCCCGGAAGGGGGAGGATTTTGGAAAGGACCTGGACCGGATCAGGGACCGCTTTCAGGCGATTCTGGACGGGCTGGGCCTGGAGTTTCCCCTGCAGGAGGAAATGGAGCTGCTGGCAAAGTCCCTCCGGGAGGACCCCCAGATGGACTATGCGGCCAGCAGGGGAGAATACCTGACGGCCAGGATCATGGCCGCCTACCTGGGCTATACCTTTGTGGATCCGGCCTGGTGCATCTGCTTTGACGAAGCGGGACAGCTGGATCCCCTCATGACCGCCAGGACCATGCGGGCTTCCCTCCTGCCTTTGGACCATGCGGTGATCGCGGGCTTTTACGGCGCGGATATGGCGGGGAAGATCCATACCTTTGCAAGGGGCGGATCGGATATCACGGGAAGCCTGGCCGCCTGCGCGGTCGGCGCCGATCTTTACGAAAACTGGACGGATGTGTCCGGTCTTTACGCCGCCGATCCCAGGATCGTGGAGAATCCGGAAACGGTCCCCTTCATGTCCTACAGGGAGCTGCGGACCTTGTCCTATATGGGCGCCTCTGTCCTCCACTCGGACGCGGTCCTGTCCGCCTCGGAGGCAGAAATCCCCATCAACATCCGCAATACCAACAGACCGGAGGACGCCGGCACCATGATCGTCCGACATCTTCCTTCCGGCGCTGCCAAGAACCGGGTGACCGGCGTCTCGGGCCGAAAGGGCATGTCGGTCCTGCAGATCGAAAAGGTCATGGTCTCGGACGGGTCCGGATTCAGCGCCCTCATGCTGGATATCTTCAGGGAAAGGGCCCTGCCCTTTGAATACTGTCTGACGGGGATCGATTCTATTACGCTGGTGATCCGCCAGGACCTTCTGGATCCCTGCAGGGAGGACCTGCTCCAGGAGATCCGCGACAAGCTGCACCCGGATTTCATTGGCCTTCGGGACCATCTGTCCCTGATCGCCGTGACCGGGGAAAGGGCTACCGAATCCAGCGACGCCAATGTGAGGGTCCTGGAGAAGCTGACGGAGGAGGGCATTGAAATCTCCACCATTAACCAGGGAGCTGGGAAGCTGAACCTTCTCATCGGAGTGCCGGAGGAAAAATATGAAAGTGCGATCCGGGCTATTTACGACTACAGACAGGGTGAGATCCACAGGCAGGCGAAGCAGTAAGGGCCTGAATAAAAGCTGCGGGCTTCTCCTGGCCTGCTTGGGCATGCTGGTCCTGACAGGGACTGGCTGCGGGGCGGCCAAGGAGCCGGAGGAAAGGGAGGATAGCGCCCAGGAGGCGTCTCTGCCTGGCCAGGAGGAGGCTGAAGAGACCCAGGAGCAGCCGCCGGAGGACGACGGCCTGCTGGACTATGTCGACTCCTGGGGAGAGCAGCATACCATGGAGGTGGATCCATCCGTTTTGGAAAATCCCTATGACCCGGCCCTCTTTGTGCAGGATCCGGAGGATCCCCAGAGGATCGTCTACCAAGACCCTGCCTACAGCACCCGGCACGGGATCGACGTATCCGAATTCCAGGGAGAGATTGACTGGGAGGCGGTCCGGGAAGCAGGCTATTCCTTTGTTTTTGTCAGAGTCGGCTACAGGGGCTACGGAGAAAAAGGCGTCCTGTGCGAAGACAAAACGGCCAATCGGAATTTAAAGGGAGCAAAGGAGGCCGGCCTGAAGGTCGGCGCTTACTTTTTTTCCCAGGCCCTGACAGAGGGGGAGGCCAGAGAGGAAGCGGACCTTTCCATACAGATCCTGGACAGAGCCGGCGTCACCCTGGATTTGCCCCTCATGTATGATCCGGAGCTGATCCGGCATGACGAGGGACGGGCCAATGATATAAGCAGAGAACAGGTCGCCCTCAATACAAAAGCCTTCCGGCAAAGGGCAAAGGAAGCGGGGATCAGGACGGATATCTATTCCAATCTCCCCTGGGAAGACAGGCTTTTTGACGGAGAGATCCTGAACGCCTGCCGGATCTGGTATGCCGATTATGAGAAGAAGCCCCAGACCCCCTATCACTTTACCTGGTGGCAGTACAGCGATACAGGCCAGGTCCCGGGGATCGAAGGGGCCGTGGATCTGGATCTCTGGATCAGAAAGAAGAAACAGAAATAAAAAAGCGTTGTCTTTTGCAAACTGGATTTGCCGGCCTTGAGAAGATGGGCGTGTTTGGGCTGGTCTATCTGGCGGGCGTCCTTGCAGCCTCCATGGTGGTCTTCAAGGCAAAGGAGCTGGATTTCTAAGCACGCATCGGACCTTTGCAGTC
>CAMNJZ010000112.1 GCA_946541955.1 uncultured Lachnospiraceae bacterium | reverse complement strand
CGCAGGGACTGATCACCAGAGAACATGGTTCTGCTGTCCTGGCCAGTACGGATGATATTAAGGGACGTCTTGCCTATCACTATGAAGAGAAGCGGCGGATCGCTCTTCGCGCTGCAGAACTGGTAAAGGATGGCGACACGATCATGATCGAGAGCGGCAGCTGCTGCGCCCTTCTTGCCGCAGCACTGGCGGAGCTTCGAAGAGGTATCACCCTGATCACAAACAGCGCCTTCATCGCGGAATATATCCGCCATTCCTCCGATTTCCAGATCATTCTGCTGGGGGGCATCTACCAGCAGGACGCCCAGGTCATGGTGGGTCCCATGGTCCGGCAGTGCGTGGAGAACTTCTGGGTGGATTCCTTTTTCATCGGCGTGGACGGCTGGTCCGCAAGAGCCGGTTTCACCAATCAGGACCAGATGCGGGCCCAGGCCGTGCGGGATATGGCACGGCAGGCAGACCGGGTCATTGTCCTGACAGAATCAAATAAGTTTTCCAGGCACGGCACGGTACCGCTCAACCTGAAAGACCATATAAAGACCGTCATCACGGACCGGAATATCGATGAAAAGACCGCTGCCGAGCTTGCCGGTCTCGGTATTGAAATACTGACCAGCTAAGCTGTTTTCGCTTCTGCCATTGCGGAAGATATCACAGGGCCTTTTTCGGACAGTTCCTGACGCATTCCATGCAGAGGATACACTCCGTGCCGTTCCTGCGCTTCCTCGAGTTGTCTGTAACGTCCACCTCCATCGGACATACTCTCCTGCATTTCCCGCAGGACACGCATTTTTCCTTATCGCATTTCACACGGATCAGGGCAAAATAGCTCATGGGCTTCAGGAAGACTGTGACGGGGCAGATATATTTGCAGAAGGCCCGGTTGTCCTGAAAAGCATAGGCCAGAATTATTCCAAGGCCATAATAGGCCGCATTTCCAATGATAAAGGCCCAGAACATAATTCGTTCAAGGTTCCCGACATGGGCCAGAAAAAGGGCTGCCACAAAGACCAGAGACAGGGCAAAGGTGCAGTAGCGGATCCATCCAAGCTTCTTCCCTGGCTGTGCAGGAACCGGATAGGGAAGAAAATCCAGCACCATGGCGGTCCAGCAGGCATAGCCGCACCAGCCTCGTCCGAAGATCAGGGGGCCGAAAATCTTGGCCACGGCATAGTGGATCGTAGCCGCTTCAAATACGCCTGTGAAAAGATAGTACCAGAAGCCCTCGATCTGCATGTTCTCCCGGCAGATCAGGCCCAGATAGACCAGCATATATAAGCCGACGAGCAGCTGGACAATGCGTCTCGCATATTTGTACTTCCTGATAAAAAGGAACACGCCCAGTGCGATCGAGCACCCGATGTAGCTGAAGTTGAAAAGATAGAAAATATTGCCCTTGGTAAGCCACAGGGTGATGGCGACGGTTTCAAACACAGCGAGCATAAGAATGGGCATGGCGTACTTTTTCATGGAAAGATCCTCCCTGTCAACTGCAAAAATCTGCTACACGCTTCAAAAAATCAGGCGCTTCCTCGTACAGTCCGTGTCCCAGACCCTCGTACATATAGAGTTTACAGTCCGGGATCCTCTCCGCCAGTTCTGCGGAAGCCTGCCCCGTAACGATCTTATCCTCCTTCCCGCCGATCACCAGTGTCGGACAGAGGATATGATCCAGCAGATCATAGGCATCGTGGGATGCGCAGGACGCCGCCTGTATCTGAAAGCGCCTGAAAGACCCGGGCTTTCCGATGCTTCCCAGCAGCCGGTATTCAAGTCTTGCCAGCTTCAGCCTTTTTTCGGAATAGGAACGCTCGGCTGTGTCCAGCATAATCCCTTTGTAATCGTCACGGTCCGCCATGCGGAGCCACCGGTCCACCACATCCTGCATGACAGCGTTGGGACGGCCAAGGGTCACCGTCAGCACCAGTTTTTTCACCTTCTCCGGATGGTCAATGGCCAGCCACTGGGCGATCATGCCGCCCTGGGAAACGCCGACCACGAAGGCTTCCCGCAGCCCAAGCGCATCCATAGCAAGGCTTACGTCCTCTGCCATATCCCGGGTGGTCATGCCTTCCGGCAGCTGCCTGCGCCTGCTGAAGCCATACACAGTAAAGCGCTTTGCCAGACTCCTGTAGAGGAGCGCGAAAGGAAGCGCCATCCCTTTGACCGTCTTCAGGCCGTCGCCCACACCGGGAAGCAGGATGAGCGTCTGGGGGCCGTTTCCAAAGCG
This sequence comes from uncultured Lachnospiraceae bacterium, assembly GCA_946541955.1. Taxonomy (GTDB): domain Bacteria; phylum Bacillota; class Clostridia; order Lachnospirales; family Lachnospiraceae; genus CAG-791. The sequence continues at coordinate 3,127 of CAMNJZ010000112.1, read as the reverse complement.
GATATAATCGGTGGTTCCCGTCGGCAGATTCAAAATACCGTTCTTTGCCTGCAGCATACGCAGTCCCTCCATGCAAAATTTTCCGCGCCTGTGCGCCGTTCTTTTAACGCCCCTGTTTTCAGGAATTTTTTAAAACTGCCCTGACTTCCTCCGCAAACCTGTCCGGGTAATCGCTGACCAGCATGTGGGTGCTTTCAGGGAAGCATACGGCTTTAAACGGAGTCTTTACATGGTCCCTGTACCAGTCTGACAGCGCCGGGGAAAAGAGCGAACCAGGCTCTGCGTAAAAGTAGGTGACCGGTACAGAAATCTCTCCGACCACCGGGCGGTTGTCCTGGGTCTTCATGGAGGCAGCCAGACTTCTCAGCACCGCCTCATCGCAGTCCGCCAGCTTTTGCTTCAGAGGCTTCCTCAGAAGAAACCCGGGGATCTTTTTCAGCTTTGGGATCGCTCCAATGGCAAATTCCTTGTAGAGGGAATAGAAATCCTTTCCGGCGTCCCGCTCCATGTCCGCCTTCGTATATTTCCCTTTATAGAGCCCAAGCTTCCATTCCGCATCATTGAGCTGTTTGGGCGTCATGTCACAGAGAATGATCTGCTTTAATCCCTCGCAGCCATAGAGCCGGACATAGTTGAAGATCACGCCGGCCCCCATAGACCATCCAAGAAGGGTGATGTTGGAAAGGGCAAGCTGCCGGATCAGTTCATGCAGGTCCTCGGCCAGGGTTTCCATTGTGGGACTTCCGCTGCCGGCCTCTTTGCTCCTTCCGTGGCCCCGGTGGTCATAAATGATACATCTGGCCTCTTCCTTCAGTCTTTCCACCGGCTTCACATAAATATCATGAGAGCTTGTCCAGCCGTGCATCATGATCAGTGTTTCCGGTCCCCTTCCCTGGTCCTCATAGTAGAGCTTCTCTCCGTTTTTCAGTGTCAGATAACTCATAAAAAAACTCCCCCTTTCGCTTACCCATCAGGAAATCCTTCCTGCATATTCAGATCACGCCCAAAACGACCTGGTCGATCAGGTCCCGCTTCCCTGATACCGTATAAAACGCTGCATCCGGGTCTTCCGCGCACTGCCTCGCCCTCCTGCTCCTGGAATCCTGTTTGATCAGGTCAAAGCCAAGCAGAAACCCTATGGCGGCAGTCCTTTAAGAGGGCCAGGGCCTCTTTCGTATAGTCATCGCCCCACTCGTTCCTGACGGTATGGTCCTCGACCTTCTCCTCCAGCATTTTCATTGACTGGATATAGAGGTCGGAAAACTCATGACAGAGTTCCGGATACTTTTGAATAAACTCTGCCGCTCCGGCTTTCGTAAAAACAGTGAGGGTCTCAATCAGGCCCCTGAGACGGTCATACCCATGACCCAAAAAGCCTCTTCCGGTGCAGGCAAGGAGAAGGCCCGGCAGCGCTTTTTGGACAGCGGCGCCGTATCTGTCTTCGGAGCCAAGCAGTTCCGGATGCAGCAGCACAGAGCGAATCATGATGGCGGCGCCAAGATAGGTGGGCCTGTAGAAAAAATCGACTCTGGCGTCGCCGGGCATATTCGCCGGCTCATCCAGACCGAGGAAGCGCACCTCCTCCTTCCCCTTCAGCACTCTGGCAGATTCGCTTAACCGGTATACATATTCATAAACATCCGGCGCAGCAATCCTGTCATTGCAGAGGGTGTCCAGGTCCTTTTCCAGTTTTTCGACGATTTCCTGGAATTCATCAATCCTTACTTTTTCGGGGCGGTAAAATGTGCAGGTCAGCTTTTTCATGTCTTTCTCCTTTGTGAATCGGTGTTGTCAGAACTTTTTATGCCCCCATCATACAAAGGTGCAGACCCCTTTCCTATGAAGCCCGGCTTCATATTCTTTTCACTGGGCTGCCAGCTCTTCCGCCGTATAGGCGCTCCTTATGACATGGTCAAGCTGCAGGCTGATTTTTCCCTCTGCACACGTTACAGTAAAGCTGCGCTGGTCTCCTCTGTAAGAGCCGGGCTCCATGACGCAGTCCCTGTACAGACGTACCTTCCCCCTGTCCTCATACTCCACACAGAAAGGCCTCCCATTCTTGAGACAGTTCAAAATCACATTTGCCCCTTTATTCTCGATCTGACTGCAGTATTCCTCGGAATGGAAATGATTCTCCTCCCTTTCCGCGGCCAGGGATTCATACCAGGCCCAGTCCTCCGGCAGCAGGTCCTTCAGGACAAAGCGGATCCTGTCTTTTGCATAGGGAGACAGCTGGTCCCAGATTTCCCGGCCGGTCTGAAGGGCATAAGGCGCATACAGCGGATCCTCAGACATCTTCTTAAGGCCTTTGAGCATGACAAGAACCTGGGTAAGGTTTTCTGCCAGAAAGAGCGGATGGGCAGTCGAGGGGAACTGTATGGTGCCGCCTGTCCTGTCCGTATCCGGGATGCAGAACTTCCTGCCGCATACCTGTACAGGATCTTCATAGCCCCTCAGCCGGCGCAGGTCCTCTTCCACGGACCGGGGACTGACCCACAGCAGGTCTGGCAGCTCTGCGATCCTGTTGTTTTTGTCCTGCAGATACTTGGCGATGAACATAAGCCGTTCGAAGGAGCTGGATACAGGGATCGGGGGAAAGGATAGGTCTGGGACCTTCACCCCTTTTTGCCTTAGAAAGGCCAAAAGATCCCTGTACATTGCGATGGCGGTATCCTTGTTGCTGCTGTAGGCTGTCACGGACGCCCTGATATTGGCGGGCAGATACTCCGACTCAGAAAAGCCGGGCTGGGAATTCAGTGAATAGGGCCTGTTTCCAAGCAGCACGGCTTTGCAGATCCTGCCGTATGCCTTATTGCGGTTATGCTGATTCCTTGTCACGAAATCTTCAATCAGACTGGAAATATCCATGTTGGTCCCCCTACAAGTGTTTTGGCCTGCCGGATTGGATCGATGCCTTTATTTTATCACATGGTAACTCTTTGTATACAAAAAGGGCAGATCAGAAATCCTGCCAAATTTCAGGAACCTGGTCCGGACAGGTATCCCATGGATGGTTTATTGTGTATATTTATAAAGAGCCGCCTCCTGCTGTATACTTAAGGCAGAGAAAAGTGGATGCCGGGGCATGGCCGCCCGGCGGACAGACATAAAAAATTCTGCCGGAAAA
>CAMNJZ010000111.1 GCA_946541955.1 uncultured Lachnospiraceae bacterium | reverse complement strand
CTTATTCTAGCGGTGAAGGATTCGACATAAGCATAAAAAAAGGAGCCATGCCTTACGGCATGGCTCTTTACTGATTCTCATTCAACGATATAGGGCTTCAGGACTTCAAGAATGTCAGAAGCGCCGTTATCAATACCTTCTGCATGGATGTTCAGATCGATGGGTCTGGACAGATCCAGGGAGAAGATGCCCATGATGGACTTGGCGTCGATGACATATCTGCCGGAAACCAGATCGAAGTCATAATCGTACCTGGTAATGGTATTTACAAAAGACTTGACCTTATCAATGGAATTTAAGGAAATCTTGACTGTCTTCATTTCTTTTTGATGCCTCCATTTTTATGGGATTATAATCCTTGATGATTTACATCCCCATAGTACGGTTCAATCAAATGTTTGTCAACTGTCCCAAAAGGAGTTTTTGCTTGAAAAAAGTCGCTTATCACAATCTGGGCTGCAAGGTCAACAGCTATGAGCTGGATGTCATGAAGCAGCTGCTGGAGGAAAAAGGCTACGAAACGGTGGCCTTCGACCAGAAGGCCGACCTCTACGTCATCAATACCTGTACCGTGACCAATATCGCCGACCGCAAGAGCCGGCAGATGCTGCACAGGGCCAAAAAACTGAATCCTGACGCCCTGGTCATTGCAGTGGGCTGCTACGTGGAAACGGACAGGGACAAGGTCCTGGCCGACGGGGCCATTGACCTGGCCATCGGCAACAACAAAAAGGGACAGATCGCCGAGATCCTGGAACGCTTTCTGGAAGGCGGGCAGGAAGAGGGAGACAAGCTCCTGGGCGGCGAGACCATGGAGGACCTGGCGGACCGTCCCCAGTATGAAGACATGCAGCTGACAGATCCCGGCCATACCAGGGCCTATATCAAGATCCAGGACGGCTGCAACCAGTTCTGCAGCTACTGCATCATCCCCTTTGCCAGGGGCAGGATCCGCAGCAGGGACAGGGAGGAGATCCTGAAGGAGATCCGGACCCTCTCCCAAAAAGGGATCCGGGAGGTGGTCCTGACGGGCATCCATGTTTCCTCCTATGGTCTGGAATGGGGCGTGGAGGGACCGGTCCGTTTCGATCCCGTCAAATCCGGCAGGGCCCTTTATGACCTGCTGGCCAGGATCCAGGAGATCCCCGGCATCGAAAGGATCAGACTGAGCTCCCTGGAGCCCCGGATCATGACCGAGGAATTCGTGCAGAAGATCGCGGGCCTCTCCAAGCTCTGCCCCCATTTCCATCTCTCCCTCCAGAGTGGGTGCGACGCCACCCTAAAGAGAATGAACCGCCATTACACTGCGGCGGAGTACAGGGAGAACGTGGAAAGGCTCCGCAGATACATGGACAGACCGGCCATCACCACCGACGTCATCGTGGGCTTTCCCGGCGAGACGGAGGAGGAATTTTCTCAGACCCTGGCCTTTTTGAAGGAGATCGATTTCTACGAGATCCATGTCTTTAAGTATTCGGTCCGGAAGGGGACCATTGCCGCCAAAATGAAGAACCAGGTCCCGGAGCCTGTCAAGGCGAAAAGGAGCGATGTCCTTTTGAAGCTGACCGCGGCCCAGGCCGGGCACTTCCGGGAGGGCTTCCTGGGCCAGGAGGAGGAGATCCTTTTGGAAGAAAGGACAGAGCTTGGAGGAAGGACCTGCTGGTCCGGCCATACCATGCGCTATGTCCAGGGACTCCTTCCAGATGACGGGAACCTGACATCCGGCATGCTGGTCCGGGGCAGGGTTCTCTCCCTGAGCGAAGACGGAGGCGCCCTCCTGATCGCTCCGTCTGACCCTGCTTAAGGGAGGCGGCCGGGCGGCGCAAACATTGGCCGTTGAAAGTTGCATCATTATGGAGTAAGATGTAGTCGTATAACTTTGTTTTCTCTGCACCTGCAGATGAAAGAAGAGGTTGGAATGGATAGAAGAAACTATAAGGTGCCAAGTGACGATTCTGCCGCAAAGGACCTGAGCTCGACACAATACTTCAAGGTCCGGCAGGATGAAGAATCCGTTACCAAGAAGATCCTCTCCGTAGTGTACGAAGCGCTGACTGAGAAGGGTTACGACCCGGTCAATCAGATCGTCGGCTATATCATGTCCGGGGATCCGACCTACATCACTAACTACATGGGGGCCAGAAGCCTGATCATGAAGGTGGAGCGCGACGAGCTGGTCGAAGAGATCATGGAGAGTTATATCCGAAACAATCACTGGGCATAAGAACAGGCTGACCCGCGTTTTGGGAGGAACCCCGCAGGGCAGCATGGATTAGGACTGTGGCCGGAAAGAGGATATACGTGAGAATCATGGGATTGGATTTTGGTTCCAAGACCTGCGGCGTCGCCCTGACGGACGAGCTTCTGATGACGGCACAGCCAAAGGAGATCATACGCCGTGAGCGTCCTGCCAAGCTGCGCGGGACTCTGCAGCGGATCGAGGAACTGATCGAGGAATACAATGTCGGGATGATCGTCCTGGGATTGCCTCTGAATATGGATGACAGCCAAGGGGAACGGGCAAAACTGACTCTGGAGTTCAAAGACAAACTCGAGAGGCGGACCGGTCTCCCTGTTGTCATGTCTGACGAGAGGCTGACCACCGTCGAGGCGGACGAAGAGATGGACGAGATGGGGATCCGGGGCGCCGACCGCAAAAAATATGTGGACATGCTGGCGGCCTGTGTTATATTAAGAGACTACATGAACAGCCATCCCGAACAGCTGGATACAATGAAAACAATGTGACCCATAGAGGGGATTTCGAAATGGAAAAGATCAGTCTTGCAGCAGACGACAATTCGATCGTGGATTTTTATATTCTGGACCAGCAGAAGCTGGGCGGGATCAGCTACCTCCTGGTGGCGGATTCGGAAGAAGGGGACGGAGAGGCCCTGATCCTCAAGGATACGGCAGGCCCCCTGGACCTGGAAAGCATTTATGAAGTGGTGGAGGACGAGCGCGAGATCGACGCGGTCCTGGTCCTGTTTCGGGATACCCTTGAAGAACTGGGTATAGTACTGGAGGAAGCGTAAGACGCTTCGGTTAGAAAGGATAAAGTGAAGAAAAGAGAACATAAGAAGATTCAGGCTCCCAGACTGAAGATCATTCCCCTGGGCGGCCTGGAGCAGATCGGAATGAACATTACCGCATTTGAGTATGAGAATGACATCCTGGTTGTGGACTGCGGTCTTGCCTTTCCGGAAGATGACATGTTCGGCGTGGACCTGGTCATTCCGGATGTGACCTATCTGGAGGAGAACCTGGACAAGGTCCGGGCCTTTGTCATTACCCACGGACATGAGGACCATATCGGGTCCCTGCCCTATGTACTGAGAAAAATCAATGTACCGGTCTACGGCACCCGCCTGACCATGGGCATTATTGAAAACAAGCTCCGGGAGAAGGAGCTTCTGGATACTACAGAAAGACATGTCGTAAACTTCGGCGACGTGGTCCGGCTTGGGAAATTCAGCGTGGAATTCATCAAGACCAACCACAGCATCGTGGACGCCGCCGCCCTGGCCATCACCACCCCTGCCGGCGTGATCGTCCATACCGGCGATTTCAAAGTGGATTATACCCCTGTTTACGGCGACGCCATCGACCTGATGCGCTTTGCCGAGCTGGGCAGAAAGGGCGTCCTGGCCCTGATGTGCGACTCCACCAATGCGGAGCGCCCCGGCATTACCGCTTCGGAGAAAACGGTGGGCAAGACCATAGATACCCTCTTTCAGGAGCATAAGGATACCCGTATCATCATCGCGACCTTTGCCTCCAACGTGGACAGGGTCCAGCAGATCATCAACTCGGCCCATAAGTACGGCAGAAAGGTCGTCATCGAAGGCCGCAGCATGGTCAACGTCATTGAGACGGCCACAGAGCTGCAGTGCCTGAATGTACCGGCCAATACCCTGATCAGCATAGACCAGCTCCGGAATTATCCCGGCCGCCAGACGGTCATCATCACCACCGGCAGCCAGGGCGAGAGCATGGCGGCCCTGAGCCGCATGGCCGACGATACCCACAGGAAGATCTCCGTGGGCCCCGGCGATACCATCATCTTCTCTTCCAACCCCATCCCGGGCAACGAGAAGGCGGTGACCAACGTTATCAACAAGCTCCTTTTAAAGGGAGCGGACGTGATCTTCCAGGATGTCCATGTATCCGGCCATCCCTGCCAGGAGGACATCAAGCTGATCTATACCCTGGTCCAGCCCAAATTTTCCATCCCGGTCCACGGCGAATACAGACACCTGATCGCCCAGGCCAAGATCGCCAGGGAGCTGGGCTATACCGATGACCATATCTTCATTCTCCGCTCCGGCGATGTCTTAGAGCTGGATGGAGACGGCGCCGAGGTGACCGGCAAGGTCCCTGTGGGCAACATCCTGGTGGATGGCCTGGGCGTCGGCGACGTGGGCAACGTCGTTCTGCGGGACAGGCAGCACCTGGCCCAGGACGGCATCGTGATCGTCACCATGGCCATGGACCGGAACGGCCAGGTCCTGGCGGGCCCTGAGATCACCTCCAGGGGCTTTGTCTATGTCAAGGAAGCCGATGATCTGATGAACGAGGCCAATCTGATCGTCCAGTCCACCATCTGGTCCTGTCAGGATTCCAAGACGACAGACTGGAACAAGATCAAGGCCGCGGTCAAGACTGCCCTGACAGACTTTTTCTGGAAGAAGACCATGAGAAAGCCCATGATCCTTCCCATGATCCTGGAAGTGGGCTGAGCTGCACAAAGGGGGTACCTGCATGAAAGCCTTCAAACTGTTTCAAAAATATTCCGTTCTGGACTGGATCATCCTGCTGGCCCTGGTGGTCGTTTTCTACAACGCAGCCGGCCGGATCGGGGGCTATGCCCAGAAATACTATCGTTACGGCTATAACCTGGTGGCGGATTCCGCAGTCGACAGACCGGGCCAGGGCAAGACCATGTCCGTGGAAATCGAGAGCGGCATGACCGTATCCCAGGTGGGCGAGCTGCTGGAGAAGAACGGCCTGATTCGTTCTGCCTCAACCTTTGTCCTCAAGGAATCCATGTCGGATTACAAGGGACAGATCCAGCCAGGCACCTATGAGCTGTCCTCGGAGATGACCATGGATGAGATTCTGACTCTGATCACGGGACACGCCCAGGACCTGACAGACGATCAGGCATAAGAAAGGATCTTTATGGAATTTCCGGATCGAAGGGAATTGGAAAAGGAGGAGCGCACGGCCTCATTCATTGAGTCAATGGAGGAAGCGGATCCTCCTTTCCTTCTGTCATTGGAAAAGGAAGCCGCAGAGAGCGGCGTTCCCATCATAAGGCCCAGGACCAAGGGACTGATCCGGTTCTTCATCGAGCTGAC
>CAMNJZ010000110.1 GCA_946541955.1 uncultured Lachnospiraceae bacterium | reverse complement strand
CACCAGGTTGTAGAACTGGAAAATAAAGCCCAGATAATCCCGCCTGTAATCGGAAAGGGCCTCCGGGGACAGCCCGGCGATCTCCTTTCCTTCCACCGCTATGGATCCCCCGTCGGGGAACTCCAGTCCTCCGATGCAGTTGAGGAAGGTCGATTTTCCACTGCCGCTGGGGCCCTGGATCACACACATTTCTCCCTTCTCCACCCCTGTGCTGATGCCTTTTAGGACCATGGCCCGGTTTTCTCCCTGGCCATAGCTTTTCGTCAGATTCTTTACTTCCAGAAACATATGCTCTGCCTTTCTGTCCTTCCAAGATGACGTATTTCATTGGTTAGCTTAGACTACCCTCAGATTATACAGCCGCCCTCCGGAATGCGCAAGGCTCATAACAAACGTAAAAGGACAGCCCGGATTTCTCCTGACTGTCCTGTCTGCCCGCCTGGAGGGGCGCCTTAAGCGCTTTCTCCCCAAAGCAGTTCTTCATATTGTCTGGTATAGAGTTCGTAATAGTAGCCCCGTCTCTGCATCAGTTCCCTGTGGGTTCCCTGGTCGATGATCCGGCCGTCCCGGACCACAAGGATCACATCCGCATCCACAATGGTGGAGAGACGGTGGGCGATCACAAAGGAGGTCCTGCCCTCAATGACCTTGCCGATGGCGCCTTGTATGATCTTTTCGGTCACTGTATCGATGGAGGAGGTGGCTTCGTCCAGGACCAGGATCCTGGGATCCGCCAGCACAGCCCTGGCAAAGGACAGGAGCTGTTTTTCACCGGTGGAAAGGAGGCTGCCGCCTTCCCCTACATCCGAATCCAGCCCCTTATCCATCCGGGCAACCACCTGATCCGCCGAGACGATCCTTAAAGCCTCCCAGATTTCCCCGTCGCTGGCATCCGGCCTGCCATAGCGCAGGTTGTCTCTGACCGTACCTGAAAACAGGTGGGGGGACTGGAGGACATAGCCGATATTGCTGTGGAGCCAGAGCTGGGATCTGTCCCTGGCGTCCTTTCCGTCGATCAGGACCCTTCCCTCTGTCGGCTCAAAGAAACGGCAGACCAGGTTGACCAGGGTGGACTTGCCGGCGCCGGTTTCGCCCACGATGGCGACATTGGTGCCCCGGGGGATCTTCAAATTGAAATGCTGAAGGACATATTCGTCTCCGTCCGGATAGCGGAAGGAAACATCCTCGAATTCCACGTCCCCCTGCAGTTCTTCCCAGTTCTCCTTTTTGGGATGGAACATATCGCCGTATTTCTCAATTACCTCCGGGGAATCCGCCACATCGGACTCCTCGCCCAGAAGTCTTGTCAGACGTTCAATATTGACCTGAATGCCGGCCAGGGCCGCCAGGGTCTCAATGATTCCCTGGATGGGCTCCAGAAGCTCAATGGCATAGGACATGAAGACCGAAAGGGTACCGATCCGGATAATGCCCTCCCGGGTCAGGGCCGCGCCCTGCCAGAGGACCAGGGACAGGACCACTGCCGACATCATGGTCACGGAGGAAATGAAGAAGGCCGAAAAGTGAGCTTCCCGGATGGAGGTCTTCTTCATGGTCAGTGTCTCCTGATAGAAGTCTCTGTCCATTTTTTCCTCGATGTTCAGGACCTTGATGGTCCGGATGCCGGTGATGCCCTCATTGTAGCTTCCCGTGATCTGCGAGTTGATCTCCCGGATCCTTCGGTTGTAGAACAGAAGCTTTTTCTGGAAATAAGTCATCAGAAGGACCGCCGCCGGCAGAAGCAGCAGAATGCAGAGGGACAGCCTGACGTTGATGCAGAGCATAACGATCAGCACGCCCAGGACATAGGCGCCGTTCCAGACCAGGTTCATCATTCTCCAGGAAACGGATTCCCCGATCAGGCCCGTATCCGACATGACCCGGGCGTGGATGTAGCCGACGGAATTCTGGTTGTAGTAGGAAAAGGAAAGGGTCTGCAGATGATTGAAGGCAGCATCCCGCAGGTCCTTGTTGACCGACATTTCCACCCGGCCGCAGGAAAAGGCGCTGTAGTAGTTGATCGCTGCCTGAAAGGCCAGGACGCATACATACAGCAGGCCGAAGGTCCCGATGCCCTGCAGGCTCCTTCCGCCCACAAAGTGATCGATGGCGTAGCGGTTGAAAAGGGGATAAAAGGCGTCGATCGCACTGGAAAGGGCCCCGAAAAGGATCATGAAAAAGATCCGGACCCTATATTTCTTCACATAGGGAAACAGCCTGGGAATCCCGAAAAAGGGCAGTTTGACATTTTTATCTTCTTCGTGCATCTTGCTCAGTCCTCATCTGCAAGACCTGCGGTCTGCAGATCATAAATCTTTCTGTAAAGGCCGCCGGCGGCCAGAAGCTCCTCATGGGTCCCCTGCTCCCGGATCCTTCCCTGATCCAGGACAATGATCCTGTCCGCATTCATCAGCGTGGTGATGCGGTGGGCGATCAGGATCACGGTGGCCGAGCCGGTATTTTCCCGGATGGCATGACGGATCTTCATATCGGTCTCTGTATCAACAGCGGAAAGGGAATCGTCGAAGATCATGACAGGAGACTGGCGGATCAGCATCTGGGCGATGGCCGTCCTCTGCTTCTGTCCGCCGGAAAGGGTCACGCCCCTCTCTCCCACTGCCGTATCATAGCCTGCCGTAAAGGTCTGGATCGCGTCATCGATGCTGGCGATCCTGGCCGCACGGCGGATCTGGGCCATGCCGGGGTCATTGCGGGCGATGCCGATGTTCTCCGAAAGGGTCCTGGAGAAAAGATAGGGCTCCTGCAGGACCATGCCGATGTTTCTGCGCAGATAGTCCCTGCGGATATCCCGTATGTCCACGCCCCCGATCAGGATCCTTCCCTTGCCTTCCTCCAGGTGATAGAGCCTTTCCAGCAGGTACATCAGCGTGGACTTGCCCGAGCCCGTGCCGCCCAGGATTCCAAGGGTCGAACCGGCCGGGATGGTCAGACTGATATCATGCAGGGCTTCCTCGCTGCCGCCTTCATAGGAAAAGGAAACATGGTCAAATACAATGTCTCTGTCCATGGGCGGCTCCTTGGCATCCGCCCTGTCCGTCTCAGGCTCCGAGTTCATGATATAGCGGATACGGTCAATGGATATGCCTGCCTTGCTCATTTCCGTGATGACCCGGCCCAGCTGTCTGACGGGCCAGATCAGCATCAGGTTATAGGAGACCATGGCGATCAGATTGCCGGTGGTCATGGTGCCATTGATGCAGGCGGCAGAGCCCAGAAGAATGATCATCAGGTTCTGCATGCCGGTCAGGATGTCCGCCGAGGACCAGAAGGCCGACATAAGCTTCATCAGATGGATCCAGAAGCTGGTATAATAGGCGTTCTGCTTCTCAAAGCGTTCCTGTTCATAGACCTCCCGTCCGAAGGCCCGGACCACTCTGACGCCGGTCAGGTTCTCCTGTACGATGGAGGAAAGCCTGCCCTCTTCCGTATCCACCTTTCGGAAGGCGTTTCCGATTTTGGAATGAAAGACCATGGAATAGGCAATAATGATCGGAATAAAGACAGCAGACCCCAGGGTGACTCTGACATTGATCCTGGCCATGAAGGTCAGGGCCATGGTAATCAGAATCACGGTCCGGATCAGGGAAACCAGCTGCTCGGAGATAAAACGCTTGATGGTCTGAACGTCCGAGGTGCATCTCTGGATGATATCGCCGGTGGCGTTCTCTCCGTGCCAGATATAGGGCAGGCTTAAGATATGGGAAAAAAGCTCATCCCGCATTTTTCTGACAAATGTCTCGCCCCCGGTGGTATTGCAGATCCTGAAAAGGTAACGGCAGATGGCGGCCAGGGCTCCCACCAGGGCCACGGCCAGGGCGATCCAGAGGGGATGGGCCCTGAGAGCGGCGATGCCGCCCGCTCTTTCGATCAGGGCAAGGACCGGGCCAGGCAGATTCGGGCTTTTCTCTCCGATTACAGCATCCACTGTGAAGGAAATGATCTTGGGATTGACCATGTCCAAAAAGGAGACCAGGGCGGCAAAGCTGATGCTCAAAATAAAGAAGGGAAGCGCTCCCTTCAGAAAATGCCATATCAGTTTGAAGTTGGAATCATATTTTTTCATAAGTTCTGGTCCATAGGAAAATACTGTCAAAAGGCTCGGTTTCCTATCTTACTCGTTTCTTCCCGCTTCCACAAGACCGCCAGGGCATTTTATACCACAAATATAGCTTCAGGCCGCTCTTTGCTCCATGGCCTTAAGGGACCGGCGCAGCAGAAAAAGGGAAAAGAAGAGGCAGAGCAGCTCCTCCGCCGGCTGGGCGTGAATGAGTCCCCTGTAGCCAAAGATCCTGTTGAAGACCAGGAGAAAGGGAATGTAGAGCAGAAGCTGCCGCACCAGAGTGATGGCAAAGGCAAAGGCCGGCAGACCGATGGCGTTGTATACATTGCGGACAATGGCGGTGGTTCCCACAAAGGGCAGGATCAGCATGGAGGCCCGCAGGGTCATGGCGGCCAGACTTACAAGGGCCGGATCCTGACTGAAGGCGCCTGCCAGAAGGGGGGCCAGAAGACCGAACAGGGTCATGACCAAAAGCTCCATGACAGTCGTGATGCCGATGGCGGACCGGATCAGCTTCCGCATGCGGCCAATGTTCCCGGCTCCATAGTTATAGCCCATCAGAGGCTGACAGCCGGCGGCAAGGCCCTGGTAGAGATAGTTGCCAAAGGACATGATCTTGGAGGAGATGCCCATGGCCGCCACATAGAGTCCCCCGTAGGCCGCCGCTAGGTTGTTGAGGACCAGGATGGAGGCCGTGGAAAGGAACTGCTCCAGAGTATGCGGCAGGCCCACCACCATGATCTCTTTGAAGATCCGGAAGGAAAAGCCTATATAGCGGGGCGAAGGGTCCAGGAGACTCTTCCCGCTCAGATAGACCCAGAGGCAGATCAGGGTGCTTAAGATATTGCCGATGACCGTTGCGATGGCAGCGCCCCTGATCTCCATGCCCAGTTTGAAGATGAAAATGGGATCCAGGATGATATTGGCAAGGGTCCCTGCGATCATACTGATCGTGGCGTAAGAAACGGAGCCCTCGCTCCGAAGGAGCTGGCCGAAGGCATAGTTCCCCATGGTAAAAAAGCTGCCCGCCAGCAGGATGCCTGTGTAGTCCTTTGTGAACTGAAAGGTCTCCTCCCTGGCCCCCAGGAGCCGGACGATGGGATCCAGGGCCAGCAGCCCGGCCAGGACCAGGGCCAGGCTCATGACCAGGATCATTTCAAAGCCCAGGACCAGGGTCCTGTCCGCTTCTTCCTTCTTTCCTGCCCCCATACATCTGGCTATGTAGGAGGCCCCTCCGTTTCCGACAATGCCGGATACGGCGATCATGATCATCAGGACCGGGTAAGAGAGGCTGGA
>CAMNJZ010000109.1 GCA_946541955.1 uncultured Lachnospiraceae bacterium | reverse complement strand
CGGCAGATGATAGATGATCAGATTGAGCAGGATCATCAGAAGGATGATGCCTGCCGTTACCACATACATGCCGGCGCCGATCGCCAGCCCGATGCTGGCTGTCATCCAGATTCCGGCAGCGGTGGTCAGGCCCCGGATATTGCCGCCGACCTTGATGATCACGCCTGCGCAGAGGAAGGAGATACCGGAAACGGCCTGGGCTGCGACCCTGGCGGCGTCGGCTCCCTTGGTGCCATAAAACTCCATGCCATTGCCCTGGGATAGATCGGCAAAGCCGTATTTGGAGATCAGCATGATCAGGGCTGCCGTGCAGCATACGATGACGTGGGTCCGCACGCCGGCGTCCTTGTAATGTCTGCTTCGCTCGAAGCCGATCCCGGCCCCCACGACCAGGGCGACCAGCAGGCGGAGACAAAACTCCATATTCTGGGCCGGCGTAAATACTCCCATATAAGTTTCTGCCATTGACATACGATGTACCTCCTTTGGGATTGCTTCCGGGGTCTTTTGGACCGGAAGAAGGGAATCGGGCTCCGAAAGGCAGACATGTCCTTCTTACCGGAGGGTAAGCCCCGGACCTATTTATCATATCATTTTGAGAAGTCTTCTGACAGTAAAAATACAGAATAGTGCATGAATATCAGCGAATATCAGGGCCCTCTGAACAGCCTCTGAAAGGGGCGGCGTCGTGGAGGAGGTCTACATGCAGGATATCCAGATGGTCAACATTAAGAAGGAATCGGTCATTATCACCATGGACTATGTCCACAACCAGATGGATTATTTTGATCCGGTCTCCCAGAGCACCGATCCGGAGGACATTCCGGAATTCAGGAACAAGATGTATCTGCTCGGACCAGGCGCCTGTATCGGTGGTCAGAGGACTGGAAGGACATCCGGAGACGGTCCATGACGTTTATTTCAGGGGCTGCCAGGTGGGCAGTATGTAATGGCATTTACTTTTTAGCAAAGACATGCTATATTCTTTTTCGGAAATGCTGCGCCTTCTCCGGCGCCTTTCTGAAACAAGATGCAATCAGATATTTTCAATTTGGCCAAGGGCGGCCCCAGGAAGGGACTGCGCCTTGCCGGCCCTGTCAGGACCTTCCGTTTCCTGACAGGGCTTTTTTTATCTGCAGGGCAGGGCGGGTACGCACCAGGCAGGCTCATCATGAAATTGTATTCACAGGGAGGAAAAATCTATGTTTACTGCCAACCAGGATTATCTGAAACTGCCGGGAAGCTACCTGTTCTCAACGGTGGCCAAAAAGACAGGCGCCTTTACCCAGGCCCATCCGGAGGCCCGGATCATCAGGATGGGGATCGGGGACGTGACAAAGCCCTTGCCCCCTGCCGTGATCGAGGCCCTGCACAAGGCCGTGGATGAGATGGCCTCGGCCGAGACCTTCCGGGGCTATGCCCCCGACCTGGGCTACGCCTTTTTGCGGGAAGCCATGGCAAAGCATGATTTCCAGGACAGAGGCTGCCAGATCGAAGCGGATGAGATCTTTATTTCCGACGGGGCAAAGAGCGACTCCGCCAACATTCAGGAGATCTTTGCCGGGGAGAGCAGGATCGCAGTCTGCGATCCGGTCTATCCTGTTTACGTGGACTCCAACGTCATGGCCGGCCGCACCGGGACCTATGATCCTGCCGCCGGCACCTGGTCTGACGTTATCTACATGCCCTGCACCATGGAAAACGGCTTTGCGCCGGACCTTCCCTCGGAGACGCCGGACCTGATCTATCTGTGCTTCCCCAACAACCCCACCGGCGCTGTCATTACAAAGGCAGCCCTGCAGGAATGGGTGGACTATGCCAACAAGGTGGGCGCCGTCATTCTCTTTGACGCTGCCTATGAAGCCTATATCAAAGATCCCCAGGTTCCTCACTCCATCTATGAATGCGAAGGAGCCAGGACCTGCGCCATCGAGCTGCGGTCCTTCTCCAAGAACGCCGGCTTTACGGGCCTGCGCCTGGGCGCTACTGTCATTCCCAAGGACCTGAAGGATAAAAAGGGCCAGGCCCTGCATCCCCTCTGGGCCAGGCGGCATGGGACCAAGTACAACGGGGCGCCCTATATCGTGCAGAGAGCGGGCGAAGCCTGCTACAGCCCGGAGGGCAGGGCCCAGATCCAGGCCATGGTGGGAGATTACATGAAGAATGCTTCCTTTATCAGGCAGAGCCTTGCAGATATGGGTTACCAGGCCTTCGGCGGCCAGGACTCCCCCTACATCTGGCTCCGGACCCCCGGAGATATGACCAGCTGGGAATTCTTTGATTTCCTTCTGGAGAAGGCCTGGGTGGTGGGAACGCCGGGCTCCGGCTTTGGTCCCTCCGGGGAGCACTACTTCCGCCTGACTGCCTTTGGAAGCTATGAAAGCTCTGTGGAGGCCATGGAGAGGATCCGGCGTATCTGATTATTCAGTCTGATATTCCGTGCATAATCAAAAAATAGAAGTAGGACAGGAAGAGGACTGGGGACGGGAAAGACCTGAAGTGTCACCAGGAATAAGCGTCTGTATGCAGAAGCATCTGCATGCTGAAGCATCTGCATGCTGGAGCATCCGCAAGCTGGAGCATTCACATGCTAAGGCCTCTCCCAAGCGTAAATAGCAGCTTTGAAGTTCTGGCCGGGGTGCTGGGATAAACAAAGAATGTATTTGGTTCTTTGGGCAAAGTATGATATACTTCTATCCGTTGCAGGAAAAATCTCCTGCCTGACTATGATTTTTTGAACCGGAGGAAATAGAAATGGCATTATTACAGCAGTGGCGTGACAAGGCCTATAACGAAAAAGAGAACAAGGGCGTGCTGCAGCGTCTTTGGAAAGACTATTTTGAAAAGGAAAAGAACATCTATGCCGAGATCCTGAAGACACCTGACGAAGTCGTAACAGGTACTGTAAAGGAACTGGCTGAGAAATTCGGCGTAGACATCATGACCATGACAGGTTTCCTGGACGGCATCAATGATTCCCTGAAGGAAGAAAACCCCATCGAGGAGATGGAAGAGGATACCGTTGTAAACCTTGGTTTTGATACCGAAAAGCTCTACAAGAACATGGTGGCCGCAGGCGCCAACTGGCTCTATGACCTGCCTGAATGGGAGCCCATCTATTCCGAAGAAAAGCGTCATGAGCTTTATCTGGAGCAGAAGAAGTCCGGCACCATCATCAAGGAAAAGAAGATCTATCCCAACGATCCCTGCCCCTGCGGATCCGGCAAGAAATATAAGAAGTGCCACGGCCGTCCCTGATCCGGCCTGCTGGAAGAAGGAAAGCCCTGAGAACCATTACCTGGTCCTCAGGGCTTATTTTAATGCCGTGCTCTTTTTGAAGGCTTTCTGTTTAACAGCCTTTTTTTGCAGCGATCATGGAAGAAGCTTTCCCTGCAGTGTCTGCGCTCTGCATGCGGCCTCTTAGCAGCAGAAGAACCCTCTGCCGCAGAAAATGTTCAGGAAGATATTGAAGAGGCAAAGGCGCAGGCACCAGCCGCTGCTTCCGGCCGAGGAGTAGTGGTAGGGGGCACGCCTTGTCTGATACCACTGGCCGCCGGAATTCAGGCGGTTTAAGAGACTCTGATAGAGCTGGTTGCCGGGGGCCAGATTGACGGCCGTCTGGGCGTGCTGCCTGGCGGTCACGTTGTTGCCCATACCGGAGTTGGCCACGGCGCTGTAGTAGTACCATTCGGCGCTCCTCTCTTCAATGCTGCTTAGGACATTGATGGCCTCGGCATAGTGGCCGGTATTGATATAGTTGGCCGCAGCCCGGAGCCTGATGGTGCTCTGGTCGTCGGAGGAAGCCTGCTGGGCCTGCTGGTAATAGGCGCCGCCAAAGGCCTGGTTGAAGAAATCCTCGAAATCTCTGTAGGCGTCCGCGTTGCCGTAGCCGGTATGATAACCGCCATAGGTGTTTCCGCTGTAGGCGCTGCTGCCATAGCTGCCCGAAGAGCCGGCGGAGGAGGCGGAGGCATAGGGATGCTGCCGCTCATAGGTGATCTGTTCATAGGCCTGCTGGACCAGCTTGAACATTTCCTCGGCCTTGTCTTTATTGGGATTGTTGATGTTGGCATCCGGATGATATTTGCGGCTCAGCTGCCGGTAGGCCTTTTTGACCTCTTCGTCGGACGCGTCTCTGGACAGGCCCAGGACCTTATAGGGATCAGACATTGTCTTCTCTGCCTTTCTTTCCAGTTTTTTCTTCGGTTATGGCGTTAAATCTCGACCAGACACCAGAATATAGTATATTGCGAAGGATATCAAGATTTTCCAGGATGGGCAGGACCTCAAAGGACCTGCAGCATTCCGCCATCATCATGGTGAGGAGTTCTTTGCACTTCTCATCGAAGTCGGCATGGTCCGCCCGGGACAGGAGGGGATTGTAGCTTCCGCTCTTTTTGTCCTTTTCCAGGTCGTCGTAGGCGTCCATCAGATAGATGAACTTGCCAAGATAAAAGCCCATTCGCCGGAGGGTGGCTTCCCACTCGTCCTTTCTATAGGCAAAGATCTCTGCCATGATCTCTCCAAAGTAGCCGCTGACCTTGTCCAGGTCTGTCTCGGAGGCCTTCTCGGCCTGGTGGAGCAGGTCCAGGTTGGTCTTTATGACGTCCATCTTGTCCTGGTAGCGGTCTGCGAGGCCCAGGGCCTTTTTCTGCAGGAGCCTTGCCAGAGCGTAGCGCCCGGTCTTTTTTTCATCCTCCCAGTCGTCCAGGCAGGAGTAGTAGGAGAGGATCACGTTCATGTCCGCCGCATAGGCGGTATAGACGTTTCGGCTTGTGGGGTGCTTTTTGGCGGGATGGACCGCGCAGCGGATCAGGTCCTTCGCGTCTTCCGGCTCATAAAGGCTTGTCAGAAGGAGGGCCAGGAAGGTGGTATCGTAGCTCAGGGTGATCTGACCGGAGAGACCGTGATGCTCCTTTAGTTCTCTGCAGATGCCGCAGTAATAGGAGCGGTAGTGGTCGAACTCCCACATTTTCAGTTCTGACTGATTAGGAACAACATATCCGAACATAGCTCAGCTCTTCTTCTTGAATTCATTGCCGCACTTGGGGCATTTGACCATGATCATGCCCTTGCCGCGGGGAATACGGATCTTCTGTTTGCACTGGGGGCATTTGTAAATATGGTAGTTCTTTCTCTGCTCCCGGTTCTTTGCCCTCTTTGCAGGATCGGTGATGCCGGAAAAGAAGTTTTTCACTTTGGCTTCCAGGGCCATATATTTCTGGTTCTCCGCATAGCGCTTTGCGATATTCTTGGAGAAAACCCGGAAATACATGTAGAGGATGACGGCCCATCCCAGAATGCTCAGGATCCCGCTCCGGATAAAGAGGTTCAGGACGACCAGAATCAGGAGAAGGACCGAAAGAAAGCGGGAGAACTGATCCACGCCGTAGCGGCCCTGCATCCATCTGGCCAGTTTATATCTCAGGTTATTCAGGAAATTAGACATAGCTGCTTACCTCT
>CAMNJZ010000108.1 GCA_946541955.1 uncultured Lachnospiraceae bacterium | reverse complement strand
TCAAACTTGGAAGGCAGATGCTGGCCGGAAGAGGCCCGCGCCGGCATGGTGTTATAATTGACTAACCATGAGGACCTGGCTTAAGGTGGGAATACCCAAAGCAGGGCCGGGCGCAGAGAGCGCTTCCGGGACCCTGCGGGGCAGGAGCTTTTATGCAGGATTTATTTTTCTTTTTGTTCAACAGCATACTGCTGGGCGTCGGCCTGGCCATGGACGCCTTTTCGGTCTCCATAGCGGACGGGATCCACGCGCCCTCCATGAAACGGGGGGAAATGTTCCGGATCGCCGGGACCTTTGCCTTTTTCCAGTGGCTCATGCCCCTTACGGGCTGGGTCCTGGTCCGGACTGCCGTCAGGATCTTCTCCTTCCTGGAGACCCTGATCCCCTGGATCGCCCTGGGCCTTCTGGTCTGGATCGGCGCCGGTATGATCCGGGAAGGCAGAGAGGAGAGCAGGGGGGAAGGAGAAGCCCAGGAAGCGGAGGCACGTGCCGAAGCCGACAAGCGCCTTCCCTGGAAGACCCTCCTCCTGCAGGGCATCGCCACCTCCATTGACGCTCTGTCCGTAGGCTTTGCCATTGAAAGCTACCAGGCCTGGGCAGCCCTTACGGCCTCCCTTCTGATCGCGGCGGTGACCCTGGTCATCTGCCTTTTCGGCGTCCGGATCGGCAAAAGGGCCGGGAACCTTTTATCCGCCAGGGCTTCGATCCTGGGCGGCTGCATCCTGATCTTTATCGGCCTGGAGATCTTTGTCCGGGCCATGCTGGGAATCTGAGCCTGCAGCCATTGGAAGCAGATCTCCTCATCCTTTGCCCTTTCAATGTATGCTATAATTGAGGCAGCAAAGAATCAGACATCCGTATAGGAATATGAGGTTTTCTTATGTATGTATTTCGCAAAAAGGGCCTTCTGAGGGTTCTTTCCCTTCTGCTGGCCCTTGTGTTTATGACATTGTCGCTTCCCCTGGGCAGCCAGGCCAAGACGACCTATAAGACGTCCTACAGCTCCATGCGCTATGAATACGGCGAGGATCTGTATGACAAATATCCGGACGTGCCCTATGTGGCCTGGCTCCTGGATTTTGCCTCGGACCAGATCCACGGCTACGGCAACTACCAGGAGACCAAGGGCAAGGGCAACGGCTATGAGCTGGACGTGGTCTGCTCCACCCTGATCTATTACGCCCTGTATTCCACCGGCTACAATGTCCCCCAGTATATCAACATCTCCAGGGACGACGATATCAAATCGGCCAAGTCCAGGATCCAGAATGTCCGCGCCAATTTCTGCGCGGAGACCATGTATTCCAAGAGACTGATGACCAAGGCCGGCTTCCAGGCCATCCCCATCACCGATTCCACCAAGATCCGGGATCTCAAGGTGGGAGATATCATCTGGATCTTCACCAAGAAGCTGGCCGAGCGCCCCGATGACGACGAAAGCGCCTATTCCGAAAAGAAAAAGGAAGGGCTCTACTATCATGCCGAGGTGGTGGTCGAGGTGAAGGGGTCTTCCTTTGTGACCGTGGGCGCCCACGGACGGGAGGGCTGCAAGGATAAATATCCGGGCGACAATCCCGCTGTGGACAAGCTGGACGAGGTGGGCCTCAAACGCTATAAGAACCTGCACTATGACGGGAAGAAGAGCCTTCCCAGGTATACCATGATCTACCGGCCCACAGCCTCCATGCCAAGAGGGGAGACCAGGCCCTATCAGCCGGCCCTGATCCAGAAGTCCAGGGACGTCAAGTACAAGATCACCGGCCAGGGCGAAGTCACCATCCAGAATGAACCGGCCCTGATCAGCGACACCGCCATCATCGGGACCAGGGTCAGCGTGAAGGCCCAGCCGGATGAGGGCTACGTCCTCAAGTCCCTGAAGATCCGCAACAACCAGGACGGGACCTATCTCACCCTGAGCAAGAACGGGACCTTCAAGATGCCCGCCCTCAAATGGGGCAAGAGCGTTACCATCAAGGCCGTCTTTGAAAAGGCCGACGACGGAACGGAAACGGGCCGCAGCGGCTGGGACAGCAGCGCCGCCGGCAAGTCCTACTACCTGGACGGCAAGAAGGTGAAGGGCTTTGCCACCATCAAGGACAAGGTCTACTACTTTGACAAGAAGGGGATCCTGCAGACGGGCTGGCAGACCATAGACGGAAAGAAGTACTGCTTCACCAAGGCCGGGGTCATGCGGACCGGCTGGCAGACCATGAGCGGCGATACCTACTACTTCGATGAGACAGGGGCCATGCAGACCGGCTTCCTCCATCATGACGGCAACACCTACTACCTGGGCAAAAACGGGGTCATGCGGACCGGCTGGAAGACCATCGGCGGATCCCGCTACTACTTCAGCAACGCCGAGGGCCGGGAGGGCACCATGCTGGTGGGCATCCGCAGGCTGGGCAAGTATTTCTACTATTTCGGCGAGGACGGAAAGCAGCAGACAGGTCTTCTGGACCTGATCGACGGCACCTTCTACTTCAAGCCGGACACCACCCCCGCCGGCAAGATGCAGACCGGGTGGAAGAAGATCGGCAGCGGCCGCTACTACTTCAGTGAGAATGGCTACGCCCTGACCGGCTGGCAGACCATCGGCAAAAAGACCTACTACCTGTCCGACAAGGGCAGGGCCAGGACGGGCTGGCGCACCATAGACGGAGAAAGATATTACTTTAACGCCAAGGGCGTCCTGCAGACGGGATGGCAGACCATTGAGGACAAGACCTACTACCTGGGAGACAAGGGCGTCATGCAGAAGGGCCTTGCCAAAATCGAAGGCGACCATTACTTCTTCGGAGAGGACGGCGTCATGATCACCTCCTCCTGGCAGGATGTAGGGGAAGACCGCTACTATTTCGGAAAAAAGGGAAAGGCCTTCACCGGGACCAGGAAGGTGGACGGAAAGACCTACACCTTCGGAGAGGACGGAAAGCTCCAGGCCTCCCAGGAGGCCCCGGAGCCTTCCAAGGAGGAATAAAGCGCCCAATCAACAATTTGATGCGCTGAATCGTAAAAGACCTGCTATAATAGGATGCGTGGGCCGGGGACCTTCCCTCTGCCCCCGCATCTTTTTTTGCAAGGAGGATTTTATGAGCGACTACAAGATCAATACCAAATGCGTGCAGGCTGGCTATACTCCTGAGAACGGCGGGCCCAGACAGATCCCGATCATCCAGTCCACGACCTTTAAATATGATACCAGCGAGGATATGGGAGCCCTTTTCGATCTGGAGGCTTCCGGCTACTTCTATTCCAGGCTGCAGAACCCCACCTGCGACATGGTGGCAGCCAAGATCGCAGCCCTGGAGGGCGGCACCGCCGGCATGCTGACAGGCTCCGGACAGGCAGCCAACTTCTTTGCTCTCTTCAACATCTGTGAGGCCGGCAGCCATATCGTGGCATCCTCCTCCATTTACGGCGGAACCTTCAACCTGATCTCGGTGACCATGAAGAAGATGGGAATCGATGCCACCTTCGTATCCCCCGACGCCAGCGAGGAAGAGCTGAGCGCGGCCTTCCGGGACAATACCAGAGCCATGTTCGGCGAGACCATTGCCAACCCGGCCCTGACCGTTCTGGATATCGAGAAGTTCGCCAGAGTGGCCCACGCCCACGGCGTGCCCCTGATCGTGGACAATACCTTCCCTACCCCCGTCAACTGCAGGCCCATTGAATGGGGCGCCGATATCGTGACCCATTCCACCACCAAATACATGGACGGCCACGGCGTTGCCGTGGGCGGCGCCATCGTGGACAGCGGCAAGTTCGACTGGATGGCCCATGCGGACAAGTATCCGGGCCTCTGCACTCCCGATGAATCCTATCACGGCATTGTCTATGCCGAGAAGTTCGGCCAGGGCGGCGCCTTCATCACCAAGGCCACCAGCCAGCTGATGAGAGATCTGGGCTCCATCCAGTCTCCCCAGTCCGCCTTCTATCTGAATCTGGGTCTGGAATCCCTCCATGTCCGTATGCCCAGACATGTGGAGAACGGCCAGGCCGTGGCAGAGTTCCTGCAGGCCCAGCCCCAGGTCACCTATGTCAACTATTCCGGCCTTCCCGGCAACAAGTACTATGAGATCGCGCAGAAATACCTGCCAAACGGCGGCTGCGGCGTTGTCTCCTTCGAGCTGAAGGGAGGCAGGGAGGCTGCCGAGAAGTTCATGAAGAACCTGAAGCTGGCCGCCATCGAGACCCATGTGGCCGACGCCAGGACCTGCTGCCTGAATCCCGCCACCTCGACCCACCGTCAGCTCAGTGAAGAGCAGCTGGTGGAGGCAGGCGTTCCCGCCGGCCTGATCCGCATGTCCTGCGGTCTGGAGGACAAGGAGGACCTGATCGCCGATCTGAAGCAGGCGCTGGAAGCCATCGGCTGATCCCCAAAACAGAGATATAGACAAAACAGAGCCCGCCCCTGCGCAGCCAAAGCTGCGAAGGGGCGGGCTCCTTGTTGAGAAATGGATTATAAGGGGATCAGGCTTTTTTCAGGGAGTCGCAGAGAGAAAACCACTGGCAGTCTCCGCAGATCTCCGGCAGACAGTCCCGGTTCAGGGGCAGGGCCTTTTCCAGGGCTTCCTGCCAGGTCAGGCAGTCGCCGCAGGCAAGGCCGGTGCGTTCCAGGACCTCTTTGTCATAGCGGTCCGGCTTCCCGCTGGTGCAGGCGTCCCCTGCCCGGTTGGGGCAGCCGGCGCAGATCTGGTCTGTGCCTTCCTTGAGACGGATCCTGGCAGAGGGATCGGCCATCAGGCGTTTTTGGACCCCGGCCATGCCGGTGGTAAAGCCGCCGCTGTAGCCCTCGCCCACAAAGTTCTGCAGGCACAGAAGGTGGTGGGGACGGAGGGAGATGGAATCACACATGGCTGAGGGCCTTTTCGATCCGGCCGCCCAGGATGGCAGCGCCGGCGATCTTGACCGCGTCGCCGGGCAGGAAGGGAAGGACGCAGGCGGCCAGGGACCCTGCCAGGTCCATGCCGGTCACCTTCATGAACCAGATAGTGCCGAAGGCGTAGAGGACTGCCGTGCCTGCCAGCATGCCCAGGACCATCCAGACATATTTGGCGGCGCCGGTTTCCTTTTTGCCCTTTGCAAAGTAGATGAGGCCTGTGAAGAAGGCCAGAAGGATGTAGCCCACGATATAGCCCCCGGTCATGCCCATGACCAGGCCAAAGCCTCCGGTCCAGCCTGCAAAGACAGGCAGGCCCACAGAGCCCAGAAGCACATAGATCAGCTGGCTCAGGGCCCCCAGTCTGGCGCCCAGGACAAGGCCTGAGAGCATGACGGCGAAGGTGGCCAGGGAAATGGGGACTCCGCCGGGGGTGGGGATGGAAAGCGGGGCAAGGATACAGGTAATGGCTGCGCAGAGGGCGCACAGGACCAGGTCTTTTGTTTTCATTGTTATATCTCCTTAATTGTTAACTTCGAACGGGATAGATGTTAACAATAAAGACCGGGTTTGTCAACAACAAAAACAGGGCGGAGGGGAGAAAGGGAGAATGTCTCCTTCGGCCATTTGCATTTAACAGAAGCCGCCCTGCAGGAAAAGGATAATCAG
>CAMNJZ010000107.1 GCA_946541955.1 uncultured Lachnospiraceae bacterium | reverse complement strand
GCGGGGCACTAAGGTGGGTCAACTTTCAACGAAAAAGTGGGTCAATTCTACTTGACAAACAACAATCAGCTCCCAAAATAAATAATGCCCTGCACAAAGCAAGGCATTAATAATTGCAGCTTTCTTTCACCAATAACGGCTAAGATGATCTACGGATATCTGCAGACCTTTTGCAAGACCTCCACTGCCACCGAAATCATCCCGGATCTAGCTTCACAGGTCATTAAAAAGCATCCGTTTAAGGTGTAGAGTGCTCCACCAATAATACGTTTTCTTAAAAACACCTATATTTAAGCTAAAAACTCGTGGTTAATATAATTGTTAGTAGAAAACATTTTAAAACTCAGATGTACATAGGCGGCCCGCAGATTTTTGTACTTCAGATAACAGGCATGCTCCCATACATCGATGGCAAGGACGGGCACATATCCTGTCTTATCAATGATGGGATTGTCCTGATTGGGGCCTGCCGATACCATAAGCTCTCTGATCTGCACTCAGAAAGGCCCATCCGGATCCGACAGATCCGGCGTATCATCCTCCCTGTATATTTCCTTCCCTAATTCTGTCACTTTTGTCTTACCGGCCTCACCATACTGGTAGAGCTGATCCAGAAACTCGATGGCTGATCGGATTCTGGTTCTTAAAAGGTATCCTCCGCCATCTGTTGCCTGATATAGCGTTTCAGCCGAAACTTCCGGTTTCCACCCGTATGCCCTGCCATGAAAGTCCTGAATGCTCATAAGCACCTGCAGGATTTCTTCCCTGGTAAGGGGCATCAGCTCCGGCGCATTCAGAATGCCATTCAGTACAGCCTTGGCAGCAGCAGCAGTTTCCCTGTCATCGCCAAAGACCTCCTCCACATTCTCAAACTCCTTCCTGGCATCAATAATGTCCTCAGCATAGGAAGAACTGAATGCAAACAGGGAAAATACACCTTCCAGCTTCGGAGAAGGTTTTAAAAACCGCTGCAGCTGCACATAGCTTTTAGCACGCGTCTTTTTTCCCATTCCTCCAAGCAGCTCCGCTTCATCAAAAAGCATCACCCAGCCATCATATCCCAGGGTCTTAAAAAGATGACTCATAAAATAAAAGTAATCAAATCCATGTCTGGTCTTGCTGAAATTCTGATTGAATTTAGCTGCAGTTCCGGTAATTCTCCGATAGCTGCGCTTGATAATCTGCGTTGTAGTAAAATCGCCTTCCAGATCAGCCAGAAATGCATATCTTTCTTCCTCTTCCTGTGTTCCCAGAAAAGACTTCAGAAGAAAATACAGCTTATCTGTCTCCAATTCTCTGGCGGTATAGGCCAGAAGCTCTCCAGATATACTGCTCCCCTGGGTAAGGTCCTCCAGCTTCTGACGGAATCCGGGCTGTACCGCCCCGGGGAGATACGTATTGGCAATGACCTTTGGAAAAAGCAGGTAGGGTCTGTCGATCGGAGTTTCTTTTCCGAGCGACACATAAGAAACCACCATATTATGGGCAGAAGCCATGCCGAATACCGTTCCCAAAAGATGTGTTTTTCCCTCTCCATAGCGGCCTGTGAAAATCATGCCGTCCGAGCGGCCGCTTTCATGAACCTGTTCCAGACGGCCTTGTATCTTCTGTATCATTGCAGGCCGTGATTCCGAGAAATATTCTCCTGCCGCCCTGGAAGGAACGCCGCTTCGCAGCGCCTCGATCACATGACATGCATCAAAATCCGTCTTTATATTCTTCTCCATCCTTATCTCCATCCGGGACACTCTGTAGAAAATGCTGCGCATGGCGCTCCGTCACAAGCAGCATTGAAACAATTCAGCTTTCTGTCTGTGCTTTTATCCTATTCTTCCAGTCCGCCTGCTGCTGCATATCTGACAAGGCCAGGCAGTCCGATCCCCCCGAATCTGGCACGATCCATCAAATCTGAGATTTCATCTCTGCCCAGTGCTCTTGCCTGAAGACCGCTGGCTGCCAGTTCCTCTGCAGCTTTTTCCGACATCTCTGTGAGGACTTCTTCTGTATAGTACTCCTGTGCATATTGGTCCAGATCCAGTATATCTGCAAATTTGTTGAATCTCACACTCACGATCTCATTCTGAACGCGAAGCCAGAGAGCCTGATAAGTCTTCATTCCGATATTTTCATCGTCCATAAGATTACGGTCCATGCCGAACAGGAACATGATGTACTGCATATTGTCAATATCATCAATCAACTGCCGTATGCTTTCATATGCGTCATTTCTCCGCAGCTTAGTATACCGTATGCCGCTGCCGGCCGCACGGTTCATAAGGATCTCCAGATCATCGATCATAACAGTTATTCCGGACCATCCCCCCATATGAGCTGTCTGGGCAAGTGACCTTAACAAATGCCTGGCATTATATTTGGTAATCCTTGAGGGAGACAGCCCCAGGGCCCGAAGCTGTGACAATTTCACGGTTTTATCGCCATGCAGGAAGGCCAGAATCAATTCCCGGCTCGAAGCCTCCAGTACAGGATGTCCCAGAATCCCGCCCGTGAGCAGGGAGCAGCAGCATGCAAAATTGTTGTCAAGAAGCGGATTTTTTGTAAAGTGTTTTCTCAGCAGTCCTCTGATTTCCCCTCTTGAAATCGGATCGGCTTCCCCTCTTTCAGAAAGAAAATCCATGAAATTTTTTCCTTCTCCGATCTGTGCCGGATCATACCCCATCTCCCTGATAATCTGGCATGCGCACCCTTCCAGGATGTGTTCTATATCGCACTGCCGGAGGATTTCCAGATATATTTCCTTAAAATCATGGAGCCATACATCCCTTGCGGAAAAGAATACCGGAAGAAACCCATGATCCTGCGCTTCTTTCTTCATATACAGCAGAAAATGGGTTTTTCCACTTCCATTTCGTCCCGTTACAAATTTGATCTTACTCCCGCCCCGCACAATATAATCACACAGATAGTGCTTCGTCACAAAATCCGTAAGCAGCTGCAGTCCTGTCGTAGTCTGCTCGATATATTCCCTGCTCCAATTATGATTCTCCATGGTCCTCTTCTTCCCCTTGTATTATCCATTTTCCTTACCGGAGGGGGCATTACTCTCCATCCTGTCTGATCTGCCTGATCGTATTGATAAATGACTCGACGCCAGTACTGCTTAAGACACGGATCCCGCTCTTACCATCCCTGCTTGTTCCAAAAAAGTAGCGGTTTCCGGCTTTGGACACCCAGGCTTCTGTCCCCTTCTCATAAAGACGGGCCAGGTCAAAGGCGTAAGCC
This sequence comes from uncultured Lachnospiraceae bacterium, assembly GCA_946541955.1. Classification (GTDB taxonomy): domain Bacteria; phylum Bacillota; class Clostridia; order Lachnospirales; family Lachnospiraceae; genus CAG-791. Next base: position 2,314 of record CAMNJZ010000107.1, on the reverse strand, counting down.
TGTTTGTCATAATCCTTACGGGCCCGTGCGGTAGGGGCAAGGTACTTATAAATCTTGTCCAGACTCTGTGTGCTCCCGATCCTGGATCCCGATTTCAGACAGGCGATCTCATAAGCATCTGCAAGTTCTGTCATGAAGGACAGCTCATTAAACCTTGCACTGTACAGTTTCTGCTGCTCCGCACGGATCAGATCTGCCGCATAGGAAGGGCGGAAGCTGGGGAGCTTTTTACGGTTGATCCAGATTTCACCGTCATGCTCGGCATCTCCAGTAATCCGTACTTTAAAAGGGAACATTTCATAAACGCCGGTCTCTCCCCGCACATCGATTCCCCTATCCCGGCAGGCATCAAGGAGCTGCCTGGTAAAATCACCTTCCGCAAAGTATGACTGCGTATCGAATCCCTCTACCGCTTCCCTGACAGTCTGGATCCGTTCCTGGAGAAGATTTGCCGTTTCAGCGGCAGCGTCCAGACTTTTTTTAACTTCTGTCAGATTGCCGGTGTCTGTATTTTTTTTAATGGACTTATGATATTTTGCGACAGCAGATGCCGCATCTCCCAATGCTTTCTCCAGAGGCTGCAGGGCCTCAAACAATTCTTCATAATTCTGCATAATAATCCTTCCTCCGCATATATACCGCATTATTCTGTGTTTTCCCTGAAAGCAGCACCGATCTTTTTCATGACTGTCCAGTAATTTCTTTCATGTCTGCCTTCTGCCTGCTGCCTGTTGTTCTCCTGTACTATTGCAGGCAGAAGATAATCTGCACGGGCAATCCCTTCTTCCAGGCACCTGCGCAGCTCTTCCATATGTTTTTTATCATACCCGCATCCCCTTGCGGACGCAACAATTTCTGTCGCTGCATACTCATAAAGATCATTTGCAAATACGCCTTCTGCCGGATAGTACCGAAGACTGAATGTGTCTGCCTCATCGAGACAGGCCAGATAAGACGCGTCATCCATTGACTCCCGGATATATATGTAATAAAGGCAGGCCGCCTGCTTTCCATCCGCTCTCCGGATCACCCGCCCCAGTCTCTGGATCCGCTGCCTCTCCACTGCCGTGGAACTCATCACGATTCCTATATTGGCATCCGGCACATCAATCCCCTCGTCCAGGCACCTGCAGCTCACAAGAATGCGATGCCGGTTTTCACGGAACTCTGCCAGTGATCTTTTTCTCGCTTCGGCATTCAGCTGCGAATGATATATACTGCAGACATCTCCAAACGTTCTCCGGATCTGTCCCGCCATTTCCTCCGCCTGGCTGATCCTTTCACAGAAAATCAACACCTTGTCCCGTTCACGCAGTCTTTTCAGGATTGAAAGACAGCAGGAAAGTCTGGCCCTGGCAAGATTACTGACCTCTTTTCTTTTATATGTCAGGATCAGAAAAGCCGCTGCAGGCTCTGCAGGATCCATCTCCGCTTCATGCGCTATGGCTGAGACAGCCTTCATAAAAGCTTTTTCCTGCATCCCCGCCAGCTTTGGATGGGCTGCGTACAAAGCCTGCAGCGCTTTCCCGATCTTTTCTGTCAGGACTGCATATTCCACCCCTTCATCTGCAAAAAAAGAAGACGCCGCCTCACAGACTGTGAATTGTGAAATGATCCCTTCCTTCACTGCTTCGTTAAAACCATATTCAAAAAATTCAGGGCCGATCCCTGCAAGCAGAACCGCATCATTGGCCGTTCCAAGGGGCGTTGCGGAAAGACCCAGGGAGAAAAAAAGACCATTGCCTGGTTTCAGCATGTCTCGAAAGCCGAAAATTTTCCTGTTTTCCTTACTCTGATAATGATGGCACTCATCACAGATCAGTAGGACATGGCGGTTCAGAGCAAGATCCCGCCTGATATGTCCCGCCAGTGTTTCTCTGGCAGAATTGATAATATAAATCATCACATGTCTTTCCGGGGCATCCCTCCTTCCGGCACCAAACAGGCCAGGGCGCCATTCTTCCAGATCCATATGATGCCGGAGAGACGTTTCCCATTGCCTGGCCAGGGGGATGGTGGGAACCACGATCCGGACCACAAGGTCCGGAAAAAGACTGCGAACTCTTTCAATAGCGGAAATCGCCAGAATCGTTTTCCCGGCGCCTGTTACAACATGAGCAATCCCTCTCCTCTGATTTCTTTCCCATTCGTTTAGACAGTCCTTCTGCCATTTGTATAGAATCTTCTTCATAGATTTCTCTCTGCGGTTTTTCCCGCTCTCAAACACTGCTCATATTTTAATCTTGCCCGCCTAAGAGCATTCTCCCTTTGAAAGACTGATAGTCTTCAAGGCCGGTATCGCGCCGTACTTTCC
>CAMNJZ010000106.1 GCA_946541955.1 uncultured Lachnospiraceae bacterium | reverse complement strand
AAAATATTTTTTTCAAAATATTTTTTTCATAAAACTCTTTTCAAAAATTATTTTTTCAAACAAATCATTTCAAAAAAATACCTGCAGGAAGGACCCTGACGGGCCTTTCTGCAGGCAGCTGCTTTCTTATTATGCCAGAATGGAATCGGCGATCCGGATGGCTTCCTCCATCTTGGCCGCGCTCTTTTCCAGCATTTCATATTCATGGTGGGTCCACTTTTCTTCCAGTCTCTGCTCCACGCCGGCTACGCCGATGATGGAAGGAATGGAAATGGCCACCCCGGAAAGGCCGTACTCGCCCTGAAGGGTCGAGGTGACCGGTGCGATGGTCAGACGCTGGTTGAGGACCGCATCCGCCAGGGAGCAGACGCAGGTGGCGATCCCGTAATGGGTCCTGCCCTTGGCACGGATGATCTCGGCGCCCATGTTCTTGACCCGCTCGTAGAGGTCTTCCTTCTGGGCGTCTCCCCAGGCCAGGTGGACGTTGTGGCAGTATTCATCCATGGGAACGCCCGCGATGGCCAGTCTGGACCAGACCGGGAACTGGGTGTCGCCATGCTCGCCTACAATGTTGCATTTGACCGCTTCCACGTGGATCCTGGTGTAGTTGGCAATGCCGCGGACCAGACGGGACGTATCCAGGACGCAGCCGGTGCCGAATACGCGGCCGGCAGGCAGGCCCATCCACTGGTCGCAGACATAGGTCATAATGTCCACCGGGTTGGAGACCACCATAACGGTCCCCCGGGTATAATACTCCAGAATGCTGTCCACGACGCTTTTCATGATCAGCACGTTGTCCTGGATCAGCTCCAGACGGGTCTCGCCGGGCTTTCTGGACCGGCCGGCGGTGATAATGATCAGATCCGAATCCCGGATATCCTCATAGCTGCCGCAGCGGACCGAGGAGGAGCCCATGTAGGGGATACCGTGCTGGATGTCCAGGGCCTCGCCGACAGCCTTTGTTTCATTCTTATCGATCAGTATAATCTCACGGGCCAGATTGCGGATGGTCAGCGCATAGGCAATGGATGAACCGACGTAGCCGGCGCCGATAATCACGACTTTTCTGTTTCCGATATGCATATCCATGAAATAGTAAAAACCTCCGTTTTTTGTCAATGCGCTATATTATAATACAGCTTTGGCAAAAAAGATAGCGGAGATACGCGCGGATTCATAAAGAATTGATAAATCCCAAAGGCATGGGCCTCAGCCCTGAAAGCCCAGCTTTGCCGCCGCCTTCTCATAGGCGGGCACCGGAATATAATACTTTCTGCCCAGTCTGACCACCTCAAAGATCTGGCCGTCGGCCTCGGACCGGCCCCCGGCCTTCACGTCCTTCTGCAATGAGGTGGTAAAGGAAGGATCCAGGGCGTCCATGATCTTCAGCCCCGCCTCCACCAGGTCCACCTCGAAAGAAATGTGCATGGCCTTTGCGATGGCGTCGATCTCCCTGATGCATTCGATATACATCTGCCTGGGCTCTCCCTCCTTCTGGAAATCCGCCGCACAGGCGTCAAAGTAGGTGCCCGCCGCGCTGTTGGGCGAGACCATGGCGAACTTCTGCAGGGTGTCCCGGCGGATGTGGTCGGAATAGACCGCCTCGATGCCGGCCGCCTCCAGATCCTCTTTCACCTGCTCCAGGACAGGGTCCCCCATCTTTCCGCTCACTTCTCCATAAACGATGCGGAAGATATCGGAGACCATGCGGATGACCCCGGGCTCCTCCGTCGAAGCGGCGATATACATGCAGCCGTTGAGGACATGGACGCCGGGCAGATCGGCGGCGATCTTCTCGCCGGTCCCGTAGACATTCTGGATGGGGATCACGATGGTCTTTCCGGAAGCCGCCGCCCGGATCACGTCATAGACCTCCTCCACCGAATAATATTTGGTACAGACAAAGATAATATCGGGCTTTGGCAGAATGCCGGCGAGGGCTTCCATATATTCCTCCTCGGTCATGGCGGGAAGATCTGCCGCCCATTCCTCATCGCCCTTGCGGACCCTGAGGCCCTGCTCCAGGATGGCCGCCCGCTTCATTCCCCTGGCGATCAGGGTCACATCCTTTCCGGCTCTTTTCATAAAGGCTGCAATGGCGCCGCCTGTTCCGCCTGCGCCGATCACAAGATATTTCAGTTCCATACTTCAACCCCCTGTTGCTGCAAGATCAATGGTTTTCTTCATTATATACCAATTGGTCTGCCGCGGGGGAAGAAATCCGGCAGATCTCCTCCTGATGGACTTCCAGAGCCGTGTAGGCTCCCTGGTGGTCCGTGCAGTGGCGGGAGCCTGCCAGGGAAGGCCTTTCGCAGCCCGCCATGGAGCACCGCTGCCCCGGCAGGGCGCATCCCACCAGATACATCATGACTGCGATCATAAGCGCTGCAAAAAATATTCTCTTCATACTGCCTCCTTTTTGTACAGGCCGGACCCTCCGCCCGGCTTCCTTTTTCCAAAAGCTGCCCTCCGGTCAGGGCCCCTGCATCCGATGAACCCAGTATGGCCCAGGGCATGTCCAAAAAAGCGGACAATGGATCACTTTCCTCCCCGGCATTTAACAAGTTTATGCTTTTATGGAAAGAGACAGATGGTATAATGGCAGAAGAAAGCCAAAAACAACAAGGAGGTGTAAAAATGCCTGACAAAAACTTTTTCAAGCGTAATATTCCGCCCCAGGACGACCAGGGCGCAGGAAGCCCCAATAAAGCCGGCGGCATATTGGCACGCCTGCCCATGCTGCTCCTGGCCCTCGTCCTGGTCTTTCTGGCCATATCGACCCTGGGAAGCTGCTTCTACACTCTGTCCGAAACAGAGAGCGCCGTCGTAACGACCCTGGGCCAGGCTGCCGTCAACAACAATAAGGGACTCCAGTTCAAGATCCCCTTCATCCAGGAAGTGACCAAGATCAACACCACCGTCCAGAGCATGGAGATCGGCTATATTGAGGAATACGAAGGCTCCTACCGGAACGTGGAAAGCGAATCCATCATGATCACCTCCGATATGAACTTTGTAGATATCGATTTCTATGTGACCTACCAGGTGACCGATCCCCTCCAGTACATGTACGCTTCCGACAGACCGGAGCTGATCCTCAAGAACCTGATCCAGTCCTCGATCCGCGGCACCGTCAGTGCCTATACGGTGGATTCGGCCCTGACCACAGGCAAATCCGATATCCAGCAGAACATCAAGACCATCGTCATGGATGAGCTGGAGGAGCAGAACATCGGCCTGTCCCTGATCGATATCTCCATCCAGGACGTCGAGCCTCCCACCGACCTGATCAAGGAAGCCTTCACCGAGGTGGAGAACGCCAGACAGAACAAGGAATCCGCCCTCAACGAGGCCAACCAGTACCGCAACGAACAGATCCCCGCCGCCGAAGCCAGGGCCGACAAGATCGTCCAGGAGGCGGAAGCCAAAAAGACGGCCAGGATCAACGAAGCAAACGGTCAGGTCGCCCGTTTCAACAGCGAGTACGCCGAATATACCAAGTATCCCCTCATTACCAGGCAGCGTATGTTCTATGAAGCCATGGAAGATATCCTGCCCGGCCTGAAGATTGTCATCAACAACGACGACGGCACCACCACCCAGCGCACCTATCTGGGCGACCTGGACGGAAGCCTTGGCGGAAACACCAATCAGAACGGAGGTGATCTACAGTGAAAAAACATGCAGGTCTGATCCTGGTGATCCTGGCGCTTTTATTTGTGATCGTAAACGCCTCGGTCGTAATCACCTATCCCAACGAATATAAGGTCATCAAGACCATGGGCAAGATCTCCCGGGTCACCACAGAGCCCGGCTTCAGTCTCCGGATCCCCATGGTCCAGAGCGAAACGACCATCTCCAAGGCCAAACAGCTCTACGACATTGCCCCCACCGAGATCTATACCTCTGACAAGAAGAAGATGGAGGTCGACGCCTACATCCTCTGGAGGGTCACAGATCCCACCAAATTTACCCAGACCCTGAATTCCTCCACGGCCGGCGCGGAGAGCAAGATCAGCGCCATGGTCTACGGCGCCCTCAAGACCACCGTATCCGCCACCTCACAGGAGGAGCTGATCGCCTCCCGGGACGCAGCCTTGGATAAAAACGACGAAGAGGACGCCCTCTCGGATCTGGAGGTCCAGGATATCACCGCGGAGGACCTTGACGAGACGAATACCGCGGACGGCATGAAGGTCATCGACGAAAACACCCGGGTCATCTCCATCTCCAAAAAGATCCTGGACCAGCTCAACAAGGACTACGATCCCGAGCAGTACGGCATCGAGATCCAGATGGTCAAGATCAAAAAGCTGGATCTGCCCGATGAGAACAAGGATGCGGTCTACAACCGTATGATCACAGAACGTAAGAACATTGCGGCGGCCTACAAGGCCCAGGGCGAATCCGAGGCCCAGAAGATCCGCAATACCACCGACAGAGAGACCACCGTCATGATCTCCGAGGCCGAAGCCAGGGCCGATCAGCTGGAGGCGGAGGGCGAAGCGGAATACATGAAGATCCTCTCCGACGCCTACAACGACCCCGACAAGGCGGAGTACTATCTCTTTGTCCGCCAGCTGGACGCCGCCAAGAAGAGCCTTGCAAATGGCAGCACCACTCTCTTCCTGGACAGCGACTCTCCTCTGGCAAGCCTGTTTGAAATGCAGAACTGATGAAAATGAGGTCCTAAATGCTCAGAAAACTACCCGGCAGCGAAAAGCGGATCATCGCCCTCTGCCTCCTCCTGATTCTCTTTATACTGGCAGGCCTGCCCCTGCTGGGATTCTATGTCCGGTCTGCCTCTTCGGAGGAAAGGACAGAAACGGCAGGGGCCCAGGCCCTGGAGGGCATCTCCGACCAGCTGTCTGAAAACCTGGTCTTCACAGATACCACGGCCCCCAGTGCCGTCAGCTTCTTCGAGTCGGGCCAGGTCTTCCCGGACAGCTCTGAAGAGGCCCTGACGGAGGAGGAGATCCACTCCCTCAGGGACATTGCCTCCACATCCTGGCAGTACCGGATCCTGATCCGTCTGGCCATCAATGAGATCTACGCCAGGAAGGGGCTCCATTTCAGCGAGTCCGGTCCCTTCTGGTCCTTCTATTCGGGCTTTGACTGGTATGAAGCGGCCGACGGGATCGGCGACGGTGATCTCACCAGTCTGGAGCGGGACAATGTAAGTCTCCTGACCCGGATCGAAAGGGAGGAAAGGGAAGCCTCCGGCTACTACCTGGACGGCGTGGAGCTGGTCCCCCTCCAGGGCAGCTATGAGCAGGCCCGGCGCTACGCCACCTGCCTGGGCGGAAGCCTGGTCAAGATCACGGATGCCTCGGTCCAGGACAGTGTGCAGAAGCTGATGGAGAGTGCGCCCTCCTCCCTGAGCGCCTGGACAGCCGGCTATTTCCAGGAGGGCAGATGGCGCTGGGATGAGACCACCGCCGTGGAATACGACGCCTGGGCAGAGGGAGAGCCCGCCGAGAGTGCAAACGGCGCAAGGCTCCAGGTCCTGCCCGAGGGCAGCTGGGCCGTACAGGCAGATGCCCAGAACCAGGCCCTCATCCTGATCAAATACAACCGCTGATGGCAGCTCCAAGGAGCGCCGCAGCCTGAAAAAGCGGACCCTGGCAAAGCGCCTGGGTCCGCTCTTTTTATGTCCTTATTGAAAAGCCTGGTCTGGCTGCGTCATGCGCCGGCCTCTCCTGCGGACGCTGCCGCGTCGGAGGAGGATTTCCCGGAGGGCTT
>CAMNJZ010000105.1 GCA_946541955.1 uncultured Lachnospiraceae bacterium | reverse complement strand
CGCAACCGACTTCGTTATAATACCGAATTCCCGGGCCTTTGTCAACAGGTTTTTTGATTTTCCGTTTTTCACCGTTTTTCATTCAGGCCCGGGACGGATCTTGCAGTGTTTTCCCTGTCTTCAGATGCTCAGATCTTCCAATGCATATTTTTTAACCTGGCGCAGGGCAATGATATCGACGACTACGACAACGACCAGGAAAAGGAACATGGCTACGTCCCATTCAACGCTGGCCAGGAAATCATAGAGACCGTGGATAAAGACAGGAATTAAAAAGGCCTGCAGCTTGTAGGATTTTCTGGCATCTGCCCATCCTCTCCGGGCCGCATATTTTGCAAGGCCATAATAATGCCCCATGAAGATACCGCAGATACAGTGGAGCGGAACCGCCGTCACGGCACGCACCAGGGCGGTCGTCATCCCGCCTTCGCTGACGTAGAGCACATTTTCAAGGGCTGCAAAGCCCAGGGCAGACGCTGCGCCGTAGACCACGCCGTCAAAAAGGTAATTGAACTCAGGGTTCTTCCAGATACCGATCCGCAGCGCCAGCATTTTCATGCCCTCTTCTGCAAAGGCGACAATAATGAAAAACTGCACAGCCAGATAAAGAGTGGGGGCAGCAGCTGACATGTATCGGTCCTGAAGCGTCATACCGATGAGTTCCAGAACGGAGGCAGGAATCGTGGATAAGGCTCCAAGGATCAGGACCTTCACGATCAGCTTAACAGGCTCACGTTCGACCCGGTCCGCCTTATAGATCCTGTACATAAGGTAAAAAGCCGGTAAAAGTGCTGCATAGAGTAAAATCATATCTGCATCTCCTTTGCTTTGATACTAATCCTTCTGAACCTTCTTTGCGCCGGTCCGGAGCCGGATACGGGTCCTGCTTATTATATCATACTTTCCCGCCATCCCGCGCAGGAGGCCCTTAATTTTCGTTTTTCCCTACCACCGGGCCCTGCACCGGGAAGGATTTCCGCAAAATCCCCTCACAAAAAGGAAAAAAACATTATTCGCAGAAAACTGACAGGCAATCCACAAATAATCCGCATGATTTGGTTTACATATTTACTCTGACTAATATAGTCAATAGACCGCGGAAACCGCTTAAACCCGTCATTTTCAAACTATTCGACTTTTCCTTGAATTATCAGTCTTTTTTCACTGTATCCCCGGTAGAAATCCCCAGTTTCCACAAAGTTATCCACATTGACACCCCTGTCAGAAAGTGCTTTTTCCGTCTGAATTTTCTGAAAATACCCCTGGTTTTTGGTTTACATATTTTTCAGAGCCATTGGTCCCAGAATCGGCTTACTCTCCCGCCCGCAGTGGACGTTTTTACCACTTCATAGCGGGTCCACTCAGCCGGAAACAGCCTTCTGTAGGGGCCAGTCAGGAAACGGTCGTCCAAAAGGGCCACGATTCCCACATCCTCTGCCGTCCGGATTGCCCGGCCAGCTGCCTGCAGGACCTTGTTCATGCCGGGAAAACGGTAGGCGTAATCAAAGCCCGATCCATCCCGTTTGTCAAAGTAATCCTTGAGGATGGTCTGTTCTCCGGACACCCCGGGCATTCCCGTTCCTACTACAATGACGCCGATCAGTCTGTCTTCCTTAAGATCGATCCCTTCGCTGAAGATACCGCCCAGTACGCACAGGCCCAGAAGACTCCTGTCGTCCCGGAAGGTCTCAAAGGCGGACAGGAAGGATTCCCGCTCCTCCGGTCCCATGTTTTCATGCTGCAGGACGCACCTGCTTTCCTCCGTATCCGGATATCGGATCTGGTACAGGGCGTAGACCTCCTTCAGGAAGGCATAGGAAGGGAAAAAGACCATATAGTTGCCATGCCTGCAGGATACGATCTCATGGATACAGTCTGCAATCCGGCCAAAGGTCTCCGGCCCCCGGGCCCTGTAGCGGCTCGTGACGTCCTCTGCAATAAAGAGTCCCCGCCTTTCCGGGTCAAAGACCGAGTGGGCATAGGTCTCATAGTCCTCCGACGTACCGCCCAGGAGCGATTTATAGTACTGAATGGGCAGGAAGGTCGCGGAAAAAAGAATGGAAGAAAGGCCCTGGTCCATGCAGGCCTTCAGATTTCTGCCAGGATCGACGCAGAAAAGCTTCAGATGTCTCTCCGGCTTCCCCGACTCCCTGCTTTCTTCCAGGTAGATCACATAGTCCTTGTCCAGATTGTCATGCATGGACAGGAAATGGTTGAGGGTAAAATAATAATCCAGAAACAGCCCCCGCAGTTCCGGGTCAAATCCTGATTGACCAGTTCGGTCATTCCTTCTTTCCCGGTCCAGGATTCTTTGCATTTCCGTATAAACTTCGCTCAGACAGCCCGCAAGGACATCCGCTTCCTCCAGGACCAGGCAGGCACCCTCCGGATCCGGCAGCTTATTCAAAGCGGTCACACACCGGCCCAGAAGCTTCCAGAGGGAAGGAAAAGCGCTTCGGATTGCCTTTCGAAAAGCCTTCAGATCTGCGCTGTAGAGGTCTGCGCTGTACATTTCCCGCCCTCTGTCCAGTAAATTGTGGGCTTCATCAATCAGAAACAGGTAGTTCCTGCTTTCTCCCTCCGCGAAATAACGGCGCAGTCTGGCACTGGGATCGAAGACATAGTTGTAGTCACAGATCACAGCATCCGAGAACAGGGTCGCATCCAGGGACAGCTCGAAGGGACAGACCTGATACTTCTCAGCACAGGCCTGAATGGTCTCTCTGTCAATATTGTCCGAACCAGTCAACAGCTCATAGAGTGCCTCATTGACCCTGTCCAGATGGCCGGCGGCCCGGGGACAGGCGGCCGGATTGCAGGAGGGCGTTTCCAGTATGCAGATCTTGTCCTTGGCCGTCAGCAGGGTCCGCTTTAAAAGAAGGCCCCGCTCCTCCAGCAGGTCCAGCGTATCGGCGGCCACTGCCGCCGTCACATTTTTGGCAGTCAGATAAAAGATCTTGTCAGCCAGTCCCTGCCCCATGGCCTTGAGGGATGGATACAGGACTGCCAGGGTCTTGCCGGTCCCGGTGGGCGCCTCCAGAAAGAGCTTCCTGCCCTGGGCGATGGTATGGTAAACGCCGGCAGCCAGTTCCTTCTGCCCCTCCCTGTAGGGATAGGGAAAAGGAAGAGACCGGATGGAATCGGTCCTTTCCCGGTCCCATTCCAGCTTTAAAGCCGCCCATCTGTAGTATTCCGCCAGCAGGGCCTCCATCCATTCCCGCAGCTCCTGCCGGGTCCTGTAGGAATAGAAGTATTTGGTCCCCTCCGTATCCAGATTCACATAGGTCATGCGGACCTGCATGCCCTCCAGATCGTTGTCTTCACAGTACATGCAGGCATAACAAACAGCCTGCGCCTTATGAACAGGCTCAGGCTCTTTAATGGACCGCAGCGGCCGATAGGTGGTCTTGATCTCATCGACAGTCACGGCTCCGGCGGCATCCGGATCGTCCTCCAGATGTCCCTCATAGATGCCGTCCGCTCTCCCCTCCAAAACCAGGAAGGCTTCCTCCCCCAGGATCGGATCCGGCAGGAGGAAGCGCCGCTTCAGAAAGACCTCGGAGGCATATTCGGCCCCCATCTGTTTCTGGATCCTCCTGTGCATACGGGCGCCTTCCAGCATGGCGGTCTCCGGGGCCCCGCCCCGTCTGTCGTCGAGATCCCCTGCCCGCATCAGAAATTCGACCAGATTTCTGACGGAAATTTGTATTTCACAGCTCATAGGAAGATTATAGCCATGTAAATCTTTTATTGCAATTCGGAGAAAAATGCGCTTTAATGGTAAATGTATTTTTTTAAACCACAAACAGCGTCTAAGGGGAGCTCCTCACGCTCTCACCCTACAAGGTATTTTCTGTCCCTCACCCCGACGCAGAAAGGGCAACATGGAACACTTTTACATCCCGGAAAACTACAAATCCGATCTCGATCTGCACGATACCCAGGTCGCCATCAAAATCGTCAAGGATTTCTTTCAGAATCTTCTGGCTGAGCGCCTGAATCTCCAGCGCGTTTCCGCCCCTCTCTTTGTCGATCCGGCGTCCGGCCTCAACGACAACCTCAATGGCGTCGAGCGTCCTGTATCCTTCGATATCCTTGAAAACGGAAGGACCGGCGAAGTCGTTCAGTCCCTGGCCAAATGGAAACGCTATGCGCTGAAAAAATACGGCTTCTCTGTCGGAGAAGGTCTCTACACCGACATGGTCGCAATCCGCAGGGATGAGATCACCGACAATATCCACTCCATCTATGTGGACCAGTGGGACTGGGAACGGATCATCCGGCGGGAAGACAGGAACATCGAATTCCTCAAGGACATCGTCAAAATCGTCTACCGTGTCCTTCGCCAGACTGAGAAGTACATGTCTATCCGCTATGAATACATCAAAGAGATCCTGCCCCAGGATATTACCTTTGTTACTTCATCGGAGCTGGAGCGGATGTTCCCGGATAAGACGCCCAAGGAAAGGGAGTACATCTATACCAGAGCCCACGGCGCTGTCTGCCTGATGCAGATTGGCGACAAGTTAAAGAGCGGCGAGCCCCACGACGGACGTGCTCCCGACTATGACGACTGGGCGCTGAACGCCGATATCCTGGTCTACTATCCCGTTCTGGATATCGCCCTGGAGATTTCCTCCATGGGTATCCGCGTAGACGCCGCTTCCCTGGCGGACCAGTTAAAGAAGGCAGACTGCCAGGACAGAGCCTCTCTCCCCTTCCAGAAGGCCATTCTGGAAAACCGTCTCCCCCTTACCATCGGCGGAGGCATCGGTCAGTCCAGGATCTGCATGTTCTTCCTCCGAAAGGCCCACATCGGAGAAGTCCATTCTTCCCTCTGGCCGGAAGCTGTGGAGGAGGAAGCAGTAAAAAGAGGCATAAATCTTCTTTAAAAAAGAAGCATAAAGATACATTTAGAGCTGCAAAGGCGCAGAAAACAGACCCGGTGTCTGTATTCTGCGCTTTTTTCTTTGGAAGCAGGCAGAGACAGAAAACAAAAACACAAAAAATATAATTATTGTATACTTGTATTCGATAATGCTGTAATACCGCTTCAGAAGTTTTTTCGCCACTTGTCTTGATATCACGTAATTTTTAGCTTGTCATAGCCCATTCTACGTTTTATAATAGGCGGCGTGAGGATGTATGAAGGAGGCGGCTCCTTCGAGAGACAGATTTTTGCAGCTATAATTGTATACGCTAATGCAATTCAGGCCTTCCGACCGATTTGTATACAATGTGCATGCTTATGCACACCCCCAAACAGGTACACCATTGATTTTTCATTTCAAGGAGGATTTAAAATGTCATACGTTGATGAAGTACTGGAAAGAGTAATAGCCCAGAACCCTGCTCAGCCCGAATTCCATCAGGCCGTCAAAGAGGTTCTTGAAAGCCTTCGCGTCGTCATCGAAGCCGACGAAGAGAAGTACAAAAAGGAAGCACTTCTCGAGAGACTGACCACCCCTGAGCGCCAGATCCTGTTCAGAGTACCCTGGGTCGATGACAAGGGACAGGTCCAGGTCAACAACGGCTACCGCGTACAGTTCAACAGTGCGATCGGCCCTTACAAGGGAGGTCTCCGTCTTCATCCCTCTGTCAACATCTCCATCATCAAGTTCCTGGGCTTCGAACAGGTCTTCAAGAACAGCCTGACCAGCCTTCCCATCGGCGGCGGCAAGGGCGGCTCCGACTTCGACCCCAAGGGCAAATCCGACAGAGAAGTCATGGCATTCTGCCAGAGCTTCATGACTGAGCTCTACAAATATATCGGCGCTGACACAGACGTACCTGCCGGTGATATCGGCGTAGGCGCACGCGAGATCGGTTATCTCTATGGCCAGTACAAGAGGATCACAGGCCTCTATGAAGGCGTTCTGACCGGCAAGGGCCT
>CAMNJZ010000104.1 GCA_946541955.1 uncultured Lachnospiraceae bacterium | reverse complement strand
ATATGGGCGGCGCTCAGTACACAAACACAAACCAGGGCGGCGATGACGACGTCGTGGACGGCGACTACCGCGAGGTATAAAGATACCGCCAGCGGAGCTGGCGCCACCCCCTATCTTTACAGATGGGAAGCTTCATGATATTGTAATTGAACGAATTTTGAATAGCAGTGCCCAGGCTGCGCAGGCAGTCTGGGCAAATGCATTGTAAACAGGAAGTATCAGCACGAAGGAATTCTTATGGCAGATCAACAGAAAAGAGACTATTATGAGGTGCTGGGCATAGCCAAGACCGCCTCAGAAGAAGAGATCAAAAAGGCATACCGGAAGCTTGCCAAGAAATACCATCCCGATGCAAATCCCGGAGACAAGGAAGCGGAAGCCAAGTTCAAAGAGGCTTCGGAAGCCTATGCCGTTCTGAGCGATCCCGAGAAACGTCAGCAGTATGATACCTATGGCTTCGCAGCCTTTGACGGAACAGGCGGCTTCGGCGGCTTTGATTTCAATGGAGGCGGCTTTGAAGATATCTTTGGAGATATTTTCGGCGGCATGTTCGGCGGCGGACGCAGCGCCCGCAGCAACGGTCCCATGAAGGGACAGAACGTCCGCACCAGTGTCCGGATCACCTTCCTGGAGGCTGTATTCGGCGTGGACAAGGAGATCACCCTCAACCTCAAGGATCCCTGCCCCACCTGCAACGGCAGCGGCGCCAAGCCCGGCACCAGCCCTAAGATGTGCCCCAAGTGCAGCGGCAAGGGCCAGGTGGTCTATACCCAGCAGTCCTTCTTCGGTACGGTCCGAAATGTCCAGACCTGCCCCGACTGCTCCGGCAGCGGCCAGATCATCGAAGAAAAGTGTACGGAATGCGGCGGCTCAGGCTATATCTCCTCCCGCAAGACCATCCAGGTCACCATTCCTGCGGGAATCGACAACGGCCAGAGCATCCGGATCCGCGAGAAGGGCGAACCCGGCGTGAACGGCGGACCCAGAGGCGACCTTCTGGTCGAAGTCCTGGTCCAGGATCATCCTTCTTTTGTCAGACAGGATACCAACATTTACTCCACCGTCCGGATCTCCTTTGCCATCGCCGCCCTGGGCGGATCTGTGGCAGTGGATACAGTGGACGGCAAGGTGGTCTGCGAAGTCAGACCCGGCACCCAGACCGATACCAGGCTCCGTCTCAAGGGCAAGGGCGTCCCGTCTCTGCGCAACAAGAACATACGCGGCGACCACTTTATCACCTGGGTCGTTGACGTACCGACCAAGCTGAGCAGGGAAGCCAGAGACCTGCTCCGCCGGTTCGACGAGGCCTCCGGCGACAGCCTGCATACGGCAGGCCGGATCGACGGTGAGGAAGCGCCCAAAGAGAACAAACGGAAGAAATTCTGGGAGAAATAACAAATAGAGCTGCGTTTTTCCCGGCAGGAGGACCTGCCGGGATCTTGACGTGATAAAGCCGGCGTACAGCCGCCATGCCCGCAGGAGCGTCCATGCGGCTGAAGCTGCAGGATGGACGGCGCTCGGCTGCCCATCCGATTTTTATAAAAGCCGGACGGCGTGTTCCGGCGGGAAAATTTATGAGGGGAATAAGATACAGATGAAGTGGATGAGATTCAGGGTCCGCACCACGGCCCAGGCGGAGGATATTCTGATCAGTGAGATGCAGGACATCGGCCTGGACGGAGCGCAGATCGAAGACAATGTACCGCTGACGACAGCGGAAAAGGAGCAGATGTTTGTGGATATCCTGCCGGAGACCCCGGAGGATGACGGCAGGGCTGTTCTCAGCTTCTTTTTGGAGGAGGCTGAGGACGGAAGTCTGGTCGTAGGGGAGGAGAACAGGACCCCGGACCAGATCCGGGAACAGATGGCTGCCGTGATCGACCAGGTCCGCAGCTGGGGCGTGGAGGTCGGCGACGGGACCATCTCTGTGGATGAGACCGAGGATCTGGACTGGATCAACAACTGGAAGCAGTACTTCCACCAGTTCTGGATCGATGACATTCTGGTCATCCCCTCCTGGGAGGAACCGGAATCCGAATCCAGAAAGCCCCGTCTGGTCCTGCATATCGATCCCGGCACCGCTTTTGGTACCGGCATGCACGAGACGACCCAGCTCTGCATCCGTCAGATCCGGGAATATCTGACCCCTGAGACCAGGATCCTGGACATCGGTACGGGCAGCGGCATTCTGGCCATCCTGGCCCTGATGCTGGGCGCCTCCTCCGCTGTCGGAACGGATCTGGATCCCTGCGCGCCGCCTGCCATTGCCGACAACATGGAGAACAACGGGGTCGACCCCGCCAGATTCCAGGTCATTCTGGGCAACCTCATCGATGACAGACAGGTACAGGACCAGGTGGGCTATGGCCAGTATGACATCGTCGTCGCCAACATTCTGGCGGACGTCCTGATCCCCCTGACCCCCGCCGCTGTGAAGTGCATGAAGCCCGGGGCCGTCTTTATCACCTCCGGGATCATTGAGGGCAGAGAGCAGGATGTGGCGAAGGCCATGCAGATGGCGGGCCTTACCGTGACCGGCATTACCGCCCAGGGCGAGTGGCGCTGCGTCACCGGCGTCCGCCCCCTCTAAGACAGACCGCCTCATGTAAGGGAGAAAGGCATGCTCCATATTTTTGTCGATTCCGCCGCCATGGCAGGAGACTTCCTGCCCGTCGAGGGCGGCGAATACAACCATATCCGCAACGTGCTCCGCATGAAAAAGGGCGAAGAGCTCTCTGTTTCAGACGGATCGGACGGGGCCCGGTACCTTTATGAGATCTGGGACTACGAGCCGGACCGGGTGATCCTGAAAAAGAAGGGCCTGATCACGGCAGAGGCCGAGCTTCCTGTCCGGGTCATCCTCTTCCAGGGCCTGCCCAAGTCCGACAAGATGGAGTGGATCATCCAGAAGGCCGTGGAGCTGGGCGTCACGGAGATCGTCCCGGTTGCCATGAAGCGCTGCGTCATGCGCCTGGACCCCAAAAAGGCGGACAAGAAGATCCAGCGCTGGCAGACCATTGCGGAATCCGCCGCCATGCAGAGCAAGCGGGGCCTGATCCCCCAGGTCCATGAGCCCATGACCATGAAGGAAGCCATCCGCATGGCCGCCAGGGAGACTCAGCTCCGGGTCCTGCCCTATGAGCTCCAGGAAGACGACGGGAAGACCAGGAGCCTTTTTGAGGATCTGAAGGAGGGAGACGCCGTTTCCATCTTCATCGGTCCCGAAGGGGGCTTTGAGCCTTCCGAGGTGGAGGAAGCAAGAGAGGCGGGAATCCTGCCCATTTCCCTGGGCAGAAGGATCCTGCGGACAGAAACCGCCGCCATGGTGGTCCTGTCCTGGCTGATCTACCGCTTTGAGATTGCCTGAGGAAAAAAACTGTGATATTCTGCTTACCATACTTTCCTGGCAGGCACCGCTCCAGAGAGCGGCATTTGAGGTGTTATGAGAGAAATATATTTGGACAATTCCGCGACGACGAGATGCTTTCCCGAAGTCGCAGAGCTGATGAGCAGGATTTACCTGGAGGATTACGGCAATCCCTCCAGCATGCATCATAAGGGCGTGGAAGCCGAGAAGGAGATCCGCAATGCCCGCCAGATCCTGGCAGGGATCCTCAAGGTCCAGCCCGGCAATCTGGTCTTTACCTCCTGCGGGACAGAGGGCGACAACCTGGCCCTGATCGGCTGTGCCATGGCCAATCAGAGAAAGGGCCGCCACCTGATCACCACCCCCATCGAGCATCCGGCCGTCCTGGAGACCATGAAATATCTGGAGACCCAGGGCTTTGAAGTGACCATCCTGCCGGTGGACAGACAGGGACTGGTGGATCCGGCGGACGTGGCCTCGGCCGTTCGGGAGGATACCATCCTGGTATCGGTCATGCATACCAACAATGAGATCGGCACCGTAGAGCCCGTCGCAGAGATCGGGGAGGCCATCAAGGCCAAAAATCCCGCCACTCTCTTCCATGTGGATGCAGTCCAGGGCTTTGGCAAGGCCAGGATCTATCCCAAGCGGATGAAGATCGACCTTCTGACCGTATCGGGCCATAAGATCCATGCGGCCAAGGGCACAGGCTTTTTATATGTTGGCGACAAGGTCAGGATCCAGAACATCCTCTTTGGAGGCGGCCAGCAGAAGGGCCTGCGGTCCGGCACGGAAAATACCGCCGGCACGGCCGGTATGGCCCTGGCGGCAAAGATGCTCTATGACAGCTTTGATACAGACATTGAAAGACTCTACGGGCTCCGGGATGCCTTTATTGCCAGAGTCACCCGGATCCCCGGCGTAAAGATCAACGGAAAGACAGACCATTCCGGGGCGCCCCACATCATCAGTGTGACCGTGCCCGGGGTCAGGGCCGAGGTCCTGCTCCATGCTCTGGAGGACAAGGGCGTCTATGTATCCGCAGGCAGCGCCTGCGCATCCAACAGGCCCCACGTATCAGGGACCCTTACGGCCATCGGACTGGATAAGGAGGATCTGGACAGTACCATCCGGATCAGCATGTCTGTCATGACCACAGAGGGGGACATGGAGGCTGCGGCAGCGGCCCTGGAGGAGATCGTTCCCTTCCTGCGCCGGTATACGAGACATTAAGCGCGAAATCCCATCATAAAAACAGGGAGGATGAAAGTGAAATACCAGGCATTTCTTATAAAATACGCAGAGATCGGGACCAAGGGCAAAAACCGTCATGTCTTTGAAGAAGCCCTCTGCAGCCAGATCAGACTGGCCCTGAAGACGGTGGACGGCAAGTTTGCGGTGAACAGGATCTACGGCAGGATCTTCATTGACTGCAAATCCGACTATGATTATGACGACGCCGTTGAAAAGCTGAGCCGGGTCTTCGGCATCTGCGGCATCTGCCCTGTGCAGATCCGGGACCTGATGCCCATCGAGGCGCTGAAGGAAACGGTGGTAAAGTTCATTGAGGAAGAATATCCCCAGGGCGAGCATACCTTCAAGGTCCATACCAAGAGGCCCAACAAGACCTATCCCATGGATTCTCTGGAGGTCAACGCCGAGCTGGGCCACGCCATTCTGGAGGCCCTTCCCCGCTTCAGCGTGGATGTCCACAGCCCTGAGATCATGATGAATGTGGAGATCCGGGAGAAGATGTTCTTCTATTCCCACGAGATCCCCGGCCCCGGCGGCCTTCCCTGCGGCGTCGGCGGAAAGACCATGCTCCTTTTGTCCGGCGGCATCGATTCCCCTGTGGCCGGCTATATGATCGCCAAGCGCGGCGTCAAGCTGGATGCGGTCTACTACAACGCTCCGCCCTATACCAGCGAGAGGGCTCTGCAGAAGGTCAAGGATCTGGCATCCCTGGTGGCCCGTTATACAGGTCCCATTTACCTGCATAACATCAACTTCACCGAGATCCAGCTCTACATTTATGAGAAATGTCCCCATGACGAGCTGACCATCATCATGCGCCGCTATATGATGCGGATCGCTGAGAGACTGGCCAAAGAGAGCGGATGCCTGGGCCTTGTCACCGGCGAGAGCATCGGCCAGGTGGCTTCTCAGACCCTGGCGGCCCTGAACGTGACCAACGAGGTCTGCACCCTGCCTGTATTCAGGCCCGTCATCGGCATGGACAAGGAGGAGATCGTCTCCATTTCCAAGAAGATCGGGACCTTTGAGACCTCCATCCTGCCCTATGAGGACTGCTGCACCATCTTTGTGGCCAAGCACCCTGTGACCAAGCCAAAGGCCGAGGTCATCCGGGATCATGAAAAGAATCTTTCCGAGAAGATCGACGAAATGGTGGAAAGAGCCCTTGCCACCGATGAGATCATCGTCATCGACGCCCAGGGCGAGAAAATCATCAAACACAGAGAAGACAAAAAAGAATAAACCTGCGAACGCAGCCTTATTCTAGCGGTGAAGGATTCGACATAAGCATAAAAAAAGGAGCCATGCCTTA
>CAMNJZ010000103.1 GCA_946541955.1 uncultured Lachnospiraceae bacterium | reverse complement strand
ATATGGTACCAGGAAGCTGGGTTTTAGAATACAACACTTTTAGTTTTACGCTTACCATATTTTCTTTTTTCGGTATCCCCCAAAAAGGTCAGAATTACGCAGAGAAACAGAAAGTGCCGGGACCATGAACGCTTAATTCATGATTCCCGGCACTGCTGTCACGCCTGCTGCTATGCTTGCAGCTATGCTTATTGCTATGCTTACAGCTATGCTGTCTTTATTTGTTTTCGGCCTGCAACATATAGATGTCGTCTGTCTCCAATGAGTTCCGGCTGTCTTCTTTGCTCTGCAGGCACTCGTCGCTTCAGGATACTCGTAATGGCGGTCAACATGCCTGGCCCAATCATAATTACAGCGGAGTCCAAAGGACTCCGCTGTAATTATATAAAATGATTTGAAACCTGGCAGCAGCCAGAGCCTTCATCCTATGCGATAAATCTTTATCGGATTTCTATATAAGATGCATAAAACAGGGGTACTGTTACATTCGCACCCATCACTGTTTCATATGTATAGGTTCCTTCAAGAGTGCCATACATATCCACAATGTCATCTTCCAAAATACGACTCTCACCTTGTTTGGAAGTATATAACACAAGAATTGGATCGTCGTAGCCCCAGTCTGTCTTGGTAATACTCACACGTAAAGTATAGGTGTCACCATCCTCCATCGACTGAATTACCTCACCAGTAAATTTCGCCTTTTTGCCTTCGTATTCATCAGGATCTCTGGCAACTTGCTCATAGGTATACGATTCACATTCCTCTTTGAACGCTGCTTCCTTCTCTTCGTCAGACAGTTCATAGGACTCTGTTTCCAGTTGTTCACCACATACTGTACAGACTTTCGCCCTTGTACCGGCAGTGGTAGATGTGGCTTCTTCCACAACCTGCCATTCATCGCCTGGAGTATGGCCCGTTGCTTCTACCGTTTCACTGACTGTCTCACCGCAGACACTACATGTTCCTTCACGGGTACCAGTCTCCGTACATTTGGGTTCGACAGTCGTTTTCCATTCTTCTACTGTATGTCCTAATGGTTCTCCTTCTGTTTCGCCGCAAACTTTACAGGTTTTAGGTTCCGTGCATGTAGCTTCAGCCCATTCATGGCCCAGCGCACTGCCTTCTGTTGCCCCGCATCTTTCGCAGGTCTTCGGTTCTGTACACGTCGCATCAGTCCATGCATGGCCCAAAGGTTCTCCCTCTGTTTCCCCGCATTCGGAACATGTCTTCGCTTCCGTGCATGTTGCGTCGGCCCATGTGTGCTCATGCCCACACCCGGAGACAGAAATCATGACTCCCAATAAAATAGCAATACCCCAAGCACCTTGTTTCTTTTTAAACATTTTTTCCTCCTCGTTTAAGAATTATGTTATGATTATTAAATGTCTTTGCTTAATGTTTCTTCACGCTGCGCTTTCACCTCTTAAATTCTATTATATCCTACCATTTCCCGTAATACAAACCCATGGTGTCGCTACCTAGCGACATTAGATTTAAAAAATCATTGTGGGACGACTTTTTTTACACACATAAAATGCCGGGAATCATGAACGTTCTGTTCATGATTCCCGGCACTGCTGTCACGCTTGCTGCAATACTTGCAGCTATGCTTATTGCCATGCTTGCAGCTATGCTTATTGCTATGCTGTCTTTACTTGTTTTTGGCCTGGAACATGTACAGGTCGTCGATCTCCAGGGAGTTCAGGCTGTCTTCTATGTTCTGCAGGTGCTCGTCCAGGTACTCTCCCACCGTATCCATGTAGCGGTTCAGCTCCGCCTTCAGGTCCTTTTTAATCCTCCCTGTATCCTTCATAAGGATCCGAAAGTCGATCACTGCATTCCTGAGCCTGTTTTCCACCTTCTTGTCCCGGAGGAGGTCATTCAGGATCTGCATCCTCTCTTTCAGGAGTCTGAGGTCCGAGGCCACCTGCTCTGCAAGGGTCTGCCTTGCATCGAAATGGATGTCTGCCGCCGCCTCGAACTGGCCGGGATCTGCGCCAAAGCCGATGATGGCGTATTTCTTCGACAGGGCGGAATAGTATTCCAGGGCGTCCGTGTACATGCCATCGATCTCCGAGACCAGGGCTTTGACAAATTCATCGCAGTTCTGGTTGATCTCCTTCTCCAGCTGGTTGATCTTCTTCATTTTCATGAAGGGGACCAGGACGATCAGCTTGTCCGGCTTTTTGAGCAGCTCCGCCTTCTTTAAGGCAAACTTGTTCTCATAGCGGATCTTGGCCTGGTGGGGGACCTTGCTCTTCAAAGAGGCCCATACATTGCGGATGATGGAGGTAAAAATCTCCTCCCTGCCAAACTGTTCGACCGTTCCGCCCAGGAGCTTCTTCCGGACGTTGCTGACAAAGACAAAGCTCCCCTCATCCGGTGCTTCCAGTCCTCTTTTTTCCAGCTCTTCTTTGATCCTGTCCTTTAAGATCCTGCCGTCCTGGTCCTCCCGGGAGGTGCAGTGGGTCAGGGCAAAGGTCAGATGGTTCTTTTCCCGCAGGAGCTCTTCCATTATATCCAGCTCAAAGTCCTCCACCCGGGAGGATTTGGCGTTGAGACAGAAAATGATGGTATTGAACCATTCACTAATAGACCGCGCATCGTGCCGCTTAATTTCCCTGAAGATCTTTTCCTTCCATTCCTCAGCCTTCTGCTCGCTGGGCTCCAGGCCCCAGGTGTCATACACATGGATTACAAAGTGGTCGTCATACTGGTAGGGGAATTCCTTGATCTCCATTTTTGTGACGGGGGCGCCAACGCCCACCTCCTGAAGGTCTCTTCCAAACATGTAGTTGAGGAGGGAACTCTTGCCCACCCCGGACTTTCCGATGATCAGGACATTGGTGCTTTCCTTATTGACGCTCTCACTCATTCCTGCTGTCCTTTCCATCCTGTGAAGCGGCCGCAGCCACGGCCTCCTTGACAATGGACTGCATATCAAACTCCCCGCTGTGGCCATTGACGTACTTCATGGCTTCCGCCAGTCTTTCCGGGGTCAGGAACTGGACAAAGGGGAGATTCTCCGCCCCGTTGTTGTCAATGCACATGGCCAGGTACTGCTCGCAGACCAGGGTAATGGCAAAGCCCAAAGCCGCTGTAACGCTGGCCGCCACGGAGGTGTTGACCGTAGCATTCAGAAGATTGCCGGCAAGGGGAATCACTTTGATGATATTTCCGGCCAGGGTCCTGCCGATCACGGAAACAGCGGAGGTCCCCACAAGATTGGCAGCCAGCTGTTTGACCTCTGCACGGATGCCATACTTTTGAATGATCTCGGCGGCCATCGTCACCTGGAGAGCCATGAGGGGCACGGAATCCGTAAAGGGCACATTCACAAAGGAGGTGGCGATCACCGCAGCCGCAGCAAACCCTGCATATCTGGGAATCACCTTCCCGGCAATGTATTTTCTCTTGACTGCCAGGGCTTTCTTCATGGCCGGGATCAGACCTGCCCGGAGGGATTCGTCCAGGTTCAGAAGGGCCCAGTTCATGATTCCATCGGCCTGGACAAAGCGCCTTTTGAGATCCTCGTCCCAGCCCTGGGTCCTTTCGTCGGAGGCGTAGGAGAAGATCTCGATCTCCGGGATCTTCTCCCGGACCGCCTCCTTCATGCTGGCGATGGCCTCCTCGTCCACGCAGTCCACCTTGGTCAGAACGACCATGGCCGGGATCTTATACTTTCTGCGGATCTCCCGGAGCATCTTCTCATCCGCCTCAAAGAAGCGGTTGTTGGCGGCAGACACGCAGTACCAGACTTCATGGATGTGGCCCGCCATGTCCTCCGGACTCTCACTGCGCTTTTTGTCTATGACTCCCAGAACATCCTTCATATACTGCTTCTCATCGCTGCCGATGTTGTAGCCCTGGCTGTCATAGAGGGCCACCGTGGCCCCCTCCGGGCTGTAAACGTGAATCCCTGTGGTCTTCGATCTGCCAAGGTTCCCGATCTCCGGCCCTTCCAGGTCGCTCATCTGAAAGAGATCCCGGATCATGGTGCTCTTGCCGACGCCTGTGGCCCCGCAGATCAGGATGTTGGGCTTTTTGACTTCGCTCTGGATGGTGCTGAAGGCTTCTTCATAGTCGAAATGTTCAAAATCAAATTTTTCCACGTTTCTCTCCTTCCCTGTATAGTCTTCCGCATGGTCCGGCAGAACCAGTTCTCCCTTTCTTAAAAAGCGGCCCAGCTGGGCGCCCGCCGCCTGTTCTCCGTTACTGATCCAGTTTTCAGTGGTCTCTTCGCTGATCCGCAGCGTCTGGGCCACCGAGTCCGCCTTCTGAGTCGGGTATACATGGAAGAGGACCGAATTTCTGACCATTTCGATGGCAGGGTCCTCCGCCCTCTTCCCCGTCAGGTGGACGACGATGATTTTCTGAAAGCCGGCTTCCACCAGGGGCGTATAGGGGGTATTGTCCCTGCAGCCGCCGTCTCTGTAGGCAAAGCGGTTGATCTCCACAGGGTCGTAGATGCCGGGGATCGCTGCGGAGGCCAGAATGATCTTCCGGATTTCCGTGTCCCGCCTGCCGTTCAGGCAGTAGTAATCGGCGTTGTGGAAGCTGGCAAGGACGCCCTGGGCCGGGGGCTCTGCCTGGTCCTGGAGGCTCTGCCTGGCCAGGCAGGAAAATACGACCCTGTCTGCCTTGAATCTTCGTTTCAGGACCCGGTCCGCGATTTCCGAAAGCTTGTCCTGGGTAAAGACTGCGGCCCCCGCCAGAGGCAGCAGGTCCTTTAAGACCAGGGCGGGACTCATCCCCCTGATCTGGGCCGCGATCATCGTTCGGGCCAGGCTTTCCGCGATCCTCTGCAGGGTTTCCAGGTCGAAATGGAGGAGGTCCTCCTGGCGGATGGACCGCCAGATCTCTTCCGCCTCCTCCAGGGAAACGCAGGAAAAGAGGACGCTGTTCAGGGCCCCTACGGAGGTTCCGGAAATACCGGTGATCTTTTCCATGAGGCCTGCCTTTTCCAGCCATCTCCAGACCCCGATCTCAAAGGCCCCCTTGGCCCCGCCCCCGGAAAGGACAAGGCCGTAGTCCCTTTGGGGGACCGCCCGCAGGGCGTCCTCGGTGCGGACCAGGTTCAGAAGAAGGCCCATGATCTGCCTGCTGCTTCCCTTAAGGCGGACAATCTCCTCCCCGTCGCAGAGCTGCACCAGGCCATCGTACCGGTGGTCATACAAAGACCACCCGTCCGACAGGTCGTACCTTCTGTAATATCCCTTCCGGTAGTCAGCATCGTCCCCGATCCTGGGGGCCTTTGCCCTTCTCAGGCCGTCCGGTACCGGTCCGGAATTCCAGTATGTACAAAAGGCATCCAGCCGGGCGCCGGAGAGCCTCTTCAGATAATACATGAAATAGTCTTTGATCATGACTTGCCAGCTTCCTTCCGGAAATGATTGGATATTTAAACTTGTTTATGGTCTGACTTTCGGTTCAGGTCCTGCTGTCAGACCCGAAAAAACTTTGGGAAACCCTGAAGAACTGTGATTCTCCCAGAAAGTGCCGGGCACCATGAACACTCAATTCATGATTCCCGGCACTGCTGTAACGCTTGCAGCTATGCTTATTGCTATGCTTACAGCTATGCTGCCTTTGCTTGTTTTTGGCCTGGAACATGTATAGGTCGTCTATCTCCAGGGAGTTCAGGCTGTCTTCTAAGCTCTGCAGGCGCTCGTCGCTTCAGGATACTCCCTTATTTAAGGCTGCCAGCATCTCCTTCAGCCTGCGGATTTCCTCTCCCATAGCATCTGCACGTGCTTTCTCTGCATCTGCACGCCCTTTTTCACGTTCAGTATTAGCGCGCTCTTCAGCACGCCCCTTTTCTATGCCTTTTTCCAGGCCTTCTTCCAGGCCTTCTTTGCGCTCCTGCTCGAGCATTTCCTTTGACATCCTCCCACGGTTAAAACCGTGGGATTCCAATAGCAGGAAAAAGCATT
>CAMNJZ010000102.1 GCA_946541955.1 uncultured Lachnospiraceae bacterium | reverse complement strand
TGGCATATTATAAGCAGGAAGGAGATGATAAGAATGGCTTCAACTACAGAAGAAATGACCAATTTTACTTTTAAGATGGATAGAAAAACCAGAGAGAGTTACAGTACTCTTTGTGAAGCATTTGGCCTCTCCATGTCTGCTGCCACTCTGGCACTTGTGAGGCAGGCGGTTCGTTCTCAGTCAATGACTTTTTCTATGCGTGATGCTAATGGATTTACGCCTGCTGAGGCCGCTGAATTGAAGCGCCGTATTGATGATGTTACAGCGGGAAATGTAACTGCGCATAGCATTATTGAGGCTTGATTATGCGGAATCTTCTATGGCAGTCAGAGGCCTGGAAAGAGTATGAAAGCTTGCAGGCGGAGAAGGCAACTTTAACAAAGGCAAACAAGTTGCTGAAAGACATCATGCGAAATGGTTATGAGTGCTCCTATGGCAAAGTAGAAATGCTGAAGGGTGATTTCAGCGGATTTGCCAGTGTCCGGATTGATAAGAAAAACAGGATCATTTTCAGCGCGGATGACAACAAAGTAACTGTTATTCAATGCGGCGGGCATTATGACGATAAATAAGTGATTATAATCATGTCGGCAGCGTATGCCCTTTGGCAACAAATTGGCAACAGAAGATCAGAAAAGGAAGAGACACAGTATAACTGAGAGAAAATGTTCATGTAAGAAAAAGAAAAGAAAAATGCAGACGCGAGGCTATCTGCGAAAATGCAGGCGTTCTTGCGTCTGCATTTTTTTATTATTTTGGATACTTTTTCGCTTTTTTGCACTGGTGCGTTGATTTGCGCTGGACTTCCTGTTAGATTTAAGAGTGAAAAAAATCACTCGAAGGAGCTGATTTTTTACTTTGGACCCTGTGCCGTGGCACCGGGGCTGTGATTTTTGTAATGAGATAGGAGACGGATTTATGTATATTACCTGTTTGGATTTGGAAGGCGTGCTTGTTCCTGAGATCTGGATCGCTTTTTCGGAGGAGACCGGAATTCCGGAGCTGCGCAGAACCACCCGGGACGAGCCCGATTATGACAAGCTGATGCGCTGGAGGATCGGCATCCTCAAGGAGCACAGCCTGGGCCTTCGGGAGATCCAGGATACCATTTCCAGGATCGAGCCCCTGCCCGGCGCCAGGGCCTTTCTGGACGAGCTCAGGAGCTTTTCCCAGGTCATCATCATCAGCGATACCTTTACCCAGTTCGGTATGCCCCTCATGGCAAAGCTTGGCATGCCCACCCTCTTTTGCAATGAGCTGATCGCCTCCGAGACTGGCGAGATCACGGGCTTTAAGATGCGGATCGAAAATTCCAAGCTGACCACTGTCAGGGCCCTCCAGTCCATCGGCTATGAGACCATTGCCAGCGGCGACAGCTTCAACGATCTGGCCATGATCGAAGCCAGCAAGGCCGGCTTCCTGTTCCGTACCACCGACCAGATCCGCAAAGACTATCCCCAGTTCCCCGCCTTTGAGGAATATGACGACCTTCTGGCCGCCATCCGGGGCGCCATGGTCTGAGCCTGACGGATGGCTGGATCCACTGCCAGAGGGAAAAAAGGCAGAAAAGAAAGAGTAGAAATAGCAGAAATAGCAGAATTAGCAGAAATAGTAGAAATAGTAGAAAGAAAGAGCAGAACGCGCACGTTCTGCTCTTTCTTTCTGAATGCTCTTTAGTTGTTCACCCCGTGGTGGGCCGTGGGACTGTAGGAGCTCAGGGGAAGGAAGGTGTAGCCCTCCTTGAGCGCCCATTCGATGAAGTCGTCCATGGCCTCGACGGTATAGGACTTGATGTCATGACAGAGGATGACGGACTTGTCATGGGAGGAGACCCCAGCCACGCAGTTGTCATAGACTCCGGAGGGGGAGGAGGTGCCGCCCGCATCGCCGGAGGATACGTTCCAGTCGAAGTAGGTATAGCCCTTTTCGCCGGCCTGCTTGGTCAGCTTGGTCATAATGCCCTGGGAATAGTTGGCACTGACCGTATTGGAGCTGCCGCCGGGGAAACGGAAGAGGGTGGACCGCTTGCCGGTCTGGCTCTCAATGATATCGTTCATCCGGTTGAAATCGCTCCAGTAGGCGTCGGTGGAGGCGTAGATATCCTCATACCTGTGGGTATAGGTATGGACGGCCACCGTATGGCCTGCTGCCGCCTCTTTGGCGATCATGTCCTCGTACTTGGGGAAGCCGTGGGTAACGAAGAAGGTGGCCCTGACATTGTACTTTTTGAGGGTATCCAGGAGCTCCTCGGTATAGGGACCCGGTCCGTCGTCGAAGGTCAGATAGATGATCTTGCCGGAGCTGGCCTTGGACTCGTCGTTGACGATCCGTTTGACCACCACGGTCCTCTGGGCCTTGGACTTGTTGCCGAAGCTGTCCTTGACGGAGTAGTTCAGGGTATAGGTGCCGGGGGTGGTATCGTCCACGCTGCCCTTGACCTTGACTTTGTCGGTGATATCGCCGTCCGCATCATCGATGGCCTTGTAGGAATCCCGCCAGGTCTCGCCCACATAGAGGGAGACCTTTTTGCCGCCATTCAGGGTCAGCTCGGGAGGCGTCCTGTCGTCATAGAAGATCTCCCGGCTGGCCGTTCCGGTATTGCCGGAGGCGTCGGTGACCGTGTAGTAGACGACCCCGTCCTTTTCCTCGGCCTTTACGGAATCCGTCAGGTCTCCGTCATGGAGGTCCGAGGCGGTATAGCCCTCCTCCTCGTAGGGATGGCCGGGCAGGGTGTAATGATCCTCTATGGTCTCCAGATGGATCTCGGGAGGGGTGGTATCCTCCACGATGACGCACCGGTGGGCCGTTCCGATCCTGCCGTAGGCCTCTGCCTCATAGGAGACCAGGTAGGTACCAAGAGACTGGGTATCCACGTCGCTCTTTACTGTGACGGCGGGCGCCGAATCGACAAAGTCATAATACTTGCTGGACCAGGCGTCGAAGGCCGGCAGATCGAAGAGGGTGCCGGTAAAGACCGCCTCTGCCCCGGCGTCCGTATAGGGCTCCTGGTATTCCACATGGACCGTATCCTCGCCCAGGACATGGATCTGCACGTACCATTTGTTGATCACAAAGAGGAAAACGCCGGCTGCCACCGCCAGGAGGGTCAGGATCAGGACCAGGGTCAGCAGAATCCGGAGAAAAATATTTGGTTTTTTGTTGACTTGAGAGGGAGTAGTTGTATTTTTCATAGCTACTACGATAGCACTTTTCGGTTTCCTTGCAAGCCTGCATTTGTTAAAAACCAGGGGCAGGGCGGGCCGGATGAGGCCGGCGCAGGGCCCCAACGCCTCGATTTCTGCAGGATCACTTCACAAAGATTTTTTGACGCACCGATCTGTATTTGCTATGCTATCAGTGAATCAGAAAGGGGAAGCCAATGCTCAGATATCTGGTCTGTTCCGACATACACAGGAGAAAGGATCTCTACGAAAAGGTCCTGGAAAAGGAAAAGAATATAGACGCCGTCATCATCGCCGGAGACATGGAGATCCCGGCGGACAGGATCCGGGAGATGACCCCGGTCCCCGTCTACATGGTGGCCGGCAACTGCGACGGCTGGGACGCCCCGGACCTTCCCCTGGTGATCGGCTTTGGGGCCGGATCCCACAGGATCATGGTGACCCACGGCCACCGCTTTTCCGTGCCCTGGCTGGGCGAGCTGGAAAAGGAAGCCCGAAAGAGAAAGGCGGATATCGTGATCTTCGGCCATACCCACTGCCATTTCGACGTGGTCCAGAAGGGGGTCCGTTACCTGAATCCGGGGTCTCTTCGGGGCAGCAGGGACAATGGAAAGCGGTCCTATATGCTCATGAACCTGGCCGACAACGGGCATATTTATGTATTTTACAGGCATCTTGGCTGACGGGAGAGGCCGATGGCAGTAAGGAAGAAGGAAGGGCCGTCCTTTATGGCCCTGCAGAAACAACTGAACAGTGAACTCAAGGAAGAACAGTTCCGCCGGGTCTACCTCCTCTACGGGGACCAGGATTACCTGCGGGTCCAGAACCGGGACCGGCTGAAAAAGGCCCTTCTGGGAGACGGGGACGAAATGAACCTCCATGTCTACAGCGGGGCGGATACGGATATTTCGGCAGTGATCGACCAGGCGGAGACCCTGCCCTTTTTTGCGGACAGACGGGTCATCGTCCTGGACAATACAGGGATCCTGGGCAAGAGCGGCCCAGGAAGCTCCGACCAGGGAGACACCCTGGCGGCCTACCTGCCCAATGCGCCGGAAACCACCCACTTTGTCATCAGCGAAGGGTCTGTGGATAAGAGGAAGAAGCTCTACAAGGCCATTGAAAAGGAAGGCCTGATCCTGCCCTGCGAGAACCTGGACGAGGAGACCATCGCCCGATGGACCCTGTCCCTCTTCCGAAGAGAGCAGCTCTCCATTTCTCCGGAGCTTCTGGGCTACTTCCTGGAGCTGACAGGCTCGGACATGTTCAACATCCATATGGAGGCGGACAAGCTCTGCGCCTTCTGCCATGGCAGGAACATGATCACGGAAAAGGATATCCGGGCTGTCTGCAGCCTCCACCTGCAGGACCGGATCTTCGAGATGATCGACGCCATCGTGGCAAAAAGGCCCGAAAGAGCCCTGGAGATCTATATGGATCTTCTGGCCCTCCAGACCAAGCCCCAGCCCATCCTGGCCCTGATGCAGAGGCAGTTCAACCTCCTCCTTCAGGTGAGAGAGCTGATGGACCTGAGAATGAATGAGAATGAAATCGCGGAAAGGACGGGACAAAAGCCCTATCATATCCGAAAGCGCTACATGCCCACGGCCTCCCGCTATGGCAGGCAGGTCCTGATCGCAGCCCTGGAGGACTGCATCAAAGCAGACCAGGAATACAAGAGCGGCAGGATCACGGACCAGATCGCTGTGGAGATGGTCATTGTCCGCCAGAGCCAACGAAAGAAATAAAAGCGCCTGCGGGCAGGCGCTTTCATCGAGCCTGCACTGACGTGCAGGACTCGGCCTGAGTAGTATAAGTACTATAAGATAAGATTTGAATGAATGATGAAATGAAGGAATACGCGGACCGGCTCCTGGCCTGGTATGACAAAAGTAGGAGGATCCTGCCCTGGCGGGAGGACCCCTCTCCCTACCATGTCTGGATCTCGGAGATCATGCTCCAGCAGACCCGGGTGGAGGCCGTCAAGCGCTACTATGAACGATTTCTGGAGACGCTGCCGGATATAAGGGCCCTGGCGGAGGCGGACGAGGATACCTGCCTCAAGCTCTGGGAGGGCCTTGGTTATTACAGCCGGGTCCGCAATCTCCACAAGGCGGCCGCCCGGATCATGGAGGACTATGGCGGCGCCATGCCCCGGACGGAGGCAGAGCTGAAAAGGCTCCCCGGGATCGGGGACTATACGGCGGCGGCCATCGCCTCCATCGCCTTTGGGGAGAAGGCCTGCGCCCTGGACGGAAATCTCCTGCGGGTCTTTGCCAGGATGCAGGCCTGCGGGGACAGCATCGGAGACAGTGCCACAAAGAAGGCGGCCGCGGCCTGGTTTCTGAACTTCATGCCGGAGGACCGACCCGGGGATTTCAACCAGGCCCTCATGGATCTGGGCGCCATGGTCTGCCTGCCGGCCGCCATGCCAAAGTGCGGCCTCTGCCCCTGGGAGGGGCTCTGCAAAGCCCACAGGGACCATACCGAGACCCTCTATCCCGAGATCCCGGCCAAAAAGCCAAGAGCCATCGACCTTATGACGGTCTTTGTGATCCGGCAGGGAGACCGGATCGTCCTTCGAAAGAGACCGGACCGGGGGCTTCTGGCGGGCCTTTATGAGCTGCCAAACGTCCCTGGCCATCTCACCCGGGAGGAGGCGGTCCGGCTCTGCAGGGAAAAGGGCCTTCTTCCCCTGCGGATCCTGCCCCTTGGCCGGGCAAAGCATGTCTTTACCCACAGGGAGTGGCATATGGAAGGCTATGA
>CAMNJZ010000101.1 GCA_946541955.1 uncultured Lachnospiraceae bacterium | reverse complement strand
GAATCAGTGATTCTTAGAATCAGTGATTCTTATTTGCTGGGCTTTGTCTTGGTCAGATAGTTGGAGTTTACGAAGCCCATGGTGTTCTTGGTCTTGGAATAAACAAGCCAGTAACCATTGGAAGCCTTGCTGATCAGAGTAACTGCCTGCTTGTTCTTCAGACCGCAGATCTCGTTCTCTCTCTTGTATTCGCAAGCTGTTCTCATGGCCAGATACTGGTCAACACCCTTTACATAATAGGTTGTTCCCTTCGCAGATGCGCCGCCGGCTGCCTCTTCGAGTGCTTCGTCTTCAATTTCAAAGTTCTTGTTCTCTTCTAACATCGTAATTTTGCTCCTTTCATCAAGTATTTGTAATCATATGTTCCCTCAGAACAATTGTATTTTACCGCAATTAATTCCAAAATGAAACACAAAAAGCCCTGTAGTTTAAGTAACATTCCTAAGTTTTTCCTAAAGCTCCCTAATGCATTTCCTGTTTTTCAGGCTCTCTGGCGCTCCACCAGCTCTGCAAAGAAGCCTCCCTTTGCGATCAGCTCCTCATAATTTCCGTCCTCCAGGATCCGGCCCTTGTCCAGAACGATGATCCTGTCGCAGGCTTTGATGGTGGAAAGTCTGTGGGCGATAACGATCCTGGTGCAGGTCAGAGACTCCAGGGTATCGGATACGATCTTCTGGGTCACGTTGTCCAGGGCCGAGGTGGCTTCGTCAAACATAAGGATGGAGGGCTTGGAGGCCAGGGCCCTGGCGATCAGGAT
This sequence comes from uncultured Lachnospiraceae bacterium, assembly GCA_946541955.1. Lineage (GTDB taxonomy): Bacteria > Bacillota > Clostridia > Lachnospirales > Lachnospiraceae > CAG-791. The sequence goes on along the minus strand of CAMNJZ010000101.1, from coordinate 5,201 downwards.
CCTCTGGCGCTGGCCGCCGGAAATACCGCCGGCACCGTCGGAGATGATGGTGCCCATGCCCATGGGCATGTGCTGCAGATCTTCCTCCATGCCGGCTGCGATCATGGCGTCCCAGGCGTCCTCCAGGGTGATCCGGCCTGCAGTCACGGCGATGTTGGAGAAGATATCGCCGTAGAAAAGACGGCCGTTCTGCATGACGACGCCGATCCTTCGCCGAAGGCTCTTGACATCCAGGGTCCGCAGGTCCCTGCCGTCGAAGAAGACGGTGCCCCTCTGGGGCTTTTCAAAGCCCAGAAGGAGGCGGAGCAGGGTGGACTTGCCGCAGCCTGTGGTGCCGACGATGGCCACATACTCGCCCTTTTTGATCCTGAGGGACAGATCCTGCAGCACATAGGGCAGGTTGTCGTCATAGCGGAACCAGATGTTGCTCAGCTCGATATCGCCGGCCAGCTTTGTCACGGGCTTTCTATCCTCGGAGATCTCGGGCTGGGCCTTCATGATGGGCTCGATCATTTCCATGATGGGCTGGATGGAGGCTGCCGATACGATGATCCCCGCCATGGCGGAGAAGGCCCCGCTGACCATGCCGTAGGCCGAGGAGAAGGCCATGTAGTCGGAAAGCTGTACATGGGTGTCCAGGGTGATGGCGTACATGATCAGGGTCCCGGCCATGCTGACCAGGGTGGTGATGACCCCGCTCATCTTAAGGAAGAAGGGGGGATCATAGAGATACTTGGCGCTCTTTGCGTACTGGTCGGCCCACTTGGCGAAGGCCCGCTTTTCCGCGCCGGCGCTGCGGATCTTCTGAATCCCGCCAAAGAGGGCGTAGGTCAGACCGGATTCTTTTGTAGCCTCCAGCATCTGGGCCCTGGAGATCCGAATCTGCATGAGGGAAAAGCCCACGCTGATGACCAGGGTCAGGATGGTGATGGCCATGGCTACGCCGCCCAGGAAGGGGGTATAGTAAACCACCTGGCCGATGTAGACCAGGGAGAAAAGGGCTGTCAGGCCCGAGGAAAAGATCATCTCGGTGATCTCACTGCAGACCACGCTCATGTAGGAGATCCTGCCCGCAAGCTCGCCGGCCGCATATTCCTTAAAGAAGGCAGGCGGCAGGGAAAGGACCCGCATCATGGTGGAGCTTTCCACCTCCATGTTCATCCGCATGGTCACATTGGCGTTGACAATGGACCGGGCTGCTCCGAACAGGAAGGAGGATACGGAGGCGCACAGCATGGTCAGCAGGGTCATCCAGAGGAGTGTATGGGAGGCGTTTCCCAGGACCGTCTGATAGAGACGGCTGGTCATGGCCGGGGTGATCAGGCCGACCAGGACGGTCACCGCCGTCAGCCCGATGATCAGGGCATAGTCCCTGGCCCGGAGGAGGGAAAAGATGTAGGCGATCAGGTCCCGGACGTCCATGGACCGCATGGGGAAGGGCCTGTAGAAGCAGACCGCCTCCTCCGCCAGGGTGGCGGCAAAGGCCCTGTCCACCCGGCCTTCTTCGCCGGTGGCGGGATTCTTCCAGACATAGCCGGTCATGGGACCGGGAAGGAGGGCGATGGGCCGCCCCTCCAGAGTCTTGGCCAGCATGGGTCCGGAGGCGTCCCTGAACCAGTCTCCCGTCAGCTCGATCTCCCGGTACATGATGCCTGAGGGACGAAGGAGATATTCCAGGATCTCCATCTCCTCCTCCAGACCGGGCGGGACCTCCCTGGCCCGGACGGAGTAGTAGCGCAGGATTTCCTGCAGGGCCCGGCCCGACAGGTCCCTGTCATGCTGGAAGCTGACCGTCGCCTTCTTATTTTTATTATTCAGTATATTTGCCATACCGGCAAAGGCACTGGCAAAAAGATCGTCGTCGTTTTTGGCCCGTTCCTTTACCTGTTCATCAAACCAGCCCATTCATGTCTCCTGTTATCAGTCACTGCTGACCAGGCGCTCGTAGGCGCCGTGTTCTGCCATCAGTTCTTCATGGGTGCCCCGCTCCACGACAAGGCCGTGGTCCAGGACGATGATCTCATCCGCGTCCCTTATGGTGGAAAGCCTGTGGGCGATCACGATGCAGGTGATGCCCCGGTCGCGGATGGCGTTGACTACGTTGTATTCCGTCTTGGCGTCCAGGGCCGAGGTGGCCTCGTCCAGGATCAGGATGGTGGGATCCTGGGCCAGGGCTCTGGCGATCTCCAGCCTCTGCCTTTCGCCGCCCGAGAAGTCCCGGCCGCCCTCCAGGATCTTGTACTGGTAGCCGTCCTCTCTCTGCATGATCAGGTCATGGATGCCTGCATCCCTGGCCGCCAGGATCTCCTCGAAATCCTTGATGGTGGGATCCCACATGCGGATGTTGGCGGAAATGGTATCTTCAAAAAGAGTAATATCCTGGTCTACCATGGCCACAGAACCCGTAAAGACGCTGCGGTCCACCTGGTCCAGGGGCACGCCGTCGTAGAGGATCTCCCCCTCCCAGGGCTTGTAGAGGCCCATGAGGAGCTTGGCCACAGTGGATTTGCCGCAGCCAGAGCTGCCCACGATGGCGATCTTGCGGCCGGGCTCCGCCTTCATGGAAAAGTTCTGCAGAAGGGGATCGCCCAGAGGCGCGTAGCCGAAGGAAACGTTTTTCACCTCCACGGTGCCGCCCAGCTTGGCGTAGGAAATATCGTCCCGCACCTGCATCTTCTCCTCGGTCACGTCTACAGGATAGTCCATGACATCCTGGATCCGTTCCATGCTGACCCGCATGTTGCGGATGGTCTCCTGGGAATCCATGAGGGATTCGGCAGGCTCCGAGAAGGAGGACAAGAGGGCCTGGAAGGCCGTCAGGATACCGACGGTGAAGTTTCCGTTGATGATCAGCAGCATGCCGATGGAAAGGATCACGAAGCTGACCGCCGTGGAAATGGCTTCGGGAATGAGGCCCAGGTATTCGTTGATCCGCTGCAGGGTCACGTTCTGGCTGTTGACCGAAGCCTGGTAGCCGGCCCAGTTCTGGAAGAAGCCGTTCTCGGCCCCGCTGGCCTTGATGGTCTCGATCAGCTCGATGGCCGTGACCGTGGCGTTCTCCAGCTTGGCCTCGTCCCGCATCTTGACCCGGCTGACGTTCATCCGCTTGTCCGCGATCCAGCGGCGGATGAACCAGTTGACCACAAGGCCCGCCACCCCGATCAGGGACAGGACCACGTTGTAGCGCAGCATCAGGATCAGATAGACGATCAGAAGGACCGAGTTCATCATGATGGGGGCCAGGGTCCCGATCATGGTCTCCGAGATGGATTCATTGGCGTCCTTTCGCAGGGAAATATCGCCGGTGGATCTCTGGGAGAAAAAGTGCATGGGCAGACGCAGAACGTGCCACATATATTCCGAGTTGGCCAGGATGGCCAGCTTTCCCGACAGGCGGAGGGAAAAGACCGCCTGGAGGGCCAGCATGGTGATCTGCAGCAGCATGAAGACGCTGAGCAGGATCAGAAAGGGCCGCTCCCAGGTGGGATTGAGGCCCGTCATCAGCTGGTCCAGGAAGACCCTCTGGAAGGCAGGGAAGATCATGCCCATGACCGAGGTCACCGCATAGGAGATCATGGTGAAGAGCAGGACGGGCTTTAAGCTCACCAGACGGTCCTTGATATAGGAAAAGATGGAGACCTGGCTGCCCGAAGGCTCGAAGTCCTCCCCGGGCTCCATCATCAGGCAGACCCCGGTAAAGGCCTCGTCGAAATCCTTCCAGCTGATCAGGACATGGCCCCTGGCGGGGTCATTGATGACCGCCTTGTCTCCCTTGAAGCCGTCCAGGACCACGAAGTGGTTGAATTCCCAGTGGATGATACAGGGAAACTGGCCCTTGTCCCGGAGCTGTTCGGGCTCGAACTTATAGCCCTTGGCGGCAAGGCCGTAGCTTCTGGCCGCCACAAGGATATTTCTGGCGTTGACGCCGTCTCTGGATACGCCGCAGGCCGAACGGACCTGCTCCAACGGCAGCCACTTGTTGTAATAGGCCAGGACCATGCACAGAGAAGCGGCCCCGCATTCCAGGGCTTCCATCTGCATGACCACCGGCACCTTGGCCACCCCCCGGGTGACCGGCTGTTTGCGTTCAGACATGGTTTATCACCTTTATAAATCTTTTTCAGAGACGAAGGCCAGGGGCGCCACAGACTGGGTCGTGATATTGCCCGCGCTGTCGACCCGGTTCACCTCCACCCTGCCGGCCACGCCCCAGAGGATCCCGGCCAGGAGGATGAAGAGGATGCCAAAAAGGATCAGCCACATGGAGGGGCTGAGGACCTTGATATAGTCATTGATCTGGTCGGGGGAGTTGATCCTCTCCAGACTTTTTTCTCTGAAAATCGAATTTCTGCCGTTTTCGCTCATAAAAGCTCCATCCTTTCTAAAACAGAGTCGTGCACTTCTATGATAACACTTTTACAGGGCCGGGGGTTTTGTAAAATCCCAAACATTCCCTATAGGGCCTGTTTTCACAAAAAACTTCGGAAAAACGCACACTCTTCGTCGTTCAGGCGCCCTGCCTCCTCCAGCTTCAGATTCAGATGGAAGACATGGGCAAGCGGGGCCTCTTCCGTACCCCAGGTTTTGTCGGTCACGGCAACGCCCTTTTCCCGGAGCTTTTCCACGAAGTTTTCCTGGGCCGGCGGGCCGGCCAGGGGGTCTGCGTTTGCCGTCATGACATAGGAGGGCGGGAATTTCTCATTCACATGAGGGATCACATTGACCAGGAACATCTCCTTAGGGCGTCCCCCTCCCCGCAGGAGGTCCTTCATAAGGCTCCTTGTCATGCGGTTGGCATTCTTGAGGCTGATTTCATAGACCCCGCAGTTAAGGCCCATGGCGGTGGGCACAAAGCCCTGACCCGAGGGCTTCACCGGGACCTGCATGGCAAAGCGGGCTGCAAAGTCCGGATCGGTGCAGATGCAGGCGTAGAGGGCCGCCATATGGCCGCCTGCCGAATCGCCCACAAAGAAGATATGGTCCGGATCAAAGCCGTAGTTTTCCAGGTTTTCCGCCTTCAGGACCCATTCCATGACCATGTTGATGTCCTCCATGGCCGCCGGGAACTTGTATTCCGGCGCCAGGCGGTAAGTGAAGTTGACGACGGCAAAGCCCCTTTTGGCCAGGTCCATGCAGTAGAAGCGGTAGAGTTCCTTGTCTCCGTAGACCCAGCCGCCCCCGTGGACGCTGACGATGACGGG
>CAMNJZ010000100.1 GCA_946541955.1 uncultured Lachnospiraceae bacterium | reverse complement strand
ATGACCCGCCTGGCCGCCACCATCATGGAATAGAAGGAGGGCAGGACCGAGCCCAGGGAGGCAATGGAGCCCTGGACGCTGGAGACCATGCTGATGAAGACCGTCATGGTCCCGTAGGTGATGGCCCCCACGGAGATCCGGTAGGCGCACCAGCAGAAGGCGCCCAGATAGCCGACCCGGTAGACGATCCGCATGAGGGAGGACATGAGGGCCGAGAGCCTGGCGCTCTTCATGACGATGTCCATGCGCCGGCGTCTTATGTCATGCATGTAGGCATGGTTGTAGTCCTCCCGCTGGAAGGTCTTGGTCACCACCATGTTGGAGACCGCTTCCTGCATGAAGGACCGGTATTCCGACTCGCTCTCCCGGAGCTTGGTCTGATAGATCCGGTAGGCCCTGCGGAAAACGAGGGCCATGAGGGCCCCCAGGGGCCCCAGGATCAGGGCCAGCACGGCCAGGATCTTGTCAAAATAAAAGAGGATCCCGAAGGCGATCAGGAACTGGATCCCCGTCACGATGATGTTGGGGATCATGGTGATGAGGCCCGACGCGATATTGGAGATGTCCGAGGTCAGCCTGGTCACCACATCCCCGCTGTGGAAGCGGGAGAGCTCCAGCCACAGGGACCTTTGGACCCTGTCGAACATGTCGCACCGCATGCCGAAGGAAAAGCGCTCGTTGATATAGTCGCTGAAGATCCGGGTCACGGCAGAAAAAAGGATGGCGGCGAAGCTGGTCGCCGTCATGTAGAGTACGTATCGAATATCCAGCCGGCCGGAGGTGGTGGCGTCCACCACATATTTGCCGAAGATGGTGCCGGCAAAGCTCATGCACAGGCTCACAATGTTGATCCCCAGCATGACCAGCAGGGGCTTCCAGTAGGGCAGGGCCTGGGACAGGAGCCAGACAAAGGTCTCCCATCCCACATCCCGCCTGCTGAACAGATATTTCATCTTGTTCAGATAGTGTTTCAGATTCATGATCACCTCGTAGGGCAAGGTCCAGGCAGTCTTATTTACTGATCCAGGCGCTGCCTTGCCACAAGCTCTGCAAAATAGCCGTTTTTCTCGATCAGCTGCTCATAGGTGCCGTCCTCCACGATCCTTCCCTTGTCCAGGACCAGGATCCGGTCGGCGTGGCGGATGGTGGACAGGCGGTGAGCCACCACGATCCGGGTGCACTTCATCCGGTCCAGCGCCTCAGAGACCTGCTTCTGGGTGATGTTGTCCAGGGCGGAGGTCGCTTCATCGAAGATCAGGATCCTGGGCTTCTGGGCCAGGGCCCTGGCGATCATGATCCTCTGCCTCTGGCCGCCGGAGATCCCGCCCCGGCCTTCCTGCAGCATGGTATGCATGCCCATGGGCATGGCCCGGATATCGTCGGCGATCCCTGCGGTCTCCGCCACCTCCCAGGCCTGGTCCAGGGTCATGTCCGGGGCCGAGATGGAAATATTCTCAAAGATGGAGCCGCTGAAGAGGAAGCCGTCCTGCATGACCGTTCCGATCAGCTTGCGGAGGGAATGGAGGTCCAGCCTGGCCATATCCTTTTTGTCATAGAAGATAGCGCCCTTGACCGGCTTTTCAAAGCCCAGAAGCAGGCGGATCAGGGTCGACTTGCCGCAGCCGGTCCGGCCGCAGATGGCCACATACTGCCTGGCCTTGATGGTCAGATTCATGTCGTCCACAATGAGGGGCCCGTTTTCCGTATAGCGGAAGGACACATGGTTTAACTCGATCTGGCCGGAAATGTTGGTCACCGTCTCCTTGCTTTCCTGGAGCTCCGGCTCTGCATCCATGAGAGGCCCTATGACCTCCAGGCTGGGCTTTATGGCCGCCACTGTCATGGCCACCGATGCGATGGAGGCAAAGGCCGAGGAAATATAGGCGTAGGAGGCGTTGAAGGCATAGTAGTCCGATACCGTCACCCCGGAGCGCACCGCGATATAGTACATGGCGATGGTCCCCGCCAGGGATACGGCCGTTGTGATGACTGTATTGAGACGGATAAAGGCCGGCTTATTATATACCAGGGCCGCCTCTTTTGCGAAGAGATCCGACCACTTGACGAAGGCCCGGTTCTCGGCCCCCGACAGGCGGATCTTCTGAATGCCGTCGATCAGGGCAAGGCTCAGGCCTCTTTCCTTCGCGCTCAGCTGCATGCTCTCCTCATTGATCGCCACCTGCATAAGGCTGGCCACCATGCCGATGACAATGGTCGTGACCGTCACCAGAAGGGAGGGGACCACCAGGCTGGGGGCAAAGGTAAAGATCTGGGCAATATAGATCAGGGAGAAGACCCCTGTAATGCCCGAAGAGAGGACCGAATTGACCAGCTGGTCGCAGAGGGAATTCATGTAGGTCAGGTACTGATTCAGCTCGCCGGAGCTGTACTTTTTGAAAAAGTCCGCCGGCAGGGACAATACCCGCATCATGGAGGCTGCCTGGGTATTGAGATTCAGCTTGATATTGATCCGGGACAGGAGCATCTGGCGGACAATGGTCAGGACCAGAGACCCGGCCGAGGCGCAGACCATAAAGACCATGACGGCCCCCAGCAGCCTGTAGCTCCCCGATTCCACCACCGTTCCGATCAGGATCTTGTTGAGCCTGGGCATCAGAAGTCCCACCAGGGTGATGGCCAGGGCGGCCAGGCCGAAGGATACATAGTCCCAGCCATTCAGGGAGGAGACCATATATTGGAAGATATCCCGCAGGGTCAGCTTCCTCTGGGGCAGAGGCTTGTAGAAGCAGAAGGCTTCCTTCCCGATCTTCTGCTCCCTGGCCGTGGTGACCCGGACCCTGTCCCCCGAATGGGGATCGATGTACTCATAGCCCCCGATGGTGCCGGGCACCAGGGTGACCACTGCCCCGTCGTCCAGTCTGGCGATCATGGGCCCTGTGGCGTCCTTGTGCCAGCCCTTCTCCAGAACCACCTCCCGGTACATAATGCCGGAGGCCGAGAGCAGATAGTCCAGCTTTCCCTCCAGGTCTTTTATTTTGGCAGGGACCTCCTTCTGCCGGATGCCGAAGTACTTGAGGAGGGACGCGATGGCGTCGCTGACGTCCGCCCCTTCCCCGATGACGTTGGAGATCCGCCTTCCGGTGATGGCCCTGGCAATGTTGTCGTAGGAATCCGCAAGGAGTTCCCTTTCTGCTTTTTTCCGGTATTCGATCTGCTGATCAAACCACCCCATAATTCTCTCCTTACTCGTTGGTTACCAGCTGGGTATAAAAGCCGCCCTTTGCGAAAAGCTCCTCGTGGGTGCCCCTTTCAATGACTCTGCCCCTGTCCAGGACGATGATCTCGTCGCAGTCCCGGATGGTGGACAGGCGGTGGGCGATGACGATACAGGTAATGCCGCGGTCGCTGATGGACTTTACGACCTCATACTCTGTCTTGGCGTCCAGGGCCGAGGTGGCTTCGTCCAGGATACAGATGGTGGGATCCTGGGCCAGGGCTCTGGCGATCTCGATCCTCTGGCGCTCGCCGCCGGAGAAGTCCTTGCCGCCCTCGAGGACCTTATGGCCATAGCCGCCATCCCTCTGGACGATATCGTCATGGATGCCGGCGTCTCTGGCTGCCAGGATCATTTCGAAGTCCTCGATGGAGCTGTCCCACATCTTGATGTTGTCTGCGATCGTGTCCTCGAAGAGGGTGATGTCCTGGTCGATGACGGCGATGGACCCCGTGAAGACGTTGCGGTCGATTTCCCCGATGGGGGTCCCGTCAAAGGTGATGGACCCGGTCCAGGGCTGATAGAGGCCGCTCAGGAGCTTGGCCAGGGTCGACTTGCCGCAGCCCGAGCGCCCGACGAAGGCGATCTTCTGACCGGGCTTCACGGACAGGGAGAAATCTGTGATCAGGGGATCTCCCAGCCTGGAATAGCCAAAGGAGATGTTTTCCATCTCGATGGCTCCGGTCAGCTTCTCATATTCCCCGGTCTTTTCCTTTTCCTCAAAGACCGGATCGATGGGGTAGGACATGACGTCGTCCACCCGTTCCATCTGGGTGATCATTTCCTGCAGGGACTGGCCCGCCTGGATCAGAGAGGTGGCAGGCGCCATAAAGGAGGACAAAAAGCCCTGGAAGGCCATGACCATACCCACTGTGAACTGGCCCCGCAGGACCAGAGCCACGCCCAGGCCCAGGACTGCCATGTTGGCAAGGGTGGTGATGGCTGTGGGGATCATGCCCAGGAACATGTTCAGTCTGACATAGCGGACGTTCTGGGTATTGACGCTGGCCTGGAAGCCGGCCCAGCGGCCAAAGTAGCCCTTCTCAGCCCCGCTGGCCTTGATGGTCTCGATCATCTTGATGCCGGAGGCGGTGGCTCCGGAAAGCTTGGCCGAATCCCGCATCTGGACCCTGGTGATATTGACCCGCTTGTCGGAAATCAGCCGGGAGACCACCAGGTTGATGACGATGGCCCCAATGCCGATCAGGGACAGGACCAGGCTGTAACGGACCATAATGACCAGGTAGAATACCATGGTGGCCGCATGGATGACCAGGGGGGCAAAGGTATTGACCAGGGTTCCGGCAATGGAGGCGTTGGTCCCCTGGCGGTCAGAAATATCCGCCGGGATTCTCTGTCCGAAGAACTGCATGGGAAGGCGCAGGACCCGCCAGAGGTAGGAGGCGGAGCCCACCGCCGCCATCTTGCCCTGGATGCGGACGCTGTAGATGGCGGCGATCCAGAGGACTGTGATATTGAGGATGGCAAAGAGGCTCATGGCAGCTGTAAAGGGCATGAGCCAGTCGGGGTTCCTTCCTGTCAGCAGGCGGTCCAGAAAGATCCTGCCGAAGACAGGACTGATAATCCCCATCAGGGAGGAAATGGTCGTTGTCAGGACCACAAAAAGGACGGCCGCAGAGGTCCCCTTCAGGCGCTCCGATGCATAGGCCAGGATGGACTTCCTCTCGCCCGAGGGCTCGAAGTTCTCGCCGGGCTCAAAGGTCAGACAGATTCCGGTAAACTCCTTGTCGAATTCCTCCCAGGACACCGTCACCCGGCCCCTGGCGGGGTCGTTGAGGACCGCACCCCTGCCCTTGAAGCCGCACAGGACCACAAAGTGATTGAAGCCCCAGTGAATGATGCAGGGGAAGGGTCCCTCCTCCCTGAGATCCTCGGGCTCCAGCTTCCAGGCCTTGGCCACCATGCCGTAGGACCGGGCCGCCGTAATGATGTTTTTGGCGGAGGACCCGTCCCTGGAAACGCCGCAGTCCACCCGGGCCTGCTCCAGGGTGATCCATTTCTGATAATAATTCATGATCATGGTCAGGGAGGCTGCGCCGCATTCGAGCATCTCCAGCTGCATGACCACAGGAACCCGGGCTACCCCCTTGGTCTGGGGGGCCGGGATTTTTGTTTTCGCCATTTGGATACCTCTTCCAGTCAGTCAGTGCACAGGGCCCCGTCTCAGTTCATAAGAAGAGAAAGGGGCGTCAGTCTCTCGGTCACAAGGCTTCCCGTATAAATGCCTTCCGCCAGGGTCCCTTCTGCGGGAATCCTGTAGACCACCTGTCCGAGCTGGAAATGACCGGCCAGAATAATATAAATGTTGGTGTCCTCACGAATGATCTCCGGCACCAGCGTCGAGGGCGCCAGGATCATCTCCTCTCCCTCCACCTTGACCCGGGGATCCTCCACAACCGAGGAAAGGGCCTCCTCCGGGACCAGGCAGTATACCTCGCCCCCCTGGGAGATCACGGGAGCGCTCACCGTGGAGTCAATATGCCCGTAGACGCCCCAGACCAGGGCCCCCGCAAGAAGCAGGATAATCGCAAAGAGCAGGATCCAGATCCCCGGGGACGTCACCTTCAGGTAATCGTTCAGGGACTCCGGAGAGGATACCGCATCTACACTTTTTTCACGAAACAGTTTGCTTTTATCTTCCATAAATAACACCTCGCCTCTGACCAGGTCTGATATTTTGCGCTAGTCTGCCTTTTTAATTCTACTAATCCCATATCCAAAAAGCAATCCATAATCTC
>CAMNJZ010000099.1 GCA_946541955.1 uncultured Lachnospiraceae bacterium | reverse complement strand
TCTGTTTCCGCCGGCATGGCCATCTATGACACCATGCACTTCGTCAAGTGCGACGTTTCCACCATCTGCGTGGGCATGGCGGCCAGCATGGGCGCCTTCCTGCTGGCAGGCGGCACCAAGGGCAAGCGCTTTGCCCTGCCCAATTCCGAGATCCTGATCCACCAGCCTCTGGGCGGAACCGAAGGCCAGGCCTCCGATATCGCCATCCAGGCGGCCCACATGGCCAGGATCAAGGAGCGCATGAACCGCATTCTGGCTGAGAACACCGGCAATTCCTATGAGCAGCTGGTCAGGGATACCGACCGTGACAACTGGATGACTGCCGAGCAGGCCCTGGAATACGGCCTGATCGACCACATTTATACGACCCGTAAGGAAATCAAGGCATAAATATGGCAGATAAAAGAAAAATGCATCCGCCCCGCAGATGTTCCTTCTGCGGACGGACGGAGAACCAGGTAAACAAGCTGATCGCAGGCCCCGAGGGCGTTTATATCTGCGATGAATGCGTCATGATCTGCGCAGACATCATGGATGAGTCCATGGCGGATATGGGCGGAGGCAAGGTGTCCAAAAATGACATCAACCTTCTCAAACCCGTGGAGATCAAGGCTTTCCTGGATGAGTATGTCATCGGCCAGGATGAGGCCAAGAAGGTGCTGGCGGTCTCTGTTTACAACCATTATAAGAGGATCACGGCGGGGGGCAAGGCCGGGAGCGACGACGGCGTCGAGCTCCAGAAGAGCAACATCCTCATGCTGGGCCCCACAGGCTCCGGCAAGACCTATCTTGCCCAGACCCTGGCCAAGATCATCAACGTTCCCTTCGCCATTGCGGACGCCACGACCCTGACAGAGGCCGGCTACGTAGGCGAGGACGTGGAGAATATCCTCCTCAAGCTGATCCAGGCGGCCGATTACAACATCGAGCGCGCCCAGCTGGGCATCATTTATATCGATGAGATCGACAAGATCTCCAAGAAGGGCGAGAACGTATCCATCACCAGGGACGTATCCGGTGAAGGCGTACAGCAGGCCCTGCTGAAAATCGTGGAGGGAACCGTGGCTTCCGTTCCGCCCCAGGGCGGCAGAAAGCATCCCCAGCAGGAGCTGATCCCCATCGATACCACCAACATCCTCTTCATCGTGGGCGGCGCCTTCGACGGCCTCGAGAAGATCATCAACGCCCGTATGGACAAGCGGTCCATGGGCTTCAACGCTTCTGTGGCCGATAAGGAGGTCAAGGACATCAGCAGCGTCCTCAAGAACGTCCTGCCCCAGGATCTGGTCCGCTTTGGCCTGATCCCGGAATTCATCGGCCGTGTGCCGGTGGTGGTGACCCTGGACGGTCTGGACAGGGACGCTCTGGTCAGAATCCTCAGGGAGCCCAAGAACGCCCTGATCAAGCAGTACACAAAGCTCTTCTCCTATGACAAGGTCAAGCTTTCCTTTGAAGACGAAGCCATCGAAGCCATTGCCGACATGGCCATCGAAAGGAAGACAGGGGCCAGGGGCCTTCGGTCCATCATGGAGAAGGTCATGATGGAGGAGATGTACGAGATCCCCTCCGATTCCACCATTACCGAGGTCATCGTGACCCGGGATTCCGTTCTTGGCAAAGAACGGCCCAGAGTCCTTCACAGACACAGCAGAAAGAAGGCTCTCCCCGGAGGGACTGCTGCGGACAGCGAAAAGCTGAAGGAAGCAAAGTGAATTAAAGGAGACGCATATGGTCATTAAATCCGTCAATCTGGAGACCGTCTGCGGCATTACCAGCAAACTTCCGGCCAATACCCTGCCGGAAGTTGCTTTTGCAGGAAAAAGCAACGTGGGCAAGTCCACGCTGATCAACGGACTTATGAACCGCAAGTCCTACGCCAGAGTTTCGTCCCAGCCCGGTAAGACCCAGACGATCAATTATTACAACATCAACGACGCCCTCTATCTGGTGGACCTGCCCGGCTACGGCTATGCCACGGCGGGGTTGAAGGCCAGAGAGCAGTGGGGCAGAATGATCGAGAACTATCTGCATAGCAGCCAGACCCTCAAAGCGGTATTTTTATTGGTTGATATTCGGCATGAACCGTCGGATAATGATGTTATGATGTATGACTGGATCCTGCAGGCAGGATTTTCGCCGATCATCATCGCCACTAAGGCGGACAAGATCAAAAGAAGCCAGCTGGCCAAGCATAAAAAGATGATCCGGGAGTCGATTTCGGCCCGGTCGCATGTCAGCGGGGAAGTTACCATGCAGATCATTCCCTGGTCCGGCCTTTCCAAGGCAGGCAGGGAGGAGATCTACGAAATCCTGGAGCGGGAAGTCCTGGGAATCGAAAAGGAGGACCCGGCGTCCATCTAAAGCAGAGGGAGGTATCGTATGGCTAGGGATATTTTTTCCGAAGAGTCTCTGAAAAAGCTGAAGGCCATCAAAAGGAACCGAATCATCTATTCTCTGGTGGTCATAGCCCTGGGCGTAGTCCTGGTGGGTTGGCCTGGCCTGGTCCTGGCGTTCTTCAAACAGATCGTGGGCGGGGTCCTGCTGGCGGCCGGTCTCATTGAGATTATCTATGCGGTCTGGAACCGGGCAGGCTTCTTTATCAAGGGTTTTCTGATCTTTGTGGGCGCCTGCATGCTTTCCGTGGGCCTCTGGATCTTCACGACGCCTACCATGGACATCAGCTCCATGATCACCACCATCATGGGCGTCATCGTCATATCCAGCGGTCTCATGAACCTGCTGGAGACCATCACCCTGGCCAGGCAGAAGTCCAAGTTCGGCTTTGTATCTGCCTTCCTGGCCATCCTGACCATCGGGGCCGGCGCCCTTCTGGTCTTCTATAACTTCCCTGTGATGGAAATGGCGGTCCGCATCGCCGGCGGCATCCAGATCTATAACGGACTTTCCGACCTGATCATCGTTCTGAAGATCGCCACTAAGGTCAGGGAGGTCCGCCAGGAGGCCACCGCTGTGGATGCAGCCGTCTCCTTCAAGGAAGAGATCCCTGCCCCCGCCTCCCACGTCAGAGTGGAAGAGCCGGAGGTCCCGGCCGAGGACATGGCTTCTTCGTCTGATTTCATGTCTGATTTTAAGCCCGCCTCTGACTTTGCGCCGGCAGATCCAGACGGCGCCCCGGAGGATCTTCCTCATACAGACTGAGTCTGACCAAAAGAGATGAACCAGGCCCCTGCCCGCGCAGGGGCCTTTTCCTTTTTCCGGATCTTTTTTTCTTTTTTTTCAGATTTTTGTTGACAGAGAAAAAGACTGTGTTATAGTAGTTATAGAACAGATAAATGGAACAGCCATGGATTCTGTTCAGAACATCCCGAAAAGAGGTGATCTTATGAACATTCAGAAATTTACACAGAAATCGATCGAAGCGATCAACAACTGCCAGCAGCTGGCTTATGAATACGGCAACCAGCAGATGGACCAGGAGCACCTGCTCTATTCCCTGCTGACCATTGATGACTCCCTGATCTTAAAGCTCATTGAAAAGATGGGCATTGACGGCAGGGGCTTTACCCAGGCAGTCCAGGATGCCTTAGGCGCCCTGCCCAAGGTATCGGGCTCCAGCTCTCAGCTCTATTTTTCCGGCGACCTCAACAAGGCCCTTCTGGATTCGGAGAAGCAGGCCAAGGCCCTGGGAGACGAGTACGTCTCCGTGGAGCACCTTTTCCTGGCTCTCCTCCAGTTCCCCAACCGGGGCCTGAAGCGGCTCTTCCAGGAATATGCCATTGACAGGGAGCGTTTCCTTCAGGTCCTGTCCTCGGTCAGAGGCAACCAGAAGGTCACCAGCGACAATCCTGAAGCTACCTATGACACCCTGGAGAAGTACGGCGAGGAGCTGGTGGGCAAGGCCAAGGACCAGAAGCTGGACCCTGTCATCGGCCGTGACGCGGAGATCCGCAACGTGATCCGGATCCTGTCCAGAAAGACCAAGAACAACCCGGTCCTGATCGGTGAGCCCGGCGTCGGCAAGACGGCGGTCATCGAAGGCCTGGCCCAGAGGATCGCCAGGGGCGACGTCCCGGACGGCCTGAAGGATAAGAAGATCTTCTCCCTCAACATGGGGTCTCTGGTGGCCGGCGCCAAGTACAGGGGCGAATTCGAGGAGCGTCTCAAGGCGGTCCTGGAGGACGTCAGACAGAGCGACGGCGAGATCCTGCTCTTTATCGATGAGCTCCATACCATCGTGGGAGCCGGCAAGACGGACGGATCTCTGGACGCCGGCAACATGCTCAAGCCCATGCTGGCCAGGGGCGAGCTCCACTGCATCGGCGCCACCACCCTGAACGAGTACAGACAGTATATTGAAAAGGACAAGGCCCTGGAGCGCCGCTTCCAGCCGGTCATGGTGGACGAGCCCACCGTGGAGGACACCATTTCCATCCTCCGCGGTCTCAAGGAGCGCTATGAGGTCTATCACGGCGTCAAGATCATGGATAACGCCCTGGTCAGCGCCGCTGTCCTTTCCGCCCGCTATATTTCCGACCGTTTCCTGCCGGACAAGGCCATCGACCTGGTGGACGAGGCCTGCGCCATGATCAAGACAGAGATGAATTCCCTGCCCACTGAACTGGACGAGCAGCAGAGAAAGATCCTGCAGCTGGAGATCGAGGAAACGGCCCTGAAGAAGGAAGACGACAAGCTGAGTCTGGACCGGCTGGCAGACCTCCAGGAGGAGCTGGCCGAGCTCAAGGCCGACTTTGCCAATCGCAAGGCCCAGTGGGAAAACGAGAAATCCCGGGTCGACAGACTTTCCGCCCTGCGTGAAAAGATCGATTCCGTCAACTCCGAGATCCAGAAGGCCCAGCAGGAGGGCGACCTCAACAAGGCCGCCGAGCTCCAGTACGGGACCCTGCCCGGTCTGAAGAAGGAGCTGGCCGAGGAAGAAGAGAAGATGAAGGACGACGATCTGTCCCTGGTCCATGAGAAGGTCACGGAGGATGAGATCGCCAGGATCATCTCCCGCTGGACAGGCATTCCTGTTTCCAAGCTGACCGAATCCGAAAGGAACAAGACCCTGCACCTGGACGACGAGCTCCACAAGCGGGTCATCGGCCAGGATGAGGCTGTGGAGAAGGTCTCCGAGGCCATCATGCGCAGCAAGGCCGGCATCAAGGATCCCACCAAGCCCATCGGCTCCTTCCTCTTCCTGGGCCCCACCGGCGTCGGCAAGACCGAGCTGGCCAAGGCTCTGGCCCAGGCCCTCTTTGATGATGAGAAGAACATGGTCCGGATCGACATGTCCGAGTACATGGAGAAATTCAGCGTTTCCAGACTGATCGGAGCGCCGCCCGGATACGTGGGATACGAGGAAGGCGGCCAGCTGACCGAAGCGGTCCGCAGAAAGCCCTACAGCGTGGTCCTTTTCGATGAGATCGAGAAGGCCCATCCTGACGTATTCAATGTCCTGCTCCAGGTCCTGGACGACGGCCGGATCACCGACTCCCAGGGCAGGACGGTGGACTTCAAGAACACCATCCTGATCATGACCTCCAACATCGGCGCCCAGCTGATCCTGGACGATCTGGAGGGGGCAAGTCTGACCCAGGGCGGCCGGATCATCGATGAGGACGAGGGCATCGTGGAAGGAAGCGGATCCTCCATTTCAGCCTCCACCAGAAGCGCCATCGAGAACCTTCTTCACCAGCACTTCCGTCCCGAGTTCCTCAACCGGCTGGATGAGATCATCATGTTCAACCCGCTGACCAAGGAAAACATCGCCGGCATCATCGACCTGATCGTGGCAGACCTCAACAGGCGTCTGGCCGACAGGCAGATCAGCGTGGATCTGACAGACGCCGCCAAGGCCTTTGTGGCGGACAGAGCCTATGAGCCCTCCTACGGCGCAAGGCCCTTAAAGCGCTACATCCAAAAGCATGTGGAGACCTTGTCCGCCAGACTGATCCTCCAGGACCAGGTGGACGAGGGCGATACCATTCTGATCGATACGGACGGGGCGGCCCTGTCTGCCTCCGTTCTCAAGGGGACCACAAAAAGGATCCAGGCGGAAGCCTGATCCGGCGTCCCGGCAAGGAAATTGTCCCTGCCATAAGAATACCCCCGGAAACCGCCGGCCACCAGGCCGGCAGGTTTCCGGGGGCTTTT
>CAMNJZ010000098.1 GCA_946541955.1 uncultured Lachnospiraceae bacterium | reverse complement strand
TCCCTCTTTACATTCTCAAGGTCTACTGTGAAAAAGCTCTTGGTCCCTTCCTCAAGGTCCGTAAATTCGTCCTGGGGAATCTCGGCGCTCTTTACGGCTCCGCCTGCGCAGTTGACCAGGATGTTGATCTTTCCCCACTTGTCCAGGATTTCCTGCCTGGCCGCCAGAAGAGAGTCCCTGTCCATGACATTGGCAGCCACGGCAATGGCCCTGCCGCCTTCCGCCTCGATGGCTTCCACCACAGGCATGCTGTTTTCGGCTTTTCTGCCCAGGACCGCCACCAGGGCGCCGCATTCTGCCAGGGCTCTGCAGAACATCCCTCCGATCACGCCGCTGCCGCCGGTTACCACCACTACCTGGTCTGTCAGGTCAATTTTAAAAGGACTGATCATATTGCTTGCCTCCCAATGTCTGTTTGTCTGTTTCCTTCATTATAAAGCAAAGGGCCGCCGGGACGACAGGGATAATTCCTGCCTGTGAGGGGGAAAATTCTATCGAAAGGGGCCTTGCACCGCCTGAAGGATCACTCCAGCTGCACGGCCTCCTGGCAGAGCTGGGCGTAGCGCCCGCCCTTTTCCAAAAGCTCCTTATGATCTCCCCGTTCTATGATCCTGCCGTGCTCCATGACCATGATGGCGCTGGCCCTCCGGACCGTGGAAAGCCGGTGGGCAATGACCAGGGTCGTCCTGTCGGCCATGATGGCATCCATCCCCTTCTCGATCTGCTTTTCCGTCCAGGTATCCACCGAGCTGGTGGCTTCGTCCAGGATCAGGATGGGGGCCCTGGAAATGGCCGCTCTGGCAATGGCCAGGAGCTGACGCTGGCCCTGGGACAGGGAGGCCCCGTCATGCTCCAGAAGGGTATCATAGCCCTGCTGCAGATGCAGGATGAAATGATGGGCGGAGGCGGTCTTTGCCGCTTCCACCACCTCCTCGTCGGTGGCGTCGGGCCTGCCGTAGCGGATGTTCTCCCGGACCGTGCCCGTAAAGAGATGCACGTCCTGCAGGACCATGGCGATATTTCTTCGAAGGAAGCCCCGGTCGATCTTCTCAATGGGGACCTGATCGATCAGGATCTTTCCCTCCCAGATGTCATAAAACCGGGTCACAAGATTGGTAATGGTGGTCTTTCCGGCCCCGGTGGAGCCCACAAAGGCGATCTTCTGTCCCTTCTTGGCATAAAAGGAAATGCCGTGGAGGACAGGGAGGCCGGGCCGGTAGCCGAAGGTCACATGGTCAAAGACCACTTCGCCCCGGATCTTGTCCATGGGGACCGTGGTCTCTTGCGCCTTCCTCTCCGGCTCCGTATCCATGACCTCGAAGACCCGCTCCGCCCCGGCCAGGGCCGCAAAGACGGTATTCATCTGCATGGAGATCTCATTGATGGGCCGGTTGAACTGGCGGGTATAGTTGAGGGAGACCGTAAGACCTCCCACATCCAGGGTACCGGCAGCCACCATAAGGCCGCCCACACAGGCCGTCAGGGCGTAGACCACGTTGCAGAGCTGATGGGTCACAGGGCCCATGATGCCGGACCGGAACTGGGCCATCTGCTGGGCCCTGCGCAGCTGAGAATTCAGATAGTCGAACTCATCCTCCAGGATCTCCTCGTGGCCGAAGACCCGGACGACCTTCTGGCCGGTGATGGTCTCCTGGGCAAAGGCGTTGACCATGCCCAGGGCCGCCTGCTGGGCCCTGTAGGCCGCTCTTCCCCTTTTGATGATCTCCCTGGAAAGCCAGGTCAGAAGAGGCGCTGCCAGGATGGTGATGGTTCCCAGGACCAGGCTGGTGTAGAGCATGAGGACCACCGTCCCGGCCAGGGTGATGGCCCCCGAGATGATCTGGATCAGGGTCGTGTTGAGCATCTCGCCCACGGTATCGATATCATTGGTATAGCGGCTCATCAGATCGCCGGCCTGATGGATGTCGAAGTAGCTGACGGGCAGCGACTGCATTTTTTCAAACAGATCCTTCCGCATCCTGCCCAGGGTCTTCTGGGAGACCTGGAGCATCAGCCGGCCCTGCAGATACTGGGCCAGGACCGAGACCAGGTAGAGAAGCCCCAAAAGGACCAGGGCCTGGGCCAGGCCCCGGAGCCTGCCTTCGGGCGTAGGATCGGCTGGATCAAAATAGATAAAGCGGTTGATCACGGGCCGGAGGAGATAGGTCAGGGCCAGGGAAGTGACCGTGAAGACTACTGCACTGAGAAAGGCCAGGACCATCAGCTTCTTTTCTCCCGCCATATAATTCCAGAGCCTTCGGATGACCCTGCCGGCGTCGGCCGGCTTTCCCTGGGCCCCCAGGCCCCGGTTTCTGGAAGCGTTCCTGCCTACGTTCAGTTCGGCAGACCGGCCTCCTGCAGCCCCGGCTTTTCCCTTGTATTTTTCCTCCAGCCGCCTTGCGCGTTCCTCGTTCACAGACTCTCCTCCTTATCTTTCTGCGAGAACCAGATCTCCCGGTAGGGGAGACAGGAGGCAAGGAGCGCCTCGTGGGTGCCGATGCCGGCAATGCGGCCCTCCTCCATGACAATGATCTGGTCCGCCTCCATGACAGAGCCGATCCTCTGGGCGATGACGATCTTGGTCACGCCCGGCAGCGCCTGGGCCAGGGCCCTGCGGATCGAAGCGTCGGTGGCCGTGTCCACGGCCGAGGTGGAATCGTCCAGGATCAGGATCCGGGGCTTTTTCAGAATGGCTCTGGCCAGGCACAGTCTCTGCCTCTGGCCGCCGGAAAAGTTCCTGCCGCCCTGTTCCACCTCCGTATCGTAGCCCTCCGGCATCGCCTCGATAAAAGCGTCGGCGCAGGCTACTCTGCAGGCCTCCTTCATCTCCTCCAGGCCTGCCTTCTCATTGCCCCAGCGCAGATTTTCCGCCACCGTTCCGGAAAAAAGCGTATTCTTCTGCAGAACCACCGCCACTGCTTCCCGAAGGTGGGCCAGGGACAGATCCTTCACGTTGGTCCCGTCCACATAGACGGCGCCGCTGTCTGGATCGTAGAGTCTGGGGATCATGGAGATCAGGGTCGATTTGCCTGAGCCTGTGGCTCCCACAATGCCCACCATCCGGCCGCTTTCGATCCGCAGGGAAATATGGTCCAGAACCGGCTGGGGATCCTCCTTGAAATATCGGAAGGTAAGGCACTTAAATTCCACCGAGCCTTCCTTTATGACTTTGGTCTTCTCCCCCGCCTCTGCATCGGACAGATCCGGCTCTGTTTCCAGGACCTGGCTGATCCTGCGGTCCGAGGCGGCAGCCCTGGTCCCGATCAGAAAGATATTTGCCAGAAACTGGAGGGAGGTCAGAACCTGGGACAGATAGGTGGTAAAGGCGGCCAGGGTCCCCACAGCCATGGAGCCGATCATAATGCGGCGGCCTGCGATCCAGACGGCCGCCAGGGTGGATACCGATACGGCAAGGGTAATGGCCGGCTGCAGAAAGAGCATCATGCGCAGGGCTCTGAGGCTCTTGTCCACCAGATCCCCGTTGACCCGGGAGAAGTGTGCCTCCTCAAAGTCCTCCCGGACGAAGGATTTGATGACATATTCGTTGGTTAAGGACTCGGAAATATAATTGTTCAGGGCATCCAGAGACCCCTGCATGGCCGTATATCTGGGAGAAGCGATCTTGATGATCAGAAAGATGGCAAGTCCCAGGAGGGGAACGACCACAAAGAGGATCATGGCCAGGTGGGGGTCCATGACCATGGACATGACCAGGGCTCCGATCAGCATGATGGGACTGCGGAAGGCTCCCCGCAGGAGCTGCTGGGCAAAGTTCTGGATCTGGGTCACATCGTTGGTGATGCGGGTGATCAGAGAGCCGGTGGAAAAATCATCGATCTGAGAAAAGGAAAAGGTCTGGATCCGGGTGTAGGTCTTAAAGCGCAGATCCGCCGCCAGGGCTGTGGCCGCCTGGATGGCGAACCAGGCGCCCAGGACGCCGAAAATGAGCATGAAAAGAGCCATGACAGCCATCAGAGCCCCCTGCCGGAGGATAAAAGCGGTGTCATGGCCGGCTGCGCCTATGTTGATGATGTCCGCCATCAGATAGGGCAGGAGGAATTCGCCGGAGGCTTCCAGCGTCATGAACAGGGGCCCCAGAATAAAAGCATAGGGGATCCGCCTGACCGTTTCCATATATTTCTGCATTCCAATGCCTCCTGCCCTGGGCAGCTTCCCTGGGCTGAACTGCCCCGGGCAGCTTCCTTTCCATCTGGGCCTGCAAAAGCCATCAAGGGAAGGCCGCCGGGGAGAAGCGCCTGCTGCGGCGCCCCGCGCCTAGACGCTTTTTTTCTGTGATCCGGCCTCCTGCAAAGGCGCATCCTTGCAGGTGCAGGCCTCCTTTGTGCAGGTGGCGCAGGCGGAGCATCCGCTGCAGCAGCTGCCATTCTTTTTCCTGCTCCGAAAAGCAGCAAGCAGGATCCCGGCAATGCCTGCCAGAATCAGAATATCCCATATATTCATAGCAAGTTCACCCAAGTCCCAGCAGCAGACCGATGAGCCGGACGGCCAGGGCCATGATCCAGGCAACGGCGCACTGCCAGAGTACAACACTGACTGCCCACTTGTGGCCCAGCTCCCTTTTAATGGATGCTGCTGCCGCCACGCAGGGCGTATAAAGAAGACTGAAGACCAGCATGGAAGCCGCGGACAGGGCGCCGATCTCGCCCACGCCGCCGGCAAAGAGGGTCTCCATGACCGAAACGACGCTTTCCTTGGCCATAAAGCCGCAGACCAGGGAGGTGATGATCCGCCAGTCTCCCAGCCCCACCGGTTTCATGACAGGGACCAGCAGGCCCGATACGGCAGCCAGGATGCTGTCGTGCGAATTATCCACCAGATTGAAGCCAAAGTCAAAGCTCTTCAGGAACCAGACCACAATGGTGGCCACCAGGATGACCGAGAAGGCCCTCTGCAGGAAGTCTCTGGATTTTTCCCAGAGAAGCTGGCCTACGTTCCTGGCGCTGGGGAAGCGGTAATTGGGCAGCTCCATGACAAAGGGAACGGCCTCGCCCTTAAAGAGGGTGTTCTTAAAAAGGAAGGCGGCCATTACACCTGTCAGGATGCCAAAGAGGTAGAGGCCCGTAATGATCAGCCAGCTGGCCCGGGGGAAGAAGGCGTTCACGAAAAAGCCGTAAATGGGCAGCTTGGCCGTACAGGACATAAAGGGAGTCAGCAGGATGGTCATCCTTCTGTCTCTTTCACTGGGCAGGGTCCTGGTGGACATGACCGCCGGAACGGTGCAGCCAAAGCCCAGGAGCATGGGTACGATGCTGCGGCCGGAAAGACCGATGCGGCGCAGGATCTTGTCCATGACAAAGGCGACCCTGGCGATGTATCCGCTGTCCTCCAGGATGGACAGGAAGAAAAAGAGGACCACAATGATGGGAAGGAAGGAGACCACCGTTCCCACGCCCTCGAAAATGCCGTCCAGGACCAGGCTCTGTACAGCCGGGTTTACCTGCATTCTTTCCATTCCCCGCAGCGCTGCTTCCTTGAGCAGATCGATGCCCGCGGCCAGAAGGTCCTGGAAGAAGGGACCGACCAGGAAGAAGGTCAGGAAAAAGACCAGGCCCATGACAGCGATAAATACGGGAATACCGGTATATTTGCCGGTCAGGATCCTGTCGATCTTCTGGCTTCTTACATGCTCCTTGCTTTCATGGGGTTTGATGACACAGGTATCGCAGACCTTTTCGATAAAGGAGAACCGCATGTCCGCCATGGCGGCGCTGTGGTCCATGCCCCTTTCCTTTTCCATCTGCAGAACGATATGCTCCAGCATCTCCTTCTCGTTCTGGTCCAGATCCAGTCTGTCCGCGATCAGGGTATCTCCCTCCAGGAGCTTGCAGGCCGCAAAGCGGATCGGCAGGGTATTGCGTCCGGCGTGGTCTTCGATCAGATGGCTGACCGCATGTATGGCCCTGTGGACTGCGCCGCCGTGGTCCTCCGCCCCGCAGAAGTCCTGCCTGGCCGGCGGCTCCTGGTATCTGGCGACATGGACGGCGTGGCGAACCAGCTCATCGACGCCTTCATTTTTGGCAGCGGAAATGGGGACCACCGGGACCCCCAGCATCTCTTCCATGCCATTTACATCCACCGTGCCGCCGTTGCCCCTGACTTCATCCATCATATTCAGGGCCACGACCATGGGAATGCCCATCTCCAGAAGCTGCATGGTCAGATACAG
>CAMNJZ010000097.1 GCA_946541955.1 uncultured Lachnospiraceae bacterium | reverse complement strand
ATATTACGGTTGACAAGTTGTGGGATAATTGTTACAATTCTGTAAAAATTAAGAAACAAAAATGAAATGAGATAGTATTTGCAGCAAATTATTCCGAGGAAGCATGAACCGTCTTAAAAGAAGCCTGTTCAGTATCTGTCTGATCCTGGCTATGGTCATGGGAATGACCACTGCAGTTTCTGCAGCAGAGGACCTGTCAGTCGGTACTGCCAAAAATTCATATCTTGCCAGCGGCAGCTGCGGCAGCGGCGTATCCTACTCCTTTGACAGTAGCAGCGGCGTTTTGACCATCAGCGGCAGCGGCAAAATGAAGGACTATCACAAGGAAGGCGACGCCCCCTGGTACACGCAGAGACTTCATGTAAAGTCCATCGTAGTCCGGCCCGGCGTTACCTATCTGGGCGACTATTCCTTTAAATACTGCCAGGCCGTCAACGCTGTCATTCCCGCCAGCGTCAAGTCCATCGGGACCAAGGCTTTTATCTATACCGACAAGCTCGGCAGAATCTACTATACCGGGACAAAGAAGAACTTCAAGAGCATTAAGATCGCCCGGGGCAATTCCAAATTCAAGAGTGCCGATGTCAGCTATGTTTCCAGCATGACCCAGGCCCTGACCAAGGTCAGCTCCGCCTCTTCGGCATCCTCCGGCAAGATCACCGCGACCCTGAACGGCAGCGTCCTGACCATCCACGGCAAGGGCTCCATGAAGGATTTCATCGCAGACATGTCCGGCCGTCCCGAATGGGTCAAGTACCGGATCAAGACCAAATCCGTGGTGATCAGCTCCGGCATCACCTCCATCGGAAATTACGCCTTTTCAGATTTCACCAACCTTGTATCGATTTCGATCCCCTTCAGCGTAAGCAGGATCGGCTACAGGGCCTTCTATAAGTGTTATTCCTTAAAGAATCTGACCATTCCCAATTCCGTAACGGTCATCGGTCAGAACGCTTTCCAGAACTGCACAGGGCTGACCACAGTGACCATGTCCAATTCCGTGACGGAAATCCCGGCCTACTGCTTCAACCAGTGCTCCAAGCTGACCAGCCTTACCCTTTCTTCCTACACAGGAAAGATTAAGAACTGTGCCTTTGAGGGCTGCAAGGCGCTGAAGACGGTCCATTACAAGGGCTCTTCCGCTTCCTACAGAAATCTTTCGATTTCCAGAGGAAATGCAAGATTCAAGAAAGCAAAGGTATCCTTTACTTGACTTGGCGTGCGGATTGGCTTACATTCTTAACAGATATAAAAACGCTATCAGGCAGGGAGGCCTGACCCAGGGGGTCAGTCTGTCCCTGCTTTTTGTTTTGCAAAATCAAAATACCCAGGAGGTACCAAAAAGGAGCAGATATGAGCAGACTATCAAAGGACGATATTTTCAGACTGGTGGAAGAAGAGGATGTAGAGTTTATCCGCCTGCAGTTCATCGACATTTTCGGAATATGTAAAAATATAGCCGTCACAACGGACCATCTGGAGGAGGCCCTGGACCATCAGTTTTCGGTGGAGGCAGCCGGGGTCAGCGGCTTTTCTTCCTGCGCCTGCGAGGAGCTCTATCTGTATCCCGACCTGGATACCTTTGAGATCCTTCCCTGGAGGCCCCAGAACGGAAAGGTCGCCCGCTTTTTCTGCAATGTCCGGACCGAGGAAGGGGAGCCCTATGAAGGCGACTCCCGCTATATCCTGCAGAAGGTCCTGGACCAGGCGGCCGAAAGGGGCCTTTTCTTTGAAATCTATCCCGAGCTGGAATTTTATCTCTTCCACCTGGATGATTTCGGCAGACCGACCACACTGACCCATGAGCAGGCCGGCTATCTGGACGTGGCGCCGGCCGACCTGGGCGAGAATGTCAGAAGGGACATCATCCAGAACCTCCAGGAGATGGGCTTCCAGATCACCTCCTCCCATCATGAAATGGCGCCGGCCCAGCATGAGATCGACTTTGTCGGAGACAGGGCGGACAGGATCGCAGACCAGATCGTGACCTACAAGATGGCCGTCAAGACCATCGCCAAAAAGCACGGTCTTCACGCCACCTTTATGCCCAAGCCCCGAAGCGGCCAGTATGGATCCGGCATGCACCTGGTCCTGCGGGCCTTTGACAGGGAGGGCGGGGACGCCTTTTTGGACGCCCAGGACCCCACCGGTCTTTCGGAGCAGGGGAAAAATTTCCTGGCAGGCACCCTTGCTCATATCCGGGGGCTCTCCCTGGTGACCAATCCCCTGGTCAATTCCTATAAGAGACTGGTCAGAGGCTTTGACGCTCCGGTGGACGTCTGCTGGTCGAGCCGCAAGTCCAACCGGTCCGCCCTGATCCATGTATGCCAGAAGAAGGACAGGGTCAGTCTGGAGCTGAGAAATCCGGACTGCACCTGCAATCCCTATCTGGCCCTGGCCCTCTCCATTGCAGCGGGCCTGGACGGCATGGAAAGAAAGCTCCCCCTTCCTGCAGGAACGGACAGGAATCTGTTCCAGGTCTCCTATGAAGAGCTGCGGGAGCTGAAGATCGAACGGATGCCCGGGACCCTGGGGGAGGCTATTGCGGCCTATACCGAGGACCCTGTGATCCGGGAGATTCTGGGCGGGGAGACCAGGGAGTCTTATCTCAAAGCAAAACGGAAAGAATGGAAGGAATACAGGTCCTTTGTTTCCCAGTGGGAGCTGGACCGTTATCTGAGCATGTACTGATTTTTAAAAGCGATGCAAAAAATCATAGTAGCCTTTGGACATGCCGAAGACTCC
The DNA here is from genome assembly GCA_946541955.1 of uncultured Lachnospiraceae bacterium. Taxonomy (GTDB): domain Bacteria; phylum Bacillota; class Clostridia; order Lachnospirales; family Lachnospiraceae; genus CAG-791. Next base: position 3,574 of record CAMNJZ010000097.1, on the reverse strand, counting down.
CGAAAAATAAAAAGCATATTGACGCAGAGGGGCTACGAGGTGGCTGCCTGCTGCGCGACCGGCGCCAGGGTCCTGTCCGCCTGCGGCGACGAGGGAGGCATCGTGATCTGCGGCTTCCGCCTGCCGGACATGAACTGGCTGGAGCTGGCGGAGGATCTCCCTGCGGGCTTTCAGGTCCTTCTGATCGCAAGGCCGGAGCGGGTGGAAGAAACGGACCTTCCGCCCGGCACGGTCTTTCTCCCTCTGCCCCTGAAGATCCCGGACCTTCTTTCCACCCTGGAGATCATGTTCCACGGCATCCGGAAAAGAAAAAGGCCGGGCAGGACAAGGCCCGGGATCCGGTCCGACCAGGACAGGCGCACCATCGAGAAGGCCAAGGAAATCCTGATGGAAAGAAACCACATGACGGAACCCGAGGCCCACAGATACCTGCAGAAATGCGCCATGGACTCCGGCAATTCCATGACGGATACGGCCGCCATGCTGATCGCCATGACCCGGTGATCCGGCCGATTTGACAAGAAAGACTGGCGATTCCCGGGAACATCTAGTAAAATACTGGGTATAGAAACCCTTTTTATGTTTTTTACCGGGAGCCGCATATGGAAGAAAGCATTTTTGACGGGATCAAAAACAAGATTAAAGATATCTTCCATAAGGAAGAAGAAAGCTCCGGCGGGGAGATGCTCCGCATCGAGCCGGAGGAGAACCTGGCCGATCCCCTGGAGAGCCGGATGACGGAGGAATATGTTTCCTTCCTGGAGGAGACGGAAGGCGGAAATCCCCTGCCGGAGGAGCCGGAGGAGGAGAGCGTGCCCGAAGAGGAAAGCCGGAGCCTGCCGGAAGAAGGACAGGTGGAGGAAACAGAGGAGGCTGCTCCTTTGGAAGCAGATGAGAAGAAGGAAGAGATTCTTCCAGGCGAGGCCTTCTGGCCCGACGATGATCCATGGGAAGAAGCAGCCAGTAATGAGTAAGAAGCCGATGCAGAATTCCTGCAGTCAGGAACCCGGTTCCATGACTGCAGGAATTATTATGCAAAGGACCCGGACAATTCCGGGCCCGGGGCATTAATTTGGAGGACAACAGACAAGATGAAGATCACAGAAAAGCTGAAGGACAAAAGGATCCTGATCTGGGGATACGGCAGAGAGGGAAAGTCTACGGAAAGCTTTATCCGGGAATTTTGCCAGGTGAAAAGCCTGGAGATCTTTGAAGGAAAACAGGATGGGATCCGGGAGGAGGCCTATGACTATATCATAAAAAGTCCCGGGATCCGGCCCGACCATCTGAATGAAAAATATACCTCCCAGACCCAGCTCTTTCTGGAGGAATTCGGAGACAGGACCGTGGGGGTGACAGGGACCAAGGGCAAGAGCACCACCTCCTCCCTGCTTTATACCGTTCTGGCGGCCTGCTCGGGGAAAAAGACCTTTCTGGTCGGCAATATAGGCTATCCCTGTCTGGATTATTACGGGGAGATCGATGAGAACAGCCTTGTGGTCTTTGAGATGTCCTGCCACCAGCTTTCCACCGTGACGGTCTCTCCCCATACAGCCGTTTTCCTGAACCTGTATGAGGAGCATCTGGACTATTACGGGACCTTTGACAAATACTTTGAGGCCAAGAAGCATATCACCCTTTTCCAGACGGAGGAGGACTGGTTCTTCTGCGGGGACACCGTCCCGGCCTTCGAGACCCGGGCAAGAAAGCATACCATCTCCTATGAGGATCCCCGGACCTTTCCCCTGCAGATCCTGGGCAGCCACAACCAGTACAACGCCAGATTTGTCTATGATATCTGCACGGAGGTCTTTGGCTGTGACCCCGAGGCTGTCAGAAAGGCCATGGCTTCCTTCAAAAGCCTGTCACACCGCCTGGAGTTTGTGGGAAACTTCGGCGGGATCGATTATTACAACGATTCCATCTCCACCATTCCCGAGGCGGCCATACAGGCCGTAAGGAGCGTGCCCAATACCGGCTCTGTGATCCTCGGCGGCATGGACCGGCATATCCATTATGATATTCTGATCGATTTCATCAAGGCGCATCCGGAGTACAGATTCATCCTCTGCTACGAGACCGGGGAAAGGATCGCGGCCTCCCTGGGCAGCCTGGACTGGTGCTGGAAGTGCAAAGATCTCTATGAGGCAGTGGCCCTGGCAGGAAGGATCACGCCCCAGGGAAAGGCCTGCCTGCTTTCGCCGGCTGCCGCCTCCTACGGCTATTTTAAGAACTTTGAGGACAGAGGCGATACCTTCAAGGCCCTGGTCCGGGGGGAGAGCCTCTCCTTTGCCTTTACCGGCGACATCGGCTTTGACAAATACATGGACAGAAAGTGGGAGGATCCGGAGCTGATCGCGCCGGGCGTCCTGGACTTTCTGCACAGCGCAGACCATGTGGCCGCCAATATTGAAGGCCCCCTTTCCAGCGCGGATATGGAGCTTCTGCCCGGCAGCAATCTGAGCCTGATGCACTCCATGGATCCCGCCATCACCGGCGTCCTGGCCAGAATGAAGGCAGACATCTGGAACCTGTGCAACAACCACATGATGGATGCAGGCCAGAAGGGCCTGGCGGATACCCTGCGCTGCGCCAGAGACTTCGGGGCCATGACAGTGGGCGCCGGCATGAACCTGGAGGAGGCCTCCAGGCCCCTCTATTTTGAAGAGGCGGGCGGCATCGGGATCTTTGCCGTAGGCTACCGCCGGGGCTGCAAGCCGGCCGGCGAAGACCACGGCGGATGCCTTCTGTGGAATGAGATGGATCTGATCCGGGAAAGAATTCAGGAGATCCGGCAGAAGTGCCGCTGGTGCGTCCTGATCTGCCACGGAGGCGAGGAATTTACCTCCCTTCCTTCTCCCTATGTCCGGGACAGATACCTGGCCTATCTGGAGATGGGAGCGGATATCGTGGTCTGCCATCATCCCCACGTTCCCATGAACTATGAGCTGGTGGGAAGTAAGGCCATCTTTTATTCCCTGGGCAATTTTATTTTCGACACCGATTACCAGAGGGCCCAGTTCAATACCGAAAAGGGCGTCCTCCTGAAGCTGATCTTTACGAGGGACCATTATTACTTTGAGGCCATGGGGATCGAAATCGAACGGGGCATAGAGCACATCGTGCCGGCAGACCTGCCGCGGATCTTTGAGAACGTGCCGGCAGAGGAGTATGAAAAGCTGGCCCCTCTGGCTGCCAAAATGTTCCTTTCCGCCACCAGGCGCCAGCAGCGCTACCTGAAGCCTTTGGAGTTTGCGGATATGGATGAGGAAAAATGGAAGGAGCATTTCTTCAATCCCACCCGCAGCGGCAGAGTGCCCGGAGAAGCCCTGGACTTTACCCTGGTCTACCCGCTGGCCCAGAAAGCGGAGGAGGGAGCCTGGAAGGAATCTGCCCTGAAAAGTGTGGTGGAATACATAAAAGAACAGATTTAAAGACATTGATTTACGTTATTTTGTCTGTTTTCCAAAAATTATCTTGACAAGCTCCTTCAAACGGATAATATTAGTTTTAAAACTGCACTGAGACAGAAATTTGACAAAGGCGTCACCCAAGGGGGTGGTGCCTTTATTTT
>CAMNJZ010000096.1 GCA_946541955.1 uncultured Lachnospiraceae bacterium | reverse complement strand
TTATAAAAGAGCCTTCAGGCTTTTTTCTTTTCCCTGACAAAGAGGATCCGGCTTCCCTCCCGGTCCCTTTCTTCAAAGCCGTTTTTTTCCAGCAGGTGGATGGAGGCGGGATTGTCCCTGTCCGCTTCGGCGCCCACGGACCCAAAGCCCAGCATGGCGTCGCCGTAGGCAAGAAGGGCCGGCAGGACCTGGCCGGTCAGGCCCCTTCCTCTGCAGGCGGCTGCCGTCAGATAGCCGAACATGGCGTCGACCCCCAGGGCCTTTGCCATCTGCCCCGTGGGGGCTTCAAAGCCCATCCGGCCGATCAGGGCGCCGCTCTTCCGGTCCAGGACCGCCCAGTGGCCATAGCCGAAGAGGCCGTAGATCTTCTGAATGTAGGCCTGGAGGATCCTTTTCTCCCTGTCCCTGTCAGGGCCGGGGGGCTCCAGAAAGCGGAGGGCCTCCTGGTCGTAAAGATCATAGATGGCGTCCAGATCCTCCGGGACGAACTCCCGGACCAGGGTATCTGCCGTCTCCAGGATCTTCCAGGGCTTTCCTGTCAGGCGCTGGTAGATCTTGTTCCAGGAATCCCGGTCGATCCAGCCAGGCTCCTCCAGGATATAGCCTGCGCCGGGGAAGGAATCCGCCCGGTTCCCCCCATGGGACCAGGCCGCGGCCGCAAAGCCAGCTGCATGCAGGGTCCTGAAAAGAAGCGTGGAATCCGCCAGGCAGAGCCTGCCGGCCCTCTCTATGGCGCAGAGCTTTTCTGTCAGATCCTTTTCGCCCTCCGCCTGCACCCAGGCGGCCCTGTATCCAAGGGCCGGGAGCCTCTTTCTGGCATCCTCCAGGTCTTCCAGGGCCTCCGGTGAAAGGGTCCTGCCTGTGACAAAGAGTATTTCCTCCGGTCTTGCTTCTTCGAACACCCTTCTCCTCCTTCCCGGTCCTGCCGCTGCCGCTGTAAAGCACAAAAGCGTACAGGGACATCATACAACGGCCTTCCTGCAATTGCAAAACCTTCCTGGCCATGTTCAAAATTTGTTCATATTTTATTCAGAGATTGTTTAAGCCCGACTCAATTTTTGTCCAAATGGTTTGGGTAGTATATAACTATAGCAGAGCGGACGAGTACAATCAGATTATCTTTTTCATAATATGCCAGGTGCCCATTTGGGTGCCTGGCCCTCCTTTTTTCAGGGATGTTTTTTATTACCTTTATAAAATGAGCCGGGCGTTTTTGGCGCCCGGCTCTTCTTATTTGTTTACTTTGCTTTTCGTTAGTTTTTCACTGCTGTGAAGAAGCCTTCGATCTCGCTGACCGCTTCTGCCTCATCAGCTCCTTCTGCTGAAATGATGATGGTCTCATCCTTTTCAGGTTCCAGTGACATCATGCCCATAATACTCTTGGCATTCACGCGCTTTGTCTCTGTTTCCATGTAAATCTTGCTGTCATACTTGCTTGCTACCTGGACGAGTTTGGCAAAAGAACGTGCCTCCAGTCCGTCTGCTCTTGAAATCCTAACTGATTTTTTTAGCATAACCGTCTCCTCATCTGGTTCTCATTACCGCCCTGCATGAGGCGGCAACTATTGGTTTGCCGACCGCTCTTTGTCAGCAATCTCAGACAGCTTTTTCAGCCGGTGGTTCACACCGGACTTGCTGACGGGAGGATCGAACAGCTGTCCCAGTTCTCCCAGGGGCAGTTCCGGATTCTCCACTCTCAGTTCAGCCATGGTCCGAAGCTTCTCAGGAAGCTGCTTCAGGATCCCCTGCTGTTCCAGATAACGGATGTCTCTGATCTGCTGCTGCGCGGCGCCCACGGTCCGTTTCGCATTGGCTGTGTCACAATTGACGCGGCGGTTGACCGTGTTGACGACACCCTTGCGTATCCTCTGATTCTCCATGTCCATCATGGAAATATGGGCTCCCATATATCCGAGGAGGTCAATGATGTCCTGCGAATCCTTGAGATAGACCACAAAGCGCGACTTGCGCTGGGTATATCCGGCGGATTTGCCGAGCATATACAGGGATGCGAGGATCTGCTTCGCATGCGCCTGGCTGGTGCAGGAAAACTCCAGGTGGTATTCCTTCCCCGGGTTGCTCACAAAGCCGGTGCACAGAAACGTATCCCGCAGGTAGGCCTTCAGACACTTTTCGTTCCGAATCAGTCCGGGGCTGACCCCGCCGGTCCCATTCCACAATTCCGTGCCGAAGATGTCAAAAAGCCTCTGCCTGTCTTTGGCAGTCAGTTCCAGAATGCCGCCGTACTTCCGGGGCTCCCCCTCTGTACGAACGATGCCGTCACTGCTCTGAGACTGCGCTATATAATGCAATCTGCTGTCTATATTAAGGCCTTTTTTCAGCAAAGTAAAGCACTTTCTGAAAGCCCGGTCCTGACCGGGGCCCGCGCCCACGAGGATTTCCCCCTCCGGCCCCTCCCGAAGGGCGCTCAGAGAATAGAGCAGGGCCGCCAGGGAAGCGATCTGCTCCCCCCTGCTTTTTGGCAGGATCTTTGCGATTTCCTCCTTGACCCGGGCGCTGAAGGATAAATTAGAAGTCTCCAAGATAAATAACTTCCCTTTCAAGCAGGATGCCGGTCTGTTCGAAGACCCTGGTCCGGACGTCTTCGATCACGCGGCGGATCTGGGCAGCGCTGGCGCTCCCCCGGTTAATAACAAAGCCGCAGTGCTTTTCGGAGACCTGGGCGTCGCCGCAGGCATAGCCCCGAAGGCCTGCATCCTGGATCAGCCGGCCTGCATAAAGGCCGGGTCCCTGGGGCCTTTTAAAGGTAGAGCCCGCAGAGGCGTATTCCAGGGGCTGCTTTTCCCTGCGCTTCACGGCAAGGCTCCGGATCTCCTCCAGGATCTCGCCGGGATCGCCCGGGGTCAGCTCCATCCGGGCCGACAGGACCGCCCCGTCCGTATGCTTCATATAGCTGGTCCGGTAGCCGAAGTCCATCTCCTGGCAGGAAAGGGTCCTGACCTTTCCCTTCTCCAGGATGGTGACGGACTTTACCACCTGCTTCATCTCTCCGCCGTAGGCCCCTGCGTTCATGACGATGCCGCCGCCAAGAGATCCGGGGATCCCGGCTGCAAAGGAAAGGCCTGCAAGGCCGGCCCTGGCTGCCGTCAGGGCGATGCGCTGCAATGAGGCTCCCGCGCCCGCCGTCAGGGTCCTTCCCTCCAGGCTGATCCGGCAAAGGGGCGCCTTGTCCAGGTCTCCGGAGGCTTCCTCTCCCGCCGCGTCCGAAGATGCATGGCCCGCCGGGTCTGTCATGGTAATGACCGCCCCCCGGAAGCCCTTATCACCGATCAGGAGGTTGGTCCCCCTGCCAAGGAGAAAGACCTCTGTCCCTTCCTCCTCCAGAAGGGCCAGGACCCTCTGGAGCTCCCCGGCCGTTCCCACCCGGATCATCAGATCCGCAGGGCCGCCGGTCCGGAAGGAGCAGTGGCCGGAAAGGGGCTCCTCTGTCAGGACCCTTCCCTTCCCCGTAATGTTTTCCAGTTCCTCTATGAGTTCATGTCTGATCAAAATTAATCCTCGTCCAAATCCTGGGGCCCCTGCCATTTGGCGTTGACCCTTTCATACAGTTCCTCCGCCGCATTGTAGCCCATGAGCTTCTGCCGGTGGTTGGCTGCGGCAGCCTCACAGATGATGGCCAGGTTGCGGCCGGGCCGGATGGGCAGCTTGTGGCAGACCACCTTGTTGCCCAGGTATTCCTTATAATTGTCCGCCACGCCCAGGCGGTCATATTCCTTGTCCTTGTCCCAGTCCTCCAGCTCGATGACCAGGTCTATGTTCTGGGTATCCCGGACACTGGATACGCCAAAGAGGCTCTTGACGTTGATGATGCCGATGCCCCGCAGCTCGATGAAGTGCTTGGTGATCTCGGGGGCCGTGCCGATCAGGGTCTCCTCCGAGACCCGGCGGATCTCCACCACGTCGTCCGATACCAGGCGGTGTCCCCGCTTGATCAGCTCCAGGGCCGCCTCGGACTTACCGATGCCGCTCTCGCCCGTGATCAGAAGGCCGATGCCGTAGACATCCACCAGAACGCCGTGGACCGTGATAAAGGGGGCCAGACGGACGTTGAGCCAGCGGATGACCTCGGCCATGAAGGAGGAGGTGGCCTGCCTGGTGATCAGGACGCAGACATTGTTCTCTCTGGCGATCTTCACGAAGGTCTCGTCCGGCTCCAGATTCCTGCAGAAGATCACCGCCGGAATGGAGAAGGAGAGCAGGTGGGAATAGATCTCCTGCTTTCTTTCCTCGGACAGACTTTCCATGTAGGCGTGCTCCACCAGGCCGCAGATCTGCAGTCTTTCGCCTGCGAAGTGTTCGAAATAGCCGGTCAGCTGGATGGCCGGGCGGTTGATATCGGGCTGGCGGATCTTGACCCGTCTGGGATCGATCTCCGGGGTCAGGTTTGTCAGCCGCTGCTTCTCCATCAGTTCATTTAAACGTACTACAGACATATCTACCTCTTTTATCCTGCTGATTCTCCGCTGCCCTGGCCATGGAAATAATCATAAATCTCCTGCGCCTGTTTTTCGCTGATCTCAGGGATGGACGCGAGCTTTTCGGGCGCCGCCTCCATGATCTCCTGTATGGACGCAAAGTGCCGCATCAGGGCCTTTTTGCGTACGGGTCCCACGCCCGGGATCTCGTCCAGTCTGGATGTGACCTGGGCCTTGCTGCGAAGCGACCTGTGGTATTCAATGGCAAAGCGGTGGGCTTCGTCCTGCACCCGGGTGATGAGCTTGAAGGCCTCGCTGTGACGGTCGATGGGAATTTCAATATTATTATAATATAATCCCCTGGTTCTGTGGTTATCATCTTTGACCATCCCGCAGACGGGAATGGAAAGGCCCAGCTCACGAAGGACCTCCAGGGCGATATTGACCTGGCCCCGGCCGCCGTCCATCATGAGCAGGTCCGGAAAGCGGGTAAAGGAGCCCAGGGTCTGGTCCAGGTTTTTCTGCGAGAGCTCCTTCTGCTCCTCCATGCCGTGGGTAAAGCGTCTTGTCAGGACCTCCTTCATGCAGGCGTAGTCGTTGGGGCCGGCCACGGATCTGATCCTGAATTTCCGGTAGTCGCTTCGTTTGGGCCTGCCCTTTTCATAGACGATCATGGAGCCCACGTTGGCAAAGCCGCTGATGTTGGAAATATCATAGGCCTCCATCCGCTGACAGCTCTTCAGGCCCAGAAGGGCCTCCAGCTCGTGGACGGCTCCGATGGTCCTGCCCTCCTCGCGCTTTAGTCTCTCCCTGTCCTTGGACAGGATGAGGGCCGCGTTCTCCACGGCCAGGTCCACCAGGCGGGACTTCTGCCCCTTCTTGGGGATGACGAGGGAGACCCTGCTTCCCTTGCGCAGGCTCAGCCAGGCCTCCAGGACCTCCCGGTTTTCCGGTTCCTCAGGCAGCATGATCTCCCTGGGGATAAAGGGGGTGCCGGCATAGAACTGCTGGATGAAGTCCCCTATGATCTCCTTCTCGGGCCTGCCGCCCACATGGGCCATATAGAAATGCTCTCTGCCGATCAGACGGCCGTCCCGGATAAAGAAGGTCTGGATGACCCCGTCCGCGTCGGCGTTTTCCTTTTCCACAGCGGCCCCGATGATATCCCGGTTTTCTCCCGGGCTGTCGGACATCTTCTGCTTCTGAGAAACGCTTTTGACGCTCTTTATAAGGTCCCGGAACTTCATGGCGTCCTCAAAGCGCAGCTCTTCCGAGGCCTGGTTCATCTGCTCGGTCAGATCCTTCAGGACCGGCCCGTAGGAGCCGGAAAGGAATTCCAGAGCGGCGTTCACCTTGTCCCGGTAGGCCTCCTCTGTCACATTGCCGGTGCAGGGGCCCTGGCAGCGCTGCATATGGAAGTTGAGGCAGGGCCGCTCCTTCCCGATATCCCGGGGCAGGTTCCGGCTGCAGTCCCGGAGGCCGTAGATGCGGTTCAAAAGCTCGATGGTCTCCTTGACCGCCAGGCCGCTGGTGAAGGGACCAAAGTAACGGGCCTTGTCCTTTTCGATCCGGCGGGAGGAAAGGATCCTGGGATAGGCCTCCTGGACCGTGACCTTGATATAGGGATAGGTCTTGTCATCCCGGAGCATGGTATTGTACTTGGGCATATGCTCCTTGATGAGGTTGTTCTCCAGGACCAGGGCTTCCAGCTCCGAATCGGTCACAATGTACTCGAACCGGGCGATCTGTTTGACCATCTGGTCGATCTGGGGCCCCCGGCCCACGATCTTGCGGAAGTAGGACCGGACCCGGTTGTGGAGATTGACGGCCTTGCCCACATAGATGATGGCGTCCTTATCGTCATGCATGATATATACCCCGGGCTTGCCGGGCAGTTTTTTCAGTTCCTCCTGAATATCAAACACGGGCGCTCCTTTTGTTTCATG
>CAMNJZ010000095.1 GCA_946541955.1 uncultured Lachnospiraceae bacterium | reverse complement strand
GCGTCAACCAGGCCTCCATGACGGGCGAGTCCCTGCCGGTCCGCAAGGACGCGGGGGCCTATGTCTACGCGGGCACCGTCCTGGAGGAGGGCGAGCTGGTCTTCCGGGTCGAGAAGGCACTGGGCAGCGGCCGCTACGACAAGATCGTGTCCATGATCGAGGATTCCGAGAAGCTCAAATCCGCCACCGAGAGCCGGGCGGCCCATCTGGCCGATTCCCTGGTGCCCTGGTCCCTGGGCGGCGCAGTCCTGACCTACTTCCTGACCCGCAATGCGGCCCGGGCCCTGTCCTTCCTGATGGTGGACTTCTCCTGCGCCCTCAAGCTGGCCATGCCCATTACGGTCCTGTCCGCCATGCGCGAGTGCAGCGACCACCATATCAATGTCAAGGGCGGCAAGTTCCTGGAGGCCGTCGCCCAGGCGGATACCATTGTTTTCGACAAGACAGGGACATTGACCAAGGCGACCCCCAGTGTGCGGGAGGTGATCAGCTTCGGCGGACAGGATGAAGCCGAAATGCTGCGCCTGGCAGCCTGCCTGGAGGAGCATTTCCCCCACTCCATCGCCAACGCCGTGGTCCGGGAGGCTGAAAAGAGAAATCTCGTGCATGAAGAAAGGCACACGAGAGTGGAATATGTCGTGGCGCACGGCATCGCCAGCGCCATTGGCGGCGTCCGCGCCCTGATCGGCAGCTACCACTTTATTTTTGAAGATGAAAAATGCCAGGTCCCTGATACGGACGAGGACCGCGCCCGTTTTGAGGCCCTGCCGGACGACTGCTCCCTCCTCTATCTGGCGATCGGCGGGACGCTGGCCGCTGTCCTCTGCATTGAGGATCCCATCCGGCCCGAGGCCGGGCATGTGGTGGAGGAGCTCCACGCCGCAGGCTTCTCCCGCGTGGTCATGATGACCGGCGACAGCAAAAGGACCGCAGCAGCCGTCGCAGGGCGCCTTGGCATGGATGACTTCTACGCCGAGGTCCTTCCCGAGGATAAAGCGGCCTTTGTCCGCAGCGAACACCAGGCGGGCCGCAAGGTCATCATGATCGGCGACGGCATCAATGATTCTCCGGCCCTGTCCGAAGCGGATGCCGGGATCGCCATCGCCTCCGGCGCCGCCATTGCCCGTGAGATCGCTGACATCACCATCTCGGCCGACGACCTGCGGGAGCTCATCCTCCTGCGCCGCATCAGCAGCGCCCTGATGGACCGCATCGACGCGAATTACCGCCGCATCATGACCTTCAACGGCGGCCTCATCGCCCTTGGCCTCCTGGGCCGCATGCCCTCGGCCCGCGGCGCTCTCCTCCACAACCTCTCCACCATCTATTTCAGCGTGGACAGTATGAAAAACCTCTTATAAAAGCCGGTTCCAAGCCATGTGCGCTGCATGCAGTGCACATGGTTTTTTTATGTCCGGGCCGGCTGAAAACGCGTCCGTTTGGAGTAGTAACAGGCCTCGTGGTTAGTTATAATTAACCTCGTCTGGAGTTAGGCATATATAACTCCATGACAGGATTTACGGACGCAAGGAGGACTCGCTGCTTTGAAAAAGCCCCTGCGCCGTCCCGTGGTTTCTGAGAGGTAAAGCAATGTCGGACGAAATGCTGGTACAATTCGGGTCCCCCACGCTGGCGGGGATCAAGACAGGAAACCTGTTCACATGCCCCTGCGCCGACAGGAAACAGACCCTGCAGGAGCTGGGCCGGCTGAACCGGAGACTGGGCCCTAAGGGCCTGCGGATCCTGCCCCTTCGCTATTTTAAGGGCCGGGTCCTGCTCTATCTGTACCGGCCTGCCCGCCTGGAGAAGGACCTGTCCGACAGGGACTCGGCCGCGCTTCTGGAAAAGGCCGGCTACCGGCATGAAAACGCCAATCAGTGTGTGGCCGAGCTGATCCGCCGCCTAAACCGCTGCAAGAAGCCGGAGCTGCAGGAAGAGTTTCCCCATGAGATCGGCCTCTTTCTGAGCTATCCGCCGGTGGATGTGCAGGGCTTTATCGCCCACAGTGCCAACCGGGCCGAGGGCTGCAAGCTGGTCGGCACCTGGCGCGTGTATGGGGATGCGGACGCGGCAAAAAAGACCTTTGAAAAATACCGCAGATGTACCGAATCCTACTGCCGGCTCTGGTCGGACGGCGTTCCCCTGGACCGCCTGGCTGTCGTCGTTTAAGGCCTGGCAGCTGCAGACAGATGTAAGACGCAGCCCCTGGCTGCGATTGCATACAATCATTTCCTTACCGTCAGAAATGGTAAGCGAATGCTTTCACAGATCATTATTTTCAGAAAGGAAGTACAAAAACATGAACAAAGTAGCAGTGGTTTTCTGGAGCGGCACCGGCAACACAGAAGCGATGGCAAACGCAGTCGCAGCAGGCGCACAGGAGAATGGTGCAGAGGTTACCGTAATGAGCTCCGCCGATTTCGGCGCGGCAGCAGCAGCCGGCTATGACGGCATCGCCTTCGGCTGCCCTGCAATGGGCGCAGAAGCCCTGGAAGAGACTGAGTTCCAGCCTATGTGGGATGAGGTCAAGGGCGAGCTCTCCGGCAAGAAGATCGCTCTGTTTGGCTCCTATGGCTGGGGCGATGGCGAGTGGATGCGCACCTGGGAAGACGAGGCCAAAGAGGCCGGCGCCGTCCTGGCTGCAGACAGCGTAATCGTCAACGGAACGCCTGATGACGACGGCGAAGCGGACTGCAAGGCTCTGGGTGCTGCCCTGGCATAAGTCCTGCATTTTAGAGCCCGTCAGGCAATATCGCAGGTGGCAATATGAAGTCAAAGGGGGTGTGAAGATCCATGGATTCGTTCACACCCCCTCTTTTATTTCTTTGCTTCCTGCCTGCTTTCCGTCAGCTGAAAATGCCGGCGGGGCCTTCTCTGCATGCCTGTCATCTTCCGACCTGCAGCCTTCCATATTTCCGCCGTCCCATAAAGAGCGCCGCTGTCACGATGATAAGGTATAAGACAGGAGCCGCCTGATAATTCATAAGGAGCCTGCCTGGTAGAGAGATCAGCCGATAGTTGGAAAAGCCGGCGTTCATCAGGATGGAATTGGGCCTGAGGGACCATAGCCTCTGCAGGAGACTGCAGCGGTCCGGAAAGACCACGAACAAATCGATCAGAAGATATCCCATGAGCAGGCCGACTGTCGCCAGCTGGTTCTGAGTCATCAGGGACAGCAGCATGGTCACCGCCGCAAAGAGGACCGCCGCCAGAAAATAGATCCCCGTGTAGACAGAGAGCATATGGCCGATGCTGCAGGGCAGCATGGACAGGGGCTTTACCAGCTGCAGCATCTCCGAGGTCCCCTCCGTTCCGTAAAGGCCGAAATAGGGAAGCATCACTGACAGGAGAACGATCAGTGCTGCGCTCAAAATCCAGGTAAAACCGGCAGAAAGCTTGACCGCATACAGGTCCTTTTTCCCATAGCGGCTGCACAAAAGGAGCTGGTTCATGCCCTCCGCGGTCTCTCTGGCAAAAATCCCCGACAGGCCTATGGCAGAAAGAAGGAAAATAAAGAATCCAAGGGCCTGAAAAGCCCTGAGAAGGCCCCCGGGCCCTCTGTGCTCTCCATATACAAAGGGCTTTTGGACCTGTGCCTCAAGGCGCTGCCAATAGGCCTTTTCTTCTTCCGAAAGCTCCTGCAGTTCCATCCGCTCTGCCAGTTCCTTTTCTCTCAGCGCATACAGATCGCTCCCCTGCATCTGTGAAAGATCCATGTCCTGATCGATCGCAGTGGCAAAGACATCCAGCACATCCATGACAGGTACATACTTTTCATACTCTTCAGCCATTTCCATTGTGGACCGGCCGTTCTCATAACGAAGTGCGGGCCGCATCTCATCAAGCAGGGCTCCGTCGATCTGCCTTCCGTTCAGGGCCCCTGCCGCTTCCCGGGATACAGGCTGCTTTTCAGAGACAGAGGAAGCAGCCAGAAATAAAAGCATGATGACAGCGCCCGTCATGGCGGCCGCATTAACCCTGGTACAGAAAAGCTTTTTGAGTTCAAACATATATAAGGTCAGCAGCATCCCTCCACCTCATCTCTCATCCTGTATTTTTGAAATATAAAAGGCTTCCAGGTCCTCTTTACCGGCATGCCACTTTCCCTGCCAGACAAGGCGGCCCTCCTTCATGATCATCAGCTGATCGGCGATGTGTTCCAGGTCGGATACGATGTGGGTGGAGAGCAGCACGATCCTGTTTTTTCCCAGTCCGGCAATAAGCTCCCGAAAGCGGATCCTCTCCTGGGGATCCAGGCCGGCGGTGGGTTCATCCATGATCAGTACCTGGGGGTCATTAAGCAGGGCCTGGGCGATCCCAAGTCTCTGCTTCATTCCGCCGGAATAAGTGCGGACCTTTTTCCGGGCCACAGGCTTTAAGCCCACCAGCTCGATCAGCTCCTCTGTCCTTCGAAGGGCGTCCCTCCGTGGAAGCCCTTTTACCGCGGACATATACAGGAGGAAATCTCTTCCTGTGAATTCCGGATAATAGCCGAACTCCTGGGGAAGATAGCCGAGAATATCACGGTATTCCTCCGTGCACACATCCATTCCGCCGCAGGCCACCGATCCGCTGGTCGGCACAAGGATGCCGCAGAGAAGACGCATCAGCGTTGTTTTTCCTGCGCCGTTCGATCCCAGAAGGCCTGTCACGCCCTCTGTCAGAGTAAAGGAGAGCCGGTCCACTGCGATCTTATTTTTATACTGCTTGCTGATTCTGTCCGCCGTCAGTTCCATACCGGTTCCTCCATCCTGGCTATCCAATTTCGTATACTGCCCGGCAATCCGCCCGCCATCGTGATAAAGAGGGCGGCCCACAGGACTGTCAGTCTCTCTTCATACAGCCCCGCAAGGAATGCGGGCGCAGCCGCAAAGGCGGCAGAGGACAAAAGGCAGATCAGAACGCTCCCCCAGCCATGGTCTGCCCGCTGCTTTCTTTCATACACCGATCCCAGCCATGCGGCGGTCAGATAGGGCACCATCATGTACAGAAACACCCTGATCAGGGAGTAGGAGAAACAGGGCCTTACCAGCAGGACCACCAGCATGAGTCCCGCCGTATTGACGACGCCCACCCAAAACAGCCTCGCCAGCAGGACGCTTCGTAACGAAAATCTGGCAGCATGCTCCATCTCCGCCATCTTCCAGCGGAAGGATCTTCCGGTCTGGGCAAGGATCCCGGCTGCAAGAAAGGGGGTCAGTGCAAAGGGTTCGTTCCCCGGGCTCCTGCGGCAGGCCGCCGTGATGAGCAGGAGCAGCAATACCGACAGGGCCCATACCCATTTTTCTATGTATAAAAACTGTCCGGCTGCAAATTCCCACTGGCTGATCGTCCGCGGGCGCCGGTGCAGAAGCCCCTGCGCCTTAACCTTCCGGAAGAAGGCTTCTTTCCCTTCCGGCCGGGGAGCCTGGCAAAGGGCCCGGATCTGTGTCCTCATCATCTCACTGTTCATCCTGCTCCGCCTCCATTTCGATTCTGACCTTTTGAAGGATCCTTCTGAGTTTTCTGTAGACTGCAAACCTTGACATCTGACAGAGGCCGCTGATCACGGGAACCGGGACCTCATTCACATAGCGCAGAAGCACCAGTTCCTTCTCCTCAGGGGACAGCTTCTGCAGGGCGTTCCGCAGAAGAAGCTGGTCCAGCAGCGGCTGCTCGAAGCCTTCTGCCTCCGGCGCATCCGCTTCCTCCAGGCTGTAGGTAATTGTCCTGTCCCTGTAGTACTGATGACAAAGATTGCGGGCAATGGTATACAGGTACTGGAGCTGGCGGTTTTCATCCTGGTAGGTCCTGCTTCCTAAAAAGCGAAGGAAGGCTTCCTGGGTCAGGTCCTCCGCTGCGTGTCTGTCGTGCAGATGAAAAAACAGATACTTGTAGATCCGGTCGTATTGCTCTTCCAGATTCACTGCGTGCCCTCCTTCCTCAAAGCCTCTCATTCTGTATAACGGAAAATTACCCCGTTTGTGCGGCCGGCGTTCAAAAAAAATTTCCAGAAATTTCCAGAAAAAACCCCGCCAGTCTCCCGGCGGGGTTTTCAGTCCCTCTTCTCCCATTGTCAGCTTCCGATCGGCCGGGCCGATCGCCCTGTCATTCATGGCCGATCCGCCTGCCAAGCTCTCTGTTTCGTTCCAGCAAATTCCAGATCCCATCCTCTGAGAGCACGCCCCGCCTCAGCTTATCCGGATACTCTCCCGCTTCGTCGGCCGCATAGTCCGCCTTCCACTGGGGGCTTGTATAATATTCCTCCAGCTTTTGGATCTCCGACTGGAAGGCTTCATATTCCTCGATCTTCTTCTCCAGCTCATCCATCTTTAAGGCTGCCTTTTCCAGGATGCTCTCCATCACAAAGATATGCTGGGGCACCTTTTCTCCGGCCAGGCGGTTCCGGAACTGCTTCTTTTTAGACTGGTAGCGGCTGACGATCTCATAGTCCGGGATCCAGATTTCAGCCTCATCGATCTTGTCAAAAACAAGCTGCAGGGCTTCCTC
>CAMNJZ010000094.1 GCA_946541955.1 uncultured Lachnospiraceae bacterium | reverse complement strand
GCCATGGCAGGGGTGATCTCTCCATAAAGGGAATCCGCGATCACGATCCCTATAGGTCCTATGATCAGATCCGCCTTCCGGCAGCCCACGATCACGGCGTTCTCCCCGGTGGCCGCCGCATCCGCCCCGGCCCGGAGCATGGCCGTAGTCGCCAGGGTATTGGTCCCCACTGCGGTGATCTCTGCAGGAATCTTTCTGGCCCGGATGCCTGCAATGATCTGTTTTCCGATTCCCCCGCCCTGGGCATCAATGACAAGTATACGAAGCATGGTCTGATCCTTTCTTCCTGACCCTCTGTCAGGGCTCCCTCCGCTCCGGAATAAAACAGGCCGGAGCAAAAATCATTCTGGCGGGATGCTTTTTTACTCTTTCATGCTATAATAGCACAGATACCCCTTCAAAAAAACACAAACAGGCAGCACTGCACTCAGAAAAGGAAAAACTATGATCAGATTAATCGCCAGCGACATCGACGGCACCCTGGTTCCCGACGGAGCCCCCACCATCAATCCTGAATACTATGATGTCATCACCGCCCTGCAGAAAAAGGGCATTGTCTTCTGCCCCTGCTCCGGCAGATCCTTCCAGAGCATGCATACCCTCTTTGCCCCCATCGCAGACTCTCTCTATTTTATCTGCGAGAACGGCACCATTCTCCGCACCGCAGACAGGATCCTCTATTCCTGGCCGGTGCCCGAGGAATATATCCGCCCTCTGGTGGAGTGTGGCCGGAAGCTCCCCGGTATCTCCGTCATGATCTGCACCCCTGAAAAGACCTACTGCGAAAGCGGGGAGGACAGCCCTCTTTACCGACTCATGCATGACGATTACCACTATAACATCGAGAACATACCGGACGTCCTGGCAGTTCCCGCCGGGGAGGTGGTCAAGGTCAGCCTCTTCCACGCAGAAGATCAGATCGAGGAGGCCTGCCGTCCCCTGACAGAGTCCCCCTGGAAGGACAAGGTCCAGATGCTCTGCGCCGGCAGCAAGTGGCTGGAATGCGTAGCCCTCAACGCCGGCAAGGGAGAAGCCTTCGCCCTCCTGCAGGAGCTCCTGGAGGTCCCCCAGGAGGAGACCGTATACTTCGGAGACAACATGAATGACCTCTCCGCCTTCCAGGAGGCAGGGGCCAGCGTCACCGTTTCCAGCGCCCGGAGCGAGATCCGCCATGCCGCAGACCTGGTGGGCCATTCGGTAAAGCATGACGGGGTCCTTCATGAGCTGAAGCGGATCCTGGACGTGGCGCCGGATCATATCTGACAGAGAAAGAGGAGCAGGACAAAGTCCTGCTCCTCTTTCTCTGTATCCGGATGCTTTTCTTCCTTCCCTGCGGCCCATAAAAAGGCCCCTGGCCTGGGCAGGATCAGGCGAACTCTCTCTTTTCCCTGTCCTCTTCAGGCATATAGCGGGGGATGAGGCGGAGCTTGTGGAGATTGAGGGCATGCAGACGGTCGATCCGCTTTTGATGCTCCTTGTTTTCGCACTCGCCGGTCAGGATATAGTGGTCCAGCTCCGCATAGGTGAAGCCCAGCTTGTCCTCGTCCGACATGCCGGAGAGGCCGTCGGAGGGGATCTTTTTCACCAGCTTTTCAGGCAGGCCCAGGGTCTCCCCTACCTGGAGGACCTCATGGACCATAAGGGCGGACAGGGGCGAAAAATCGCCGGCCGCATCCCCGTACTTGGTGGAATAGCCCACATAGTCCTCGGACATGTTGCAGGTATTGACCACCCGGCCGCCGCCCGGCAGCATCTGTCCCACGGCATAGAGGGTGGCCATGCGGAGCCTGGGGGCCAGATTGATCCTGGCTTCCCTGGCCATTTCGGCCGTTCCCGTGATCTTCTGCAGGTCCCTGTTGGACTGCAGCATCTCCTCCATGCCTTTGAAGCCGGCTTCGATATTCATTTCCACATGGGGGATCCCGATGGATTCCACCAGGAGCTTTGAATCGGATATGTCGCTCTGGACGCCGTTGGGCATCAAAACGCCCAGGACTCTTTCCTTCCCCAGGGCCGCCGCGCAAAGGGCCGCCGCCACGGAGGAATCCTTTCCGCCGGAGATCCCGATGACTGCCGTGCAGGAAGGGCCGTTCTCCTCAAAATATTTCCGGATCCATGCGATGATCTCGTCTCTTGTCTGCCTGGGGTTTTTGAGCATAGGTAATTCCTCCTTCTGTTCCTTTCAGGATTTTCTGTACAGATTATCTTTCTTATGGGTCTGCAAAGTCATGCGCCGAAGGCGGCGCAGGCTCCAAAGTGAAAAGCCTCTCTTCCGAGTGGTTTTCCGCTTCCCCCCTATTATAGTCTCATCCTTCCTGCCCTTGCACCGTTTTTTTCAGGTCTTTTCAAATTCGCCGGGCAGGGTGCGGAACCGCTCCTTGTTCTTCATCAGGTGGGAGCGCATGGCGTAGGCGGCTTCGCTCCCCTTATGGGCGGCGATGGCCCGGCAGATCTCCCGGTGGGCTCCGGAGGTTTCCCTCCCTCTCCGGACGTCCGTAATGGATTCCTGGAGCAGAATGGTCCTTACGATGGCCGGATAGAGACTGTGGATCACCAGATTCCGGCTGCAGCCGGCTATATAGCGATGGAATTCGATGTCCAGCTGATAGTAGCTCTCCCCCTTTTCCACGGCCCTGTCCAGCCTGGCACAGATCTCCTCCAGGGCCAGGATCTCGGTGGGCGTGATCCGCTCCGCCGCCAGCATGGCAAGGTCCGGTTCGATCATGAGGCGGACATCCAGCATATCCTGGACCAGTCTTTTTTTATCGCTGACCAGAGTCAGCCCCAGGGGATCGTCGGACAGGCCCATGCGGCCTGAAATATAGGTGCCGGACCCCCTTCGGACCTCCAGGATCCCCCTCTCCTGAAGGATCTCCACGGCCCTGCGCAGAGTCCCCCGGCTGACCGCAAAGCTCTCTGCCAGTTCCAGCTCGTTGGGGAGCTTCTGGCCTACCCGGTAGTTTTCCTGATAAAGATAATCGGAAAGGGCGTCTGCCGTTTTCTCCGGCAGCGTCCTGTAGCGCACGCCTTCCATCCTCAGTCCTCCTTTCCTTCAGAGGCCCTCTTTCTTCCATATTTAAGTATATTCCTTTTCCTTTCTTCTTTGAACAAATTTGTACAAAATTGTATCCTGAAGCGCCCATCCTGTCCCATCTTTGTCCCTCCGGTTTTTCCCGGGCAGCCTTCCTGCTACACTTAAATCCGTAAGAAAAACCATTACATTCTGATCCGGACATATCCGAACTGTCTGATGAGAGGAGGAAGGCAGCATATGATCTATGATGCAGCAGTGATCGGCGCGGGAGTCGTAGGATGCGCCGTTGCAAGGGAACTGTCCAGGTGGGATCTGAAGATCCTGGTCCTGGAAAAGGAACTGGACGTGGCCACAGGCAATTCCAGCCGCAATACCGGCATGCTCCATGCCGGCTTTACCTATAAGACCGGAAGCCTGAAGGCAGAGTGTGCCGTGGAAGGCAACAGGGAATTCGATAAGGTCGCCGCCGAGCTTTCCATCCCCTTCAGAAGGACCGGCAAGCTGGTGGTGGGCTTTACGGACCACGACCGGGAGAACATCCTGAAATTCAAGGAAAATGGTGAAAGAAACGGTGTGGAGGGGATCCGCATGCTGGAGACTCGGGCGGAAATCGAGGCCATAGAGCCCTATGCCGGCGGAAACTTCGCCATGTATGTGCCTTCCTCCGGCATCCTGGATCCCATGCAGTATACCATCGCCCTGGCAGAAAATGCGTCAAAGAACGGCGCCGCCTTCTGCTTCGGCGCAGGCGTCACCGCCATAGACAGGCAGGAAGAGGAGGACCTCTATATTCTCCACACAGGCAGGGGAGACTTCTCTTCCCGCTGGGTCATCAACTGTGCCGGCGCCTTCTCCCCCATGATTTCAGCCATGCTGGGTTATCCCGAATATTACCAGAAGGGCTTTAAGGGCGAATACTACGTGCTGGACAAAAAGGCGGGAAAATATCTTTCCATTCCAGTCTACCCCGCTCCCAACGACAAGGGCGGCTTTGCCACCCACGCCACCCCCACCGTGGACGGCAATATCCTGGTCGGCCCCGACTCTTATCTGACAGAAGGCCGGGAGGACTACGCCAACCGCAAGGACCGGCTGGACGGGCTCTTCCGGGACGGAAGCACCATGTTCCACCAGATGAAGCGGGACTACTTCATCCGCAACTTTGCCGGCATCCGCTGGAAGAACTGCGACGAAAAGACCGGCGAGGTCCTGGATTTTATCCTGGAGGCGGATCCCCAAAAGCCCCATACCGTCAACCTGGTGGGCATCGAATCGCCCGGCGTGACCTGTGCTCTGCCCCTGGCCAGAAGGGCCGTACAGAAGATCACAGAGAGGCAGAAGGCGGAGGGCAGCCCCCTTTCCCAAAACGTCTCCTTCGATCCCTGCAGAAAGGTCCTGCGCCGCTTCAGTGAAATGACCATGGAGGAAAGACAAAAGGCCATCGAGAAAAACCCCGACTACGGCCAGATCGTCTGCCGCTGCGAGAATGTTTCCAGGGCCGAGATCCTGGAGGCCATCCACAATCCTCTGGGGGTCCATACCCTGACCGGAATCAAGAACCGGACCCGGTCCATGATGGGCCGCTGCAACGGCGGATACTGCCAGACCAGGATCACAAAAATGCTGGAAGAGGAGCTGGGCCTTGCGCCGGAGGATATCCGCTACCAGAGAGAAAACGGGGTCATTTTTACAGGAAAGGTAAGGGGAGAAGCATGAAATACGCAGATGTAGTCATAGTAGGCGGCGGTCCTGCCGGCCTTGCCGCCGCAGTCCGGCTTTATGATATGGGGATCAGGGATATCCTGATCCTGGAAAGAGAACATTCCCTGGGCGGGATCCTCCGCCAGTGCATCCACGACGGCTTCGGGCTGACCCGCTTCGGCGTCAGTCTCTCCGGCCCCGAGTATGCCTCCCGCTTTATCAGGGAAGTGGAAAAAAGGCAGATCCCCTATATCACGGATACCACTGTCATTGAGATCACCAGGGATAAACTGGTAACGGCAGCAGGCGAAGCGGGCCTTCTGCAGGTGCAGGCAAAGGCCGTGATCCTGACCATGGGCTGCCGGGAAAGGACCAGAGGCGCTCTGGCCATCCCCGGCACAAGGCCCGCCGGCGTCATGACGGCCGGGGTCGCCCAGGCCTATATCAATCTCCAGAACCGCATGATCGGAAAAGAGGTCGTCATCCTGGGCTCCGGCGATATCGGCATGATCATGGCCAGGCGCCTGACCCTGGAAGGCGCCCATGTCATCGCCGTCTTCGAGGTCATGTCCGTGGCCTCGGGCCTGCCCCGCAACATTGAGCAGTGCCTGAACGATTACGGCATTCCCCTTTACCTTTCCCATACCGTCACGGATATCCGGGGAACAGACCGCCTGGAAAGCGTTGTCATTTCCCAGGTGGACGACCATATGCAGCCCATTCCCGGCACGGAAAAGGAATACAAATGCGATACCCTGATCCTGTCCGTGGGCCTGATCCCTGAAAACGAGCTGACCATCGGCGCCGGCGCCGCCCTCGACGACCATACCAAAGGGGCCCTGGTGGACGAATTCTATCAGACAGAGGTCCCCGGCATCTTTGCTGCCGGCAACGTCCTCCACGTCCATGACCTGGTGGACTTCGTTTCCATGGAGGCCGAGACCCTTGCAGAAGGGGCCGCCGCCTATGTCAGGGAAGGCTCCCTTCCCGCATGCCCGGTCCCTGTCACAGCGGGCGATAACGTGGGCCACGCCCTGCCTCAGAAGGTCAGCGGGGAAAGGGACTTCCTGCTTTCCCTCCGTCCCAGACGGCCGCTGGAAAACGTGACCCTGAAGGTGACCCAGGGAGAAAAGGCCATCCTGACAAGAAAGCTAAAAAAGGTCCTTCCTGCCGAAATGATCCAGCTGAAGATCAAAAAAGAAAAGCTCTCCGGAGAAGGCAGCATCAACGTATCCATCTCATAGGAAAGGGGAAGAAAGATGCAAAGAGAATTTACCTGTATCGTATGTCCGAACGGCTGCCGGATCACGGCAGACTATGAAAAGAAAGAAGACGGCAGCCTTGTGATTCAAAGCGTGGAGGGCCAGACCTGCAGACGGGGCGAGGAATATGTCCGCCAGGAGCTGACAGATCCCAGAAGGACCATTGCCACCTCCGTGGCTGTAAGGGCAGGCGAGATGCCCCTGGCCAGCGTCCGCCTGACGGCGCCCGTTCCCAAAAAGGATATCTTCCGGGTCATGGAAGCCATCCGTGGAATCACTCTGGAGGCTCCGGTAAAAGAAGGCACAGTCATCCTTTCAAAAGTCCTTGGCTATGACGCGGATCTGATCGTGACCAGATCCGTCGACAAAGCCTGAACATCCATATCCATAACAGCACCTGACAGAAACGGCGCCTCTTCCCGGGGATGGAAGAGACGCCGTTTCCGTATCTATTATGGAGTAACTTATGGGTCTGTCAGGTAATGGGAGCAGGGTTGAAGACACACAGATCGTTTTCAAGTCCGTACTGCTCTGTATAGGGTTTCTTTCGTCCGCTGGCCACATCCAGGATGTAGTAGAAAAGCTCTGTGCCCTGCTCTGCGATAGTTCTGTCGCCTACTGCAGCGGGACCTGCGTTGAAGTCAA
>CAMNJZ010000093.1 GCA_946541955.1 uncultured Lachnospiraceae bacterium | reverse complement strand
ACCGTCATGGCCAGCGGCATGGGCATGCCCTCCATCGGCATTTATTCCTATGAGCTCTTCAAAGACTATGGCGTAGAAGCCATCATCCGCTGCGGATCCTCCGGCAGCTTTGTCCCCAGCCTGAACGTCGGCGACGTCGTCTATGCCAGAGACGCCTGGACCGATTCCAACTTCGCCAAGATCCAGTGCGGACAGGAGAACTATGTCCTTCAGGCCTCCCACATGCTCAACATCAAGCTGACCCAGAGCGCATGGCAGAACGGGATCGAGGTCATCCCCACCAGGGTCTATTCCTCCGACGTATTCTACAAGGAGCCCACCAGCCAGAGCGACGCCAACGCCATCCGGAACGGCTGCACCTGCATCGAAATGGAGGCCTTCGCCCTCTTCCACAATGCAAAGCGGTTCGGCAAGCAGGCAGCCTGCATGCTGACCATTTCCGATTCCTTTGTGACGGGCGAGGCCATGGACGCCGAGGAAAGGCAGACCACCTTCGGCGATATGATCATCGTCGCCCTGGGCGCCGCCGCCTCCCTGTAAAAGGCGGTTTTCCGGCAGTGCTTTATGGGAAGGAATCCGCCAGGATTCCTTCCTTTTTTCATGCCAGGGCCGGAGAAAGGCCGCCGCGCCTGCAGGAAGAGAGCGCCCGGCCCTGGCAAAATTAACATTGTTATGGCTTTTTTTCTCCTGAAACTCTGCTACAATAACATGCATAGCCTTCTGGCTGCTTTTTGTAGAAAGGAGATATCTGTATTATGAAAAAGAGACTGATTGCCGCACTTTTGTCTGCAGTCCTGACCGCTTCCATGATCGCCGGATGCACTGCCCAGGAGAAGGGCCCCATCACCGAGGAGGAAGAAGTCCAGGAGGCAGAGGCAGAGGAAGAAGAAGAAACAGAGGAGGATGTGGATAAGTCCGGTGAGGAAGAAATGGACCTGACCGAGACCGGCGCCCCGGAGGAGGAAGAAGGGGAAGAAGAAGCGGAGGAATACGAAGCTCCCTCCGAGGAAGAGTATTATGAGACTTCCACCGGTCTCTCCCTGGACTATGTGGCCACCATCCTGATCAGCATCCAGGAGGAAAAGGGCAAGGCCAAGCCCAACCTTGTCAGGGAGACCAAAAAGGACGCCATCGAGAAGGTCTATCCCGGCGTGGCAGACCTGGATCCCATCCAGGTGGTCTGCTATCTTTCCCCGGACGGCGAGCCTGTAGAAATGATGCTTCTGGAGTGCAGGTCTTCCAGCGACGCCAATAAGGCCGCCCAGATCCTGGAGGCCAGAAAGAATCAGGGCGAAAGCGAAGAAGGCTGGAAGGGCGCCAAGATCTTCACCACCTCCAACCTGACCGCACTGATCTGCCTGGGCGAAGACGCCTACATGCCCGACGACGTATTTATTCTGGATTAACTATCTGCATGAGAAAGGGGGACCTTATGCGTGATCCCGACCGTGTAAGACGCAGCAACATGATTCTGATCGGCCTTGTCATTCTCTGCCTGCTCTATGGCCTCATCGCCCGGATGCAGAGCGGAGACGACAGCTTCTATCTCTTCGGCTACAAGATCTTCGGATCCGAGACCGCAGTGAGCGAGGAAGCGGCCGATGGCAGCGTGCAGACGCCCTGAGCCCTGCACCGGAGACAGTAAACTATGACTTTTCAGGAACGACTTGCATTTTATATTGAATCCCAGGGGGAGGATTTCCCCTCCCGCCTGGCAGAGAGCGGCTTTTCCTTCGACCTGGTCCTGGGCGGAGAACGGATCGGCTTTCGCAGAAAGTCCGATCTCCTTCCTGATGCGGAAGAAGGAAGGGTCAGGACCACCTTCCTGGCCTTCCCCCAGAACGGAGATAAGAAGCGCCTTCTTTCCGGCTGCGAGATCCTTCTGGAGGGGCAGGCGGACCGGTCCGCCCCTTTGGTCTCCTTCCGGGAGATAAAGGTGGCAGGCTACAGAGCGCCGGCCAAGGGGGACGTTTACCACGCCCAGGCAGCGGTCCGTGCCTCCCGGCAGTTCGCCGGGGAGGGCTACAACTCCTACCTCCACCACGCTCTCTATGTCCATACGCCGGAGAAGGAAGTCTTCCCCATCGAAGACTTCGACTTCGAAGCCCATCCCCTCTTCATGCTGGGGCTTCTGGGCAATGAATACACCCTCTCTGCAGTCCGCAGCCTCTGAAGAGCCCGCCTCTAAAGCGCCAGCCTCTGAGGCGCGGCATTTGAAGCAGGAGCCTTTAAGGGCCCGGCTCTGGCAGAGAGATAAAGAGAAAGAGGAGTGCACCGCAGATGCGGCGCACTCCTCTTTCTCGTATCATTTCACAGCCTTTCACAGCTTTTGTCAGTATTTCATCCGCCGGGCCGATTTCTCTCTTAGACCTCGATCCGGATCTTGTCGTAGGCCTTCTCGGTGACCCAGACGGCCACGTTCCTGCCGGCCGTACCAAAGAGGCCAAAGCCCTCCTCGTCGATCACCACCGGCTCGATGCACTTTTCCGTGACATCGTAGAAGGTCATGCCGGCAAAGTTTTTTCCGACCTCCATCCGTTTGGCGCCGTCGGGACCGTTGGACATGAGGACCGCCAGACCGGAATCAGGGTGGTCTTCATCGCCGCTTCTGGTCCATCCCACGATGTTGTCGTCGTCGAAGTAGTCCTTCTGGTCTCCGTAGGCGTAGAGCTTTCGGACCATGACCATCTTGCCCAGGTTGAAGACCGGCGGCTTGTTATGGGCGGGGATCCCGTAATAATCTCCGTAGAAGACGGTGGGCAGACCGTCCCTTCGAAGGAGGATCGCCGCATAGGCCAGGGGCTTGAACCATTCCTGGATGAAGGAATAGAGGGCCTGGCCGTTCTCCGTGTCATGGTTGTCCACAAAGGTCACGGAATTTGCCGGCTTATGGTCTGTCAGACACCCGGATACCAGGTTCTTCATGGAATAGGAGGCGTCCGCCATGGAGGCGTTGTAGAAGTTGAAATGCAGAGGCACGTCGAACAGACTCATGGAGTCTTCCGTGACCTCCAGATAGTGGAGGAGCTTGTCCAGATCGGCGCTCCAGTATTCGCCCACGGCGAAGATATCCCTGCCCGCATGGGCCCGGAAGTTTTTCAGCCATTCGCGGTAAAACTCAAAACCGATATGCTTGACCGCGTCCAGACGCAGGCCGTCCATGTGGATCTGGTCATAGTACCAGCTGCCCCACCGGCCCAGCTCAGCGATGACCTCGGGGTTTGTCATATCCACGTTGGCGCCCATCAGGTAGTCGAAGTTGACGAACTCCGAGTCCGTCTCCGTCGTCCAGTCCTTGCCCTCAAAGCGGAAGATCCCTCTCTCGCCCGTGGCGGCGTCCAGATCCGTGCCGTTGAAGTGGCTGCTGTTCCATTTGAAATCGGAGTAGGCGCCGTTCCTGCCGGGGAAGTCAAAGCCTGTCCAGGCTTCGATCTCTCTGGCGGTCCCGATCACCTTTTCCCTGTTGTCGTAGGCGATGGGAACGGCCATGACCTTTTCCTTTCTGTCCGCACCGGTATGGTGGTTCAGAACGATGTCAGCGAGGACCTCCAGGCCCGCTTCCTGCATGGTCTTGACTGCTTCTTTATATTCCTGGGCCGTCCCGTACTTGGTACGGACGGTTCCCTTCTGATCAAATTCACCGAGGTCATACAGATCATAAACCCCATATCCCACGTCAGCAGAGGAGGTCCCCTTATAGGCAGGGGGAAGCCAGATCATGTCAAAGCCCCTCTCCTTCAGGCGCTGGGCCTGGGCCGCGCATCGTTTCCAGAAGAGTCCGTCATCCGGAAGATACCACTCGAAATACTGCATCAATGTTTTATTGTCGTGCATAGAACTCCTTTCTCGGTTTTCAGTGCGCATCTTAGCACATTTTTGGAAAAAGAAAAGAGTTCGGGGAAAAATTTAACAAAGTATGCCTGTTCTTTACAAGGCATTCTTACCCCTTGGGCAGGGTCCTGGAGGCCGCTGCCTGGAGGGAGCTGGTCAGGGCCACAGGGCTCATCAGGACCCTGCCCGTGCCCCTATAGACATTGACCAGGCCCTCGCCGTTGATGGCGGATCCGATCAGGGTCTTGGAGGATTTTTCCACGGTAAAGTCCAGACCGGTGGACCAGCAGACCGCCATGGACCCGTCGATCTTGAGCTCGTCATTTTCCAGCTCCAGCTCGATCAGCTCCTCGGCCGGTACGTTGGACTCCAGGGCCACGGCCCCGGTCCCGTAGAGGCTGAGGTTGAAAAGACCCTCGCCGCCCATGGCGGCCGAAGACAGGGTCCTGCGGGAGACCAGCTTGTTTTTGACGGTCCCTTCGCAGGCCAGGAACATGCCGTCCTCAATGGTCATGCCCTCGCCCCAGCGGCCCACGTCCTGAAGCAGGATATATTTGTAGGTGGGCTCCAGCACCAGAATGCCCTGGCCCACATATTCGGGCTTGACGGCAGATTCCTTGGTCACGGCCCCCTTGACCATCTTGCCGAAGAGATCGCCTACGCCCTTGATCCCGCTGGTGGCCTGGACCTTTCCGCCGGTCCACTGCATGGCCCCCGCCTGGGTGATGACGGAATTCTTGCCGTTGAGGTTACAGATGACCTGTCTGCGCCTGACTCCCATCTTGCTCATAAAATACTCCTTCTCGGCGCTGAAGGGAGATACGCTGGCGTCGCTCATATATTCCAGGACGCTCAGGTTGCCGACGGTGGCAATGATCTTTCTCTTGTCATTCTGAAAATTCACGATCTTCATATAGGCTCTCCTTACCTGTCTTTTTCTTTTGCTGCCTTGCATGGGCCTGTTACTCTTTTTTCATCTTACACCGGGCCTTCCCCAAAAGCCCCGCCTTTCCTGTTAAGCTTTCCTGTTCCTTTCCTGTTCAGATGGCCTGCAGATTGGCTCTTTTTTCGGGGATATGGTATCCTGTTGGAAAGAAGGAATGTCATTTCTTTTTTCCAAAGGAGGGATGAAAAATGTTCAGGTACAAAAACGCCGCTTTATGGATCCTGGTCCTGTCTCTGGTCCTTGGGGCCTGCGGGCCGGGGGCAGCGCAGACAGCAAAGGAAGAAATGCCAGAGCAGGAAGAAGCTGCAGAAAGTGCGGAGACCGCCGTCTCCGATTCCGGGGAAGAAGCTGAGGGGGCAGCGCCCGCAGAGGAATCTGCCGACTCCGACAGCCTGGTCCAGGAAGGCCCGGTCCAGACAGAGACCGTCTCTGTGGGAGACCCAGGCACCACCCCTCTCCGGGCAGGCGATCTGCCCGCCAGAGACGATACCCCGCCCCAGGGGACCGAGAGCGAAGCGCCGCCTGCTACCGCCTACCGGGCTTCCTCTGCCTCTCTGATCCGGAACGATGCGCCTTACTTTTATTACTATGAGCAGCTGACAGCCGAGGAGCAGGAGCTCTATGACGCCATTTATACAGTCCTCTCCTATCCGGATGACACCTCCGTCTCCGCCACCGTCTATCTGCGCTGCCAGGGGGAGAGCGATGCCTTCAACGCCACCTGGAACAGGGCCAAATGGTCTCTGCTCTACGACCATCCGGAGCTCTTCTGGTACTGGCAGCGGATCCAGTGCGGATCCCTCCACTACAGCTACTCCAATACAGCGGACGCCAACGGAGAATACCGCTTTACTCTCTCCCTGAATGAGCCCTACAGCCGTTACCGGGAGGAAATGAACGCCTTCAACCAGGCGGCGGAAGGCTTCCTGTCCAGGATCGATCTGGGCCAGTCCGACGCCTGCATTGCCATGCAGATCCACGACGCCCTGATGGACAGGGTCTACTACGACGAGAACCTGTATGAGAATCCCCAGCAAAACGACTACGGCTACAGCGCCTACGGGGCCCTGGTGGAAAACAGCCGGGGGGCAGACAGCTGCTGCGTCTGCGCAGGCTACGCTCTGGCCTACGAATACCTGCTCCAGCAGGCCGGGATCCCCTGCATCTATGTGGCGGGGCTTGCCGGGCCCGACTCCGGCAGCTGGGAGAGCCACGCCTGGAACCTGGTCCAGCTGGACGGAGAATGGTACGAAACGGACGTGACCTACGACGACGTGGACCAGGACGACAGAGACATCCTTTCCCAGTGGTCCGCCGGCCGCAAGGCCCTGAACGACAGCGCCTTTATGAAGAAGGCCACCCACTACCTCTTCCTGGTCACCACCGACTTTATTTCCAACTTCACCGACCAGGAATCCCTGACCTACCGGGATTCCGAATCCTGGGTCTACGTCCATGGCAGCTCGGTCCGCAGAAGGTATGACGCCGGCGAGGACTGCGTGGTATACATGGCCCCCACCGCCTGGGGCACCACCTACCGCCAGGGCAAAAACTGCGACAAGGTGGCCGCCTCCCTGACCGGCCCCTCCTACTCCAGGCTCTATGACGACGGCCAGGTCTTTGCCGACAGCTCCATCCGTTATCTCACGGAAAAGGACCTGGAGGAGCTTCGAAACGACAGCGCCCATCCCATGGACATGCTCCTGCGCATGGCCTGCAACGAGCTCTATGCAAGGCACGGCTACCGCTTCGGGACCAAATGGTTCGCCGATTTCTACAACCAGTACGGCTGGTACAACGGAGGGACCAACGACAATTCGGCCGAGGTCGAAAAGCTCTTCAACGACTACGAGAAGGCCAACAAGACCTTCCTCCACAATTATGAAAAGGA
The DNA here is from genome assembly GCA_946541955.1 of uncultured Lachnospiraceae bacterium. Taxonomy (GTDB): domain Bacteria; phylum Bacillota; class Clostridia; order Lachnospirales; family Lachnospiraceae; genus CAG-791. The sequence continues at coordinate 28 of CAMNJZ010000093.1, read as the reverse complement.
ACGGGGCTGGTCCTGGTCTCCCTACCAG
>CAMNJZ010000092.1 GCA_946541955.1 uncultured Lachnospiraceae bacterium | reverse complement strand
ACGATGGTCTTGAAGATGATGCCGGACTTGGGCTTGGAGAAGTCGAAGTTGGCCTCGAAGATCTCGTTGTTCTTCATGTTGATGCCGTTGACCTTGCGGGTGTCAGAGCTGGGCATGTTTGTTACGATATCATCCAGAAGCTGTGCAACGCCCCTGCAGACAGTGCTTGCGCCGCACTCTACGGGAACGACAGAACCGTCCATGATGGACATTCTGACAGCGCTTCTGATTTCAGCGTCTGAGAAGGTATCGCCGCCGAAATATCTTTCCATGAACTCTTCGCTGGTCTCTGCAACAGATTCCATCAGAGTGTCACGGTAGTGCTCAAGGTATTCTTCAGAGAAATCAGGCACTGCGATTTCGACCTTGCCCTTGTCTTTCCACTGGAAAGCCTTCTCCTGAATAACATCCACATAGCCCTTGTACTGGCCGTTCTCACGGATGGGGAAGTTCAGGGGAGCGATCTTTGTGCCATACTTATCGGACAGAGCCTCTACGACTTCACGATAGGAAACATTGTCGATATCCATATCGGAAACATAGATCATTCTGGGCAGCTTGAACTTTTCACAGAGATCCCATGCTCTTTCGACGCCGGCTTCAAGTCCGGACTTGCCGGAAACAACGATGATTGCGGAATCTGCAACGCTCATTGCCTCTTCAACCTCGCCTACGAAGTCAAAGTAACCAGGGGTATCAAGAACGTTGACCTTAATGTCATTCCATTCTACAGGAATAACGGAAGTACGGATGGAAAATCCTCTCTTCTTTTCTTCACTGGTGAAATCGCTGACTGTATTGCCATCTTCTACACGGCCCATTCTGGAAGTAATGCCGCCAAGATATGCCATAGCCTCAGCGAGTGAAGTCTTACCTGAACTGCCATGACCAAGTAAAACGACGTTTCTAACCTTATCGGTTGTGTAAACTTTCATGCTGTGACCTCCACTATATGATTACTTGTCGAATTTTGCTATCGTTCTCTGCGTTCAAACAAAATTCCTTGTCCATTTTACTAGATATGGCCTGTAACTGCAAGTGAAATTCTGGTCACCTTCTCTAATCCTTCTCTAATTCGTCGCGATTTGGCCCCTTTCTCCTTTCCGGATCCTGCCGGAGGCGCATCCTGGAAGGCTTCCATTTTTTTACTCCGCATTGCCTTTGATGCGTTAAAGTGATATAGTAATCCCACCAAAGCGCATTTATTTGCAGAAAGGTTTGAGTACATATATGAATCAGATTGATGTTTTTGGCTTTGTTGGCCTTGGACTGATCGGCGGCACCATTGCCAGAGCCATCAGAAATACGATCCCCGGCGCCAGGATCATTGCCTGCGATCCTGACAGAGAATCCCTTCGGGAAGCAGTCCAGGACGGCGTGGTCGATACGGCCCTGCCGGTCATCGGAAAAGAATTCGGAAGCTGCGGCATGATCTTCCTCTGCGCCCCCGTTTCCCATAACATATCCAATCTGAGGACGCTGAAGCCTTTTTTGAAGGAAGGGACCATCCTCACCGATGTAGGAAGCGTCAAATCCAGCATCTCTCTGGCTGTCAGGGAGGAAGGGCTTGCCTCCTTCTTTATCGGCGGCCATCCCATGACCGGCTCCGAACGGACCGGCTATCGCAATTCCAAGGCCGAGCTTCTGGAGAACGCCTATTATATCCTGGCGCCGGAGCCGGAATTCCCTGAGGAATATACCGCCTGGATGACGGAATTTGTGGTATCTCTGGGGGCCATTCCCCTGCCCCTGTCCAGCAGCCTCCATGACTATGCCACGGCCGCTGTCAGCCACGTTCCCCATGTCATTTCCGCCTCCCTGGTCCATCTGGTGGAAAACAGCGACAGCCCGGAGGGAGTCCTTCGGACCATTGCAGCCGGAGGCTTCAAGGATATCACAAGGATCACAGGCTCTTCCCCCGTCATGTGGCAGCAGATCTGCCTGAACAACGCCGCCAATATGCTGCCCCTGATTGACGACTACGTGGAAGAGCTTCAGAAAATCCGGGGCCATATAGAGAGGCATGAGGCAGAAGCCATTTACAGCTGGTTCGATTCGGCAAGGCGCTACAGAGACACCTTCTCCGATCTGGCGGGCGGCCAGATCTACCGGATCTTTGAGACCTTCGTCGATATCCCCGACAGGCCCGGTATCCTGGCCGAGGTCTTCAGAATCCTGGGCGACGCCGGCATCAATATCAAGAACCTCAATATCAATCACAACAGAGAGTACCAGGAAGGCGTCCTCCGGATCGAATTCAATACCAGAAAGGACCTGGACCACGCCAACTGGCTTCTGGCCGATCACGATTTCGTGATCCATTAAAAATCAGATACAGGAAAAAACTATGCTTCAGATATCCCAAAAAGGCCCCCTGCGGGGCGAAATCACCATTCCCGGTGACAAGTCCATTTCCCACAGATCTGTCATGTTCGGGGCCCTCTCCAAAGGAACGACCTATATTCAGGGCTTCTTAAACGGCGCCGACTGCCTGTCCACCATCGACTGTTTCCGCAGGCTCGGGGTCTCGATTTCCCTTTCCGAGGACAGCCATGAGGTCAAAGTATGCGGAAAAGGTCTGCATGGCCTTTCTCCCCTGACAGACCCTGTCCGGCTTTATACCGGCAACAGCGGCACCACCACAAGGATCCTTTCCGGCATCCTGGCGCCCCAGCCCTTCCAGTCCATTCTGTCGGGCGACGACTCCATTGCCAGAAGGCCCATGAAGCGAATCATGGATCCCCTGACAGCCATGGGCGCAGACATTTTGTCTGTGCAGGGCAACGGCTGCGCCCCGCTTCAGATCAGCGGCCGTCCCCTGAAGGGGATCACCTGGCATTCTCCGGTTGCATCCGCCCAGGTCAAATCCGCCATTTTATGCGCCGGCCTTTACGCTGAGGGTGAGACCGCCGTCATTGAACCGGCTCTTTCCAGAGACCATACCGAGCGCATGCTCTCAGGCTTTGGCGCCTCTGTCGAGACGGCCCCCTGCCAGGGAGGCTACCGCTCTGCCATAAAGCCCTGCCAGGAGCTTTACGCCAGAGACGTTCTGGTACCGGGGGATATTTCCTCTGCCGCCTACTTCATTGCGGCCGCCCTTCTGGTCCCCGGCTCTGAGATCCTGATCAAAAACGTTGGCATCAACCCCACCCGGGCAGGCATCCTGAAGGTGGCCGAGGCCATGGGCGGCAGCATCAAGTATCTCAACAGGAAGGATACGGATGAGCCTGTGGCAGACCTTCTTGTCAGCTGCTCTCCTCTGAGGGGCACTGTCATCGAAGGCGACATCATTCCCACCCTCATCGATGAAATCCCCGTCCTGGCTGTCATGGCCGCCTGCGCAGAAGGCAGGACGGTCATCAGGGACGCCGCAGAGCTGAAGGTCAAGGAATCTGACCGGATCGCCACTGTCACAGAAAACCTGCAGGCCATGGGAGCTGACGTGGTGCCTGCGCCGGACGGCATGATCATTGAGGGCGGAAAGCCCCTGACAGGCGCTGTGATCAAAACCTACGCAGATCACCGCCTGGCCATGAGCTTTGCCGTTGCAGGTCTGGTATCCCGGGGGGAGGTCCTTCTGGATGATGAAAAATGTGCAGACGTTTCTTACCCCGGCTTCTTTGATACCATCCAGAAACTGTCCTGAGAATGAGAAAAACCGCCTCGAATGAGGCGGTTTCTGTTTTATGCAGGATTATACTTTTCCACGTCTTCCCTGTGGGTCTTTTTGTATGTAGTCGGCGACATGCCATAGGCCTTGTGAAAGGCTTTGGAAAACAGGGCCGGATCCTGATAGCCGCAGGAGGCCGCTATGGTGGCGATCGCATAGGAGGTGCTTCGAAGGAGCTCCGCTGCCCTGGTCATCCGGAAGGTCGTCAGATATTCCTTGGGAGATACGCCCAGCTCCATCATAAAGAGACTGTAGAGATATCCCCTGTTGACATTGACATAATCCGCCAGTTCCTGGATCTTCAGATTTTCATAATGCGCCCGGATGTATTCCAGGGCTTTTGCAACATAATAGTTGCCCTGCTTTTCCTTTTCAGGGGCAATACTCAGATCCTTGACCAGGACCGCCAGAAAGTGAAACAGGAATCCCTGGAGAAAAAAGTCATTTTCCCGCTCGGACTGATTCTGCTCCAGCATCCTGTCGATGATTCGGGAGAGCTCCTCCGGATACCGGTTCTGAAAAACCAGTCTCTGGCCCCCGAGCCCTATTTCCTTTACGTATTCCTGCGCCCTTCTGCCGTCAAAGCCGATCCAGAGGCAGTTCCAGGGCTCTTTTTCATCCGCCTGGTACTGGGCCTTCTGTCCGGGTTCGAGCAGAAATCCCTGATTTTCCTCAATTGTATAGGTCTGTTTTCCGACAGTATAGGTTCCCTTTCCTTGTATATTGAAAAGAATAAAATAATAAGATTTAACAGCTGGTCCCCAGCCGCTCAGAGGCTGCGCTTTTTGTCTTCCGCAGGTACAAAGATGAATGTCGTTGAAGAGAGAGTCGTCAGAATGAAGTAATACCATATTTTGCATATTTCCCTCACGCTTGAATAAGATGTAAATATATTCACTTTTTATCCTAACAGAGATTTTCAAAATTACAAAATAGCTTTGTTTGCAAACTCTTGTCAAAATGTCATATATAAATGAATATTCAGATACATTTGGTATATATTTTACCTTGTTCAGGGTTTCATCCAGTGCATAAATAATGAAAAGATGCATGCATATACAAATGCATACATCTTTTCACCAGCCTTCCAAGGCTCAATATTCATCTCCCGGCGCGATATAATCACTCACTTCATAATCGCTGCCGGCCTTCTCTCCTCCCAGTTCCCCGCTCAAGGCCTTTCTGAACTGGGTCTCATAAAGCTCTGTATAGACTCCGCCGGCCCTGACCAGATCGGCGTGTTTTCCTCTTTCTGCGATCTTTCCGTCCTTGACCACCAGGATCTCATCGGCCGCCAGAATGGTGGAGAGTCTGTGGGCGATCAGAATGGAGGTCCTGGATTCGATCAGGGGATCAATGGCATCCTGGATCTTCTGTTCCGAGATGGAATCCAGCGCCGACGTCGCTTCATCAAAGATCAGAAGCGCCGGATCCTTCAGAAGCACTCTGGCAATGGAGATCCTCTGTTTCTCGCCGCCCGACAGCTTCAGTCCCCGGTTGCCCACCATGGTATCCAGCCCCTTTTCCTGGGCCTGGATGAAATCATAGATATTGGCCTTTTTGCAGGCTTCGATCAGCTCCTCCTCACTGGCGTCAAATTTGGCATAGAGGAGGTTGTCCCTTATGGAGCCGTTGAAGAGATAGGTCTCCTGGGATACGATGCCGACGCTCTGGCGCAGAAATGCCAGGTCCAGCTTCCTTACATCAATCCCGCCAAAGGTGATCTGGCCTCCCTGGACGTCATAGAGCCTGGGAATGAGGTTGATCATGGTGGATTTGCCGGATCCCGAAGGGCCCACAATGGCAATACAGTCGCCGCTCTTTAAATCAAAACTGATATCCTTTAAAATCTGCCTGTCGCCGTCATAGGAAAACTGCACGTGGGAAAAACAGACCGATCCGTCGGTGGATGAGGGACTGACCGCATCCGGTGCATTCCGGATCTCGGCAGGCATGTCGTAATACTCAAACAGTCTAGTAAACATGGCCATGGACCGCATCCAGTCCACCTGAATGTTAAGCAGCTGGTTGACCGGCCTGTACATCTGGCCCAGAAGACCCACCAGGACTGTGATATCGCCCACCGTCAGCCTGGAATCATATTTCATCATAAGGATGCCGCCCACCAGGTAGAGAAGCATGGGGCCCACGCTGGAGGTCGTACTGAGGATGACCATGAACCAGCGGCCCGCCATGCTCTCCCGAATGTTGAGATTGATCATCTTCCGGTTGGCTTCCTCATATTTCCTGTATTCGTGGTCCTCACGGCCAAAGAGCTTGACCAGGAGCTGGCCCGATACGGACAGGGTCTCATTGAGGATCCCGTTGATCTGATCGGAGCATTCCTGGGATTCCCGGGTGATGGTCCATCTGGTCCTGCCGGCGGCTCTTGTGGGGATCACAAAGAGAGGCACGATCAGAATGCCTACGGTGGCCAGGACCCAGTTCTGTCTGTACATGACAACGACTGCTACGATCAGGGTAATGGAATTGGACAGAATATCGGTCAGGGTATTGGTTATGATCCGCTGGACGCCGTCTATATCCGAGGTCATGCGGGTAATAATATCGCCCTGGTTGTTGGTCGTATAGAAGCGCTGGGACATGGTCTGCAGATGTCGGTACATACTGTTTCGCATGTCATAGGTGATGTGCTGGGCGATCCAGTTGTTCAGATAGCTTTCCAGAACCCCGATCAGATTGCCTCCCAGCGTCACTGCCAGGGACAGAAGGATCAGGGAAATCAGGGCCTGCATATTTCTGGCGATCAGACCATCGTCTATGATCCGCCCCGTCAGCACCGAAGGCAGGAGCTTTAAGGTCGAGGAAACAAAGATAGCCAGAATGACCAGGGCCATCTGCTTCCAGTAGGGAGTCAGATAGGAAAAGACCCGCTTTAAAAGCGCGGGCGTCACCTTGGGCTGATTTGCCTTTTCCTCTTCTGTCATATATCTTCCGCCCATGGGGCCGCCTGGTCCTCTTCCTGCCATAATTCACCTCCATATACCGCAGCATTTTTTCACAGATGCCTGCAAAGGGGCCGGGATGGGGCCTTTAAGCGTCTCCCAGTCCTACAGATACAATATATTCCATGTCGGAAGGAATGGAAACGCCGGGATCAGATTGTCCTGATAAGTTCCATTAATGATGTCATCCTCGTTCCCTCTCCTTTTTCGACTGTTTTTC
>CAMNJZ010000091.1 GCA_946541955.1 uncultured Lachnospiraceae bacterium | reverse complement strand
GGCAGAATCCCAGGAGGAGAAGTCCTTACCTACTCCATAGGGTTCACCGGGGAAGGTGAACTCGCCGGTCGTCTTGGAATTACCTTCTCCATCGTCATCCTTTACAGTAAAGGTATTATCCACCTTCTGCTTTCCTTCGAAGGAGCCGGAATGCTCAGGGATTTTAGCCTTGTAAGTAATCGTATAGGTATCCGTATAGGTCCCGTCTGAAGGGAACGTATATTTAAATACCTCATAGCTGTTATTACTGAACTCTTCATCCGAAAACCTGGTTCCAGCAGGCTCCAGGGTTGTCTGCCCGTTAATGGCGGGACTGACCGTGATATCCCCCTCAAGCAGGAGGAGATCCGTCATGACATCGCTGATGGTCTTGCCGGCCATATTTGTTTTTTCCGGATTTACCGTGATGGTATAGGTAATGACCGCTCCTGCGCCGTCGCCGTCTGCGGAGTAGGTCTTCTTTGCCAGAGAGTCATAGCTCTTCTTGACAGTCGGTACAATGTCTGTCGTATAGGTCTGGGTCTGGCCGGCAAAAGAGAAAGTCGCCGTATTGCCCTGGCCCGATTTCATAGCGCTTTCCGGGATTGTGGTCTTGTATGTAATGGTGTAATCCTGTCCCTTTTTAACAGAGGAACCGGTACTTTCAAGATATCCGCTGATATTGGCCTCAAAGCCACTTCCGCTGGTAGTTACAAACTCAGAAGAAATCGTGCTGCCATTCAGCTGAATGCTTCCGTCTACCAGGGTCTGGCTGCCGCTCAGCGTATCTGTCATAGACAGGTATGTCAGCGAAGCATTGGGCTTTACCCTGGCGCTGTAGTACATCGTATACGTACCATCACCATTATCTGAGCTGGTAAAATCAAATTCCTGCCCGCTGCTATAGGGCTGCTGATTGTACTGGGTACCAACCTTCTTTTCACCCTCGACCTTTACCTCTTCAAAGTCGGCATGCAGTGTTCCGCCTCCGGGGAAATCGAAGGTATAGCCGCCTCTGTCTTTGACCTTGTCAGCGTCAAGATCCAGTGAAAGGTCAAAGGTACCCTTAATGTCACGCTCCTGGGCATTGAGCCATTCCAGATCCGTAATGGTCAGATAGACCTTATTGTCCTCGATCCTATAGGTGCCTCTGGAGGCACCGCTCTGCATAATCTCTCCACCAGCGCCTGAAATGGAAGACAGTAAGCCATCCGGATCGTTGACCATGCCGGTCAAGTCATAGACCCACGTCGTGCTGGCCTGGGCCTCGCCGACCTTGCTGTTGTCGATCGTATAAGAAACGGCGACATCAATCTTGCTGTCCCTGGGCACATCCGTCGTGCTCTGTCCCTTCTTGGGGCCCACCTCAATGCTTGCAATCATGCCTGTCAGGTCTGTTTCTCCTGCTCCGGCTCTGAAAGCCCTGGCTGATCCTTCCGCCAGTTCTTCCTCTTCCTTGGCGGATTCTGTCTCTTCCGCCTTTTCTTCCGAAGGGACTTCTTCCTCAGTTTCCTGTACTGCAGCTGTCTCTTCCTTTTCATCTTCGGAAGGCGTTTCGGCAGGCTGTTCGACAGGTGTTTCTGCTGTCTCTTCCTTCTTCTCTTCCGAAGCAGGCTGTACAGGTTCTTCTTTTTCCTGAGCAGCAGGCACCGTTACCTCCGGTTCCTGTTCTGCCCGCTTTTCAACATTTTCTTCAGCCTGAGGCACCTCTTCTTCCTGGGTCTCAGTGGAAGCCGCATAGGAAATTACAGGGATTCCCGCCTGGGCAATGTTGGAAGCAAGCAAAAGAGCAACAGCTGTGGATGCAATGAATCTTTTCAGTTGAATTTTGCTCATCATAAACCTCCTCATATAGTTTCCATTTTCATCTATGATCAAAGCAGTCAGGTAAAGAAGAAGAAAACTGCTCAAAGCAAAGATCGTCTTGTGCCTGTCCGAAGACAAACACCTCCCCATTAAACATTTTTACATTTTCTATGATAATCAATTCCATTATATCGGCAATATTTATCATATGTTTCAGTTTTTCGACGTTAAATTGTTCTTTATTTAGCACAATTACACGTTACAGACGTTTATTCGTTTCTTCAGTCTGAAAAGGAAATCCATGCGCATTTATCACTCTTTGCGGTCCTTTCAGATAAAGATTCTGCTATACTGAAAGTTAGTGGAACGTATGCTTACAAAGAGCCGGAGGTCCCCTTCCATGACTATCAAAGAATTTCTTGAACGCGATAAAGAGCGCTTTATGCAGAGGCTCTCCCAGGCCTCCGGTGCGGACCGGGTCATTCAGGTCTGCGAGGAGGAGCTGAACCGGATCCTGCTCCAGTACAATGAAGCCAATCCGGACAAGAAGACCGGGGAAGAGGCCTACTATGCCATGCAGACCGCAAGGGCGGCCCTGCCCCTTTTGGACAGTATGGGAGAGCCCCGGATCTTCAACAGGCACCTGCCTGCTGCAGAAGCAAAGACCTCCCCGAAAGGCCTTGTGCCCTTCACGGCAGGCGCAGCCTGCACAGCGGGCGGGGCCCTGCTGCTGGCCTTCGGGAACGGCGTTCTGGGGGCCGTCACCCTCCTGCCCCTGTCCGTTCTCCTCTTCGGCGCAGGCCTTTTGGGAGCCTTCTGGGCCGGCAGAAAATCGGCCGCCCCCATGCCCCAGGTACCGGGCGAGGTCTTTGCAGAAGCCGAAACAGACTCCGAGAAGGTCTATCACAGCCTGTCCATGCTGCTGAATGTGGTGGATCATAACCTGGAGGACGTCCGGCAGAAAAGCGCCATGGGAATTTCGGAAAATGGCCTTCCCGGCCTGGAAAGCCATGGCGCCTCCCCCATCAAAAAGGATGAGCTGGACCTGATGGCGGGCATTCTGGAGTCCGCCTACAGCAGAATCGACGAGAGCTACGCCAGAGATATGATTTCTGAGATCCGTTTCTATCTGCACCGGCACGGGATCGAGCTGATCGAATATGGGCCGGATACCGCCGCCTTCTTCGATCTGGTGCCCGCCCCCTCGGACAGGACCATCCGGCCCGCCATGAAGAGCGGGACTGTCCTTCTGACAAGGGGCCTGGCCGGGATCTGCTGAGAAAGGAGGCCTTTGGCAAATGAATAAATTCTATGGATTTGACCTGGGAGACGCCGAAAGCGCTGTCTCCCTGCTTGAAAAAGACCGGGACAGAGAGCCCCGGATCCTGCCTGTAGGCGGCGCGGCAAGCTTCATTACCGCCTGGGCCAGGCTCTCCAGCCGGAACATGGTCATCGGAGAGAACGCCTGCTACCATCCCGACGCAGTGGAACGCCACCTGCGCTTCAAGAGCAGCTTCCTGACAGATCCCGCCTCCGCAGGCCATATCACCAGCTTCGCCTCCGGCGTCCTGGGAGAACTCTATGAAGCCGGCAGTGTCATTAAGGGCGAGGACAGCTGCTTCTATATCGGCTGCCCGGCAGGCTGGGGCAAGCATGACAGGGAGCGTTACCGGTCCATCTTTACCCGCTTGGGCTATCCTCCGGTAAAGATCATCTCCGAGTCCCGGGCCGCCCTGGTCAGCGCCTGCCAGTCCAGGCACCTGCAGGTGGGCTATGACATCCTCTCCCACCCCGTTCTGGTGGTGGACATGGGCTCTTCGACCACAGACTTTGCCTATATTGAGGCCGGCAGGGAGGTGGAGCTCCAGACAGCCGGCGAGGTCCGTCTGGGCGGCGGCATCATGGACGAGCTTCTTCTGGAGGCATCGGTCAGCGCTTCCCCGGACGCCGACAAAATCCGCAGGGTCTTTGCCGAAAGCGAGCCCTGGCGGAGCTACTGCGAATTTGCGGCCAGACGTTTGAAGGAAAAGTACTTTGCTGATCAGGCCTACTGGGAGAAGTACGGCTGCACCCAGACCATCCGGATCCTGGGCGCAGAGCCTCTGGATCTGACCCTTCGGATCGACAAGACCATTGCCGACAGGATCCTCTACAGGGAGGCCCCCCAGCTCTCCGGCCGTTCCTTCCATCAGGTCTTCACAGAAAGTCTGGCCCAGACCCGGGAGAAAATCACAGGTACGCCCCCGGAGCTTCTCTTTCTGACCGGCGGCGTTTCCAAGCTTCCGGCCCTGGCCGACTGGTGCCGCCAGGTCTATCCGGACGTGGTGGTCATCACCAGTGCAGAGCCCGAATTTTCCGTAGCCAGGGGCCTTGCCTGGTGCGGCAAGATCGACGAGGACATGCGCCTCTTCCGCAAGGAGATCGAACGCCTGAAGGACTCCTCCACCGTGGAACGGATCGTGGAGGAAAACCTGGATGACCTCTACCGCAGGGCCGTCGAGACCCTGACCATGCCCATCCTCAAGGAGGCAGTCCTGCCCTGCATCATCCGCTGGCGGGAGGGCAGGATCAAAAGGCTCTGCGACATTGACCAGGCCCTGGAGGAAGAGATCACCGCCTGGCTCCATACCGACGAGACCAGAGCCCTCCTGGCAGGCCCCGTCACGGCCTGGATGAAGCAGATTTCCTATGCGTTGGAGGTCGAGACCCAGCCCATCTGTATCCGCTACAACGTGCCCTACCGGGCCCTGAGCCTTTCCTCCTACCTGTCCCTTTCGGATATCGACATCAAAATCGACGCCAGGAACGTCTTTGCTGTGGAGGAAATCACCTACATGATCGACGCCATCGTGACCGTCCTGATTTCCCTCCTCTGCGGGGGCAGCGGCATCGCCCTGATCTCCAGCGGCCTGCCCGGCGTGGTGGCCGGCATCGTGATCTCGGCCCTGGTCCTGGCTCTGGGCAAGGACAAGATGCAGGAGACCCTTTTAAAGACCAACCTGCCCATCCCCTTCCGAAAGCTCATGCCCATGTCCTACTTCGATACCCGGCTGGAGCGGATCAGCGAACAGATCCGGGACCAGGTCATGGCCTCCCTGCGCGAAGAGCGGAATGAAGAGATCTCCGAGCGTATGATCACCGATATCTCCGGCCAGATCGAGAACTGCCTTGTCCGCATGGCGGAAATCGTCGAAATTCCCCTGGGCTGACCAAATTTTTCTGCAAGAGGAAGAGGGTATGGAGAAAATTTTATTTCTTCACACCCTCTTCCTGTTATTACATAAACTATTATCTTTACATTTTTAAAAGATCCAACAATGTATATTCACCTTTGCGAATATTTGACATCTCATGGTACTTCCTGATTGCCGCCAGAAGTACATCAGGATCTGCAAAATAATCCTTTACGAAGCTGTACGACTTCACACTTGCCATTCTTAAGTCTTTCTTGCAGAAATCGCTTGGTTTCTTTCCGGACTTCTTAAACTCTTTGTATTTATTCTCATTAAAGATAATCAGCATCTCAATCTCCGGAGCAGTAATTACATTAATAACATCCACTTTATGCTCATAAGCCTTGCTAAGCTTAAAATTCTCATGTCGTGAATCAAGTATCCGGATTACTGATATCTTCTCCAGAAAACCTTTTCTTAAATATTTTTCTTCAAAACGTTTGCCATCCCTGCACCGAATGACCTCTTCTTCCAGCATTTCCTCCCTTGTAAAAATCAGGAGATTATGATCTAGAAGAATGTCCATGATGGCGTTCTCTGCCGAGCCTTCGCAGATACAGGCCTTATATTTTGCCAACTCCATGGGCATCCTCCTACTTAAGCGCAGCGGCCATGCTTTTCTTCAGTCGCATGTACGCCTCGTACATAGGAGTTGTTCCTTCAAGGAATCCACTCTGATATGCATCACTTTTTTTTATGTCATTTCTTTTCAGTATCGTGCTCAGATTTTCCACAGTAATCCCGTTTCTGTTTCTGATTATAAAAATGCTGTCATTCCTGTCGTATTCGTCCAATAGTTCCGGATAATGCGTTGAAAAAATCAATACACCACCATTCTTATTCAACCTGGTATCCATAAAGAAGCGCATCAGTGTAGTTACGATTTCTTTATTAAAATGGTTCTCTATTTCATCAACTACGATGTAGCCTCCCTTTTGCAGAACTTCCTGGGCCAGCGTAAAAGTAATTATCCCTTTTACAGTGCCAGACGAAAGGTAATTATTCAGCTGAATCGGATCATTCATTACAATTTCTTCTTTTCCTCTGAACTTCAGTCGAATGACCGTTTTTTGATCCTTCTCGTCAAATTGCAGTCTTTCAACTGTCGGATCCAGATAGGTAATGACCTCTTCCGGTATATTGTCAGAAAAAGGCAGCACATTCACGTTCGTGAATTGAAGCAAATTCACCACCCCTATGTTTTCTCCGGTCCTCTTATTACGGGCAATCATGATACTGACATCATCTGACAGAAAATCCTCCTGTCCGCTTCTGATCATCACAGGATCCTTACCTGCAAAATCAAGCAGAGCTTTTCGAGTAGTTACCTCATCTGCCTGTTTCGACCAAATTCTCTCAGACAGAATTCTATAAACAACGCCCTCTATTTTCGTTCGTTTTGAGGATATTATGGTTTCAAGAAAGCAGATTTCTTTGCTTAACTCAGAATAGAAAAAAATATTCAACTCTGCTTTTTCTGCACTTCCCAGAATATCCCTGGTCTCAATATGGTTAATGGGGTCATTATTAAGTATGCCCAGTGACAGCAGTATAACCTTTAATACAGATGTCTTGCCTGAAGCATTGATTCCAATAAAGCCATTGGCCGGGTTCAGATATACATTGGAAAATAAGGGGTAAAGGGTTCCTTTTTGATCTTCTGACACTCTCTGCTGTGCATAAAAGCATATATCCAATTTTTCCTTAAATAGCGGCAGACCATTCGCTGTGATTCTCAAAAGCTTCATATCTGGCACCTCTCAAAATTAAAAACGCAATTTGTGTTAATAACTTATTTTTACAGAAAGTATAGCACCAATTTCAAAATATATCAACGTGTTTCCCGTTTTTAATTTCCGCTATAGGCCGATCCGTATA